>CAMVEQ010000039.1:0-23986 GCA_947166545.1 uncultured Treponema sp. | reverse complement strand
GTGTTGCAGTACAAAAAAAAGCATTCTATTTCTAGAATGCTTAATATATATAAAGAATTTGTCTTATATTGTGAAAGAATAGATTGCGTAATATCAAGAGGTGTTTTTATTGCAACGATTAAATTTTTATGTTCAAAAACAGCTGTCCAGTCTAGTACAGAAAATGCCTGAAATAAATACTCTGGATTAGGTTCGATAATAATAACGGGAACTTCTGGATTTTTTTTTACAAATTCAATCGGTGCATATCCCAGCCCAAAACTTATGAATATGGCGGCTTGATGTGTATCTATGGAAAAATTAGATATCAACTGTTGAGCTTCTCGTTCTGGATTATATTTTGAATGAAGGGCAAGATTGTGGTCTATTGCTGTTGGAGAACCGTTCTTTGCAGTTTCAATATTTAATGGAAGTGGATTTTTCTCAAAACTGTCAAAATCCTCTTTTAACATTTCGCTTAGTGCTGGAAATCTTTTTGAGAAAAGCTCATAATTTTTATTCAAGTACGAGTTCAATGGTCATGTTCTCCGTAACTGGAGTTCCTGGCAAAGGATTTTGAGATACAACCCAGCCTTCTCCATGTATTATGAAATTAAAATTCGGCTGATCGAGTAGAGGAATAATATCTCTTTTTGGTCTGCCTATAAAATTAGGAACAACAGAACCTATTGTTAACGGCTCGTTTTCTATGATTGAAATTGTTCCTGAATGTTCAAGACTTGCAGCATTGTTTCTGTTAAGTCCCAGATGGTCTATTATTTCATCTGCAGTTTCTGCAATTACAGGTGCAACAATGCGTCCTGCATAAGTTTCACCTTTTGCCTTTTCAATAACTATATAAAGAATAATTTCTGGTGATTCAACTGGGAATATTGCCAGACAGTTGGAAAGAAAGTCTGTATCACTATAGCCTCCATTTACAGGATCTGCCATTTGTGCCGTACCTGTCTTTACACCAATAGAAATGTCTCCTAAGTTTGCATTGTGTCCAGTTCCGCTTTGAGCTGTTGTTTCCATACAGCTTAATATATATTGAGCCGTAGAGGATTTTAAAACTCTGTCTTCATATTCTGCTTTGTGAACATATTTTTCGGTTCCGTTTCTGTCAGTAATGCGGCTTATGACAGTTAGTTTTATAGGTAGCCCCTTGTTTGCAAATGCTGTAGCCGCATGAACCATCTGTAATGCATTTACACTTATTTCCTGACCTATAGACATGGTTGGTTTACTTCGTGCAGACCAATATTTATCATCTGTACTTTTAACAGAACCTCTTGATTCAGAAGGCAGTTCAATACCTGTTTTATCCCCAAATCCAAATTTGTGGATATAAGAAAGGAATGTATCTGTCGTGATTAATTCACTCATCTGAGCTAAGGCATCGTTACAAGAATATTTCAATGCTTCTCGTGCAGATACCCATCCATGATGGTCTAGACATGTAATTCGAAAATGCTCTCCAAGATTTGTGGTCTGTTCATAAATACCGTCACATAAGAATATTTTGTCAGTTGAAAATGCTCCTGAATCTATGAATGCTGCTGTTGAAAAAATTTTGAATACGCTTCCTGGTTCATAAGCTGTAGCCGCAGGACGATCTATGGTTTCTTCAGCTTTTGCAGATGTAAAATAATTAAGATTTGCAGAAGGCAAGCTTATATAAGAAAGTATCTCTCCGTTACGGGCATCGGCAGCAATAATCATCATGTTTTCTGCCTGAGTTTTTTCCATTGTCTTCTGTGCTATTTTTTCCAGTTTGTATTGAAGATTTGCATCTATTGTAAGGTATACATTATCTCCGTAAAGGTCTTCGGTTGTGTCAGGTTTTATGGATGGAGAAAGAACTTCCTGTTGAGAATATTCAATTCCACTAAGGCCTTTACCGTCATCTCCCATGTAACCAATGAGTTGGCTTGCAAGATTGTTTTCTGGATATATTCTGCCAGGAATCTTGTCAAATTGGCAGAATGAAATGTAATTGTTATTCTTAATTATTTCAGAAAGATAATTATATTCATCTTGGCTTAGCTTCTTTTTCAGATATATAAAACTGCTTCCTTTATTCATTGTTATGCGTGATGCAATGTCATTAGCATTCATATCTAATGCTGGTGCTACAGCAACTGCAAAGGCTGCTACATTCTTTATCATTTTTGGTGTTACACCAAAGTGGTAGAAATTTGTCTGCACCGCAAGAGGTTTTCCATTTCTGTCAACTATAGAACCTCGTTCAACAACAGGAGGTTTTGTGCTAAAGGTTTTCTTCGGTTCAAATGCCAGTTTTGCATACTGCACATAGATTATTACAAATCCCAGCATTATGAGTGACAGTACGAATATAGATCTCCATTTTATAAAGAAAGAATTTAATTGCATAAAGCTTTTCCTAGTATGTTGTAAACAGGAATAAATCCGTAACTTCGTGAATCAATGGATTCTGTATAATTGTCCCCTATTGCAAGAATCATGTTTTCTGGCACTTCCTTAAAAGTTTTCATTGCTAAAAATTGTTCTTCTGTGAGAGGGTAGTAGTCGGCATTGTTCACTAGTAGATTATACCCATTATCCGATGAATATTCCAGTGGACAAAGGGCTGTGGCTACACATCTCTTTATTACAAGTTTGTTTTCATGCATGTATATGACGATATCGCCGATTTCTGGGGTATCCCAAGAGAAGAAAAGACTGCTTCCGAACGGTTTTACAAGACCGTAAGCCAGCTTATTTACTGTTACAGCTTTTCCATCCTGTAGTGTGGGTTCCATTGAAGTTCCGCTGATGTGTACTATATCTATGATGAATAGTTTTATTGCCATTCCCATTATGATCCCTATGAAAATACACAATAAAATTGATTTTGTCTTTATGTGTTCCATTCCTTTTCTTGGTTTTATATTCTAATATCGAAATAAAATTATGTCGATAGTAGATACATGGAAGTTATAAGTTTTGCAAATACTGCTGTGCTGCGTAAATCAAGTACAGTCTCATCTTTTCCTCAGATATTTAATTATCCTAATGCTACATATAGAAGAAATCCTGTCCGTGAAAGACGTTCTGGGAAAAAGATAAAGGTAAGCCCTATTTATATACTTGCCATTCCATTGTGCATTCTTATTTCTATAGGTGTTGTTTCTGCATTGAATAATTATGATACTCATGCTCATGTTGTAAAGTTTGATCTTTCTGATATTGCCGAAGAAGAATTTCTTAATCAAGCTATGTTTGACTGTGCAAAGAATACAGAGACATTTTTTAACAGTGAAGGCTATGTCGCTCAGGGAATAGAAGAAGCTTCTGTCTCTGAATTTGTTTTTAAAGAGCCTGTCAGCTATCAGGATTATACTGTAAAATCTGGTGACACAATAAGTTCCATTACTTATAAATTTGGATTATCTAATATTTCTACATTAATTGCTGTAAATGACATTTCAAATGTTCGCTACTTAAAATTTGGTCAAAAATTAAGAATTCCTTCTGTAGATGGACTTTTACATACAGTTTCCTCTAGTGATTCTCTTGAAAGTATAAGTGCAAAATATCATGTAACTGTAGAAGATATTCTTGATATTAATGATTTAGACAGTGACGTTCTTTCTATTGGACAATCTTTATTTATTCCTGGTGCAAAACTTGACAGTAAATCTCTTCAAAAAGCTATGGGCGAATTGTTTACTTGGCCAATAAAAGCTTCCTGGAGATTGTCTTCTGCGTTCGGGTCTCGTGCAGATCCTATTACTGGTGCAGCTTCTTATCATACAGGTGTTGATATGGCATGTCCTACAGGAACTTCTATCAAAGCATCTATGAGTGGTACTGTTGCTTATGCAAGCTGGTCAAATGTATTTGGAAATTATGTCATAATCAAACATATTGATGGATATCAGACTCTTTATGGACACATGTCTAAAATAAAGGTAAAGCAAGGACAGTTTGTATCTCAGGGGCAGGAAATAGGTCTTGTAGGAAGTACAGGCTATTCAACAGGTCCACACCTGCACTTTACAGTATATAAAAATGGAAAACTTGTTAATCCAATGTCTGTTTTAAAATAGGATGTGCTGATGAAGCAAACGGTACACTTTGTCCTTGCTGTCATTTTCTGTTTAACTCTTTTTTCTGTCTCTAATATTTGTTATGCAGTACCTCCAAAGACTTTTGGAGGACTGGACATAAATCAAAACGATGAATTGCTCTTTACGGTTTCTCAAGAATATAAAAGCCTGTTTTCTGCACATCTTACAAAAAGTGGTGTTGAATCCGGCTATAAGAGACTTACATGTTATCCGGAACTTCTTACACCTCTTCCTTTTTCTAATTCACTTCTAGTTAGAAATAAATATGGTAGTGCTGTATATTCTCATTCAGAAAACCAACTGAAATGGATTTCGGATAAAGAAGATTTACGCACAATAAAGATGAGTCCAGATGGAAAGTGGCTATGTTATGTTGAAAAAGATATTACTGGTACAGGAAAGCTGTTGCTGCAGAATACAGCATCGGGCACAAAAAAGATCCTAGTGGAAAAAATAGCCATTGAAACTGGAAAAGTTAATGTAAAGTGGGCACCTGACAGTTCTTTTGTGCTTTATGAAAAAAATGGTTCTGTGTATTTTATTAATCCTGAAATTTCATTTAAGGACGTCAGTCTGTCTGAAAAATATCGAAAGATAGGAAAGGGGACAATTCAAAATGTTGAATGGACCCAAAAAAAGAGTCTGTTATATATAGATGGTGATATTATTTACCGCATAATGGAAAGTGAACTGTATATCAGAGGGCTGTATTCTTATTTTGTTGCAAATGGTTCTGTAATAGGACGTCTGTTATATGCTTTCGATTCTTCTCAGGATTGTTTCTGGTGTAATTCGGATGGTTCTCAACTTGTTGTTAATACTGGTAATAAATTTATTACTTACTGTACGGTTAATGAAGATAAATATGACTTTGTACAGCCTGTAGTTCAACAGCCGTTAAGTATTGTTCCTGGAGCACCTCTTGACTGTACCGTATTCTGGCAGACAGATGGTACTCCACTTTTATGGATTGACTATATTAGATACGCAGATAAAAAAAAGATAAGTTCTATATATTCTTTATCTGATAAAGTTCATTTAATTTTTTCTACATACAATTCAATTTCTCCTGTTCTATCTTCGGATGGAAAATATGTTGCATTCTCTGATGATGCAACTTTTTTATTATATAGTCTTGATGGATGGAAAGAGACAATTGCAATTACGGGGCAGGAAATTGTATGTGCTGCATGGAATTCTTCTTCAAGCATTTATATTGGTGGAAAAGAATTTGTACACTATCTTGAATTTAAGGAACAAGATTATTCTGTTGCTAAAAATGATAGAGTAATGTTTTTGTCTTCTGTGCAAAAAGCTTTCTGGACTGATGAAAGAGTTTTTGCTTATACATCATCAACTTCTCCTGTCTATCTTTATGATGAAGTGTCTAATACTTGGAATGAATTGGGTGAGACTGAAAATAAACCATCTGCTAATATGGTTCAGACAAATCCTAATTTCCGCATATTTATTGGTGAAGCTGATAATATAAATTATACTAATTCTGTATATGTACGAACTCTGGACAAAAAGGCATTTACATATCCTTTAGATGGCAGGGCACAGCAACTTGCACCTGTAAGAAAAAAGGCAACTTTGATTTTTGATGCCGTTGGTGATGCTAAAGGAATTGGAAGAATATTATATATACTCAAAAAATATGATGCGTGCGGCACATTCTTTATAAACGGCGAATTTATTCAGCGTTATCCTTTAGAAACAAAACTTCTTTCAGATTCTGGTAATGTATGTGCTTCAATGTTCTTTTGCAATGTAGATTTACAGAACACAACTTATAGGGTAGATTCCGATTTTATACGGCAGGGACTTGCCCGTAATGAAGATGATTTTTACATGGTCACTGGAAAAGAATTATCATTCCTTTGGCATGCCCCATTTAACAGTTATAATTCACTCATAAAAGATGCTGGTTCTAAATCGGGATATCTTTATGTTGATTCTAACACAATAGAAGAAAACTGTCTTGTCATTCCTATGTCTGTAGGCACTGCGGACAGAGATTTGGAAGCGGTTATTGTGTCTCTTCTTAATGATGGCTATGAATTTGTGTCTATCATGGATCTTATTGAAAAATCAAGTTCTATAAGCGAATAAATTAATTTTCCATACATTCTGCCTATAAGACCTGCCTGTTCTGCATCTCTATCTGCAACTAGTGGAATTTCCCGTAATGTAGTAGATCCTATTTTGTATGAAATTTGACCACATTGAGTGCCCTGCTTTATTGCTCCTAAAAGACAGTGTGGCATGTTTACTTCTACGTGGACAGCGGAAACTGATTCTTCTGGTGAACTGCCAACAATGAAAGGTACTGTTAAGTCTTCGGACTTTGCAGGAACAAGTTTTATGAATTTTTGCTTAGAATCTGCAACTCCAATGGCAAATTCGTGTTCCTCATTCTTTGCGTGATAATCTGCAAAGTTTGAAAAGGCATAATTAAAAAGAGTCAGATTGTCTGCAACCCGATAAGAATTGCCTTCTGCTGTTGAGTTTCCTGGTCCCCTCATTGTTACAGATAAAAATCTTGTTCCATTTCTTTTTGCTGTTACCGCTATGTTATAGCCACTTTCATCAATGTAGCCTGTCTTTAATCCGTCACAGCCCCAAATTTTACCAAGTAATTTATTAGTATTACTCTGCTTTATTGTATAAACCTGCCCGCTGGACTGCAATTCTGGCGGCAGGTTTTTTGTTTGTGGATATTCCAGCTGGCCTCGCGAATGAAACTGTTCAAGAGATTGCGGATATTTATTTATATACATTCTTGCAAATGTTGCAAATTCCCTTGCAGTTGTTGTATTGCGTTCGCTGTAACCGCTTGACTCTACAAAATGAGTATGTTTTAACCCAAGACTTTTAACAGCTTCATTCATTCTTTTTACAAAGTCTTCCATGTTGCCACAGACATAATATGCCGCTGCAATTGAAGCATCATTACCGCTTGCAATTGCAAGCCCAAGCATTAATTCCTGCAATGTAACCCGCTGATTTTTTCCTAGATACATTCTTGATGCATCTGACGGTAAATTTTCTGACCAGCATTGTGGGGGCAGGGGAACAATATCATCTAAAGAAACTTCTTTGTTTTCTACCGCTTGAAACAATACATACATTTCTACAATCTTTGTAAGCGAAGCTGGCGGTATTGGTTCGTCAGCATTCTTTTCATAAAGAATACTTCCGGTAGCTGTGTCTACAATGATTGCACTTCCTGCATTTATATATAAATCAGGAGTTGTTAAATTATATGGTAATGGCGAAAGATTTATATCGGTTACGGCTATGTTTAGCTGTTCGCGCTGTTCTTGCGTAAGATCAGTAACAAAGTTTTCTGCCCTTATCATAGTACGAACATCGCGAATGCATATACCGCAGAAAATTCCGAATGCTGAAATGCAAAGTAAACTGATAAATATAATCCGATTTTTTTTCATTTTATTTAAGCCCGTGAAGTCCTGTTTCTTAACATCAAGTCTGCAAGAGTTATAGCTGTCATTGCTTCAATGACTGGTACAATTCTAGGACAAAGACAGACATCATGTCTGCCTTCAATCTGCATTGTTTCATTTTCATTATGAATGTTTATTGTTTGCTGTTGAGAAAAGATGCTTGGAACTGGTTTTACTGCAACACGGAAAATAATATCGTCACCTCTGGTAATTCCGCCTAAAATGCCACCTGCATTATTAGAAAGAAACTCTGGACCTTTTCTCATCTGATCATTATTTTCTTTTCCTGTCAGCTCTGCGGCATTAAATCCAGCTCCAAACTCAATGCCCTTAACTGCGCCTATGGAAAGCATTGCATGTGCAAGCAGGGCATCTGCTTTGTCAAATACTGGTTCTCCCAATCCTGCAGGAATTCCTTTTACCACACATTCAATAATGCCGCCTGCAGAATTTCCTTCTTTTCTAAGCTGTTCAATTTTTTCATTCATCTTGACTGCAGCTTTGCTGTCTGCAGCTCTCAATGAATTCTGTTCAATTTCGTCTGTATTTATTGTCTCACAGTAAATTCCTGCAGCTGCAAGTGTATATGCTGTAATTGAAATTCCTGACTGACGGAGTAACATAGAAGCAACAGCCCCCGCCGCAACTCTTGCACTTGTTTCTCTTCCGCTGGAACGTCCGCCACCACGATAGTCTCTAATTCCATATTTTTCATAATATGTAAAGTCAGCATGTCCGGGACGGAACTTATCCATAATATTTGAATAGTCACCAGAATGTTGGTTTGTGTTTCTTATCATTATTGCAATGGGGGTTCCTGTTGTCTTGCCTTCGAAAATGCCGCTTAAAACTT
Organism: uncultured Treponema sp.; assembly: GCA_947166545.1. Lineage (GTDB taxonomy): Bacteria > Spirochaetota > Spirochaetia > Treponematales > Treponemataceae > Treponema_D. The sequence continues at coordinate 15,587 of CAMVEQ010000039.1, read as the reverse complement.
CAGCTTTGTCGCTTTCCTGACGAGCTGTTACAGAAGCATTGTTTTTTGCACCAGGTTTACGTCGGTCCATCTGTAACTGTAGGTAATCTTTGTCAAATGTAATGCCAGAAGGACATCCGTCTATTATGCATCCAAGTCCCTCTCCATGACTTTCTCCGAATGTTGTGACCTTAAATGCTTCTCCAAACGTATTTCCTGCCATGCAATCTACCTCTTTTTAGTTATGTTGGTTCTTATCTTACTGTACTTTTTTAATCAACTCAATACGGCTGTGAACAGAAAGCTTTTTGAAGATGTTTTTATTGTGTGTTGCAACTGTTGCTGGAGAAATGTTCAGTTCCTCCGCAATTTCCTTGTCGCTTTTTCCTACAGAAATCAAAATGGCTATCTGTTTTTCACGCGCAGAAAGATTTGTTTTTTCAAAAAGATTCGTATTTTCTTCTTCTTTGTTGTTTTTACTGCTTATTACAACCTTGTCTATTTGCTTCAGTACAGCATTTTTTGCTTTGTAACTGGTTGTAAGTACAGAAGAAATCTGATTGAAAAAATCTATTGTTGTAAATGGCTTTATAAGGCAGGAAGATACCCCTTCTGAATATAGTTCCTGCATCTTTGCAGATTCAGATGATTGTAAAAGCATAATGAACGGAATATTTTGCAAGTTAAAAGAACTTTTGCATTTTGTAAAGAATTCCATGCCTGAAATCATAGGCAAATTGTATTCTGAAATAATAATGTCTGGCTGTAGTTGTGTTTCGTTGAGTATATTCCAGGCTTCAAGACCTGTTGAAGCCGTTTTTACAATGCCATATTCCTGCAAAATGCTTTGGAAATAAGAAATGTTGACAGCATTGTCTTCTGCAATGAAGATAGATAACGGTTCATTTTTAAGATATGAAAAAGGAAGTCTGATAGGAATGGGGGTTTTATCTTTATTAAGCTCTGGTTTGTAGAAGGAGTCTGCATAAATAGCATCTGTGTGCCCCATTGTTTTTAAGTGCTCAATATATAATTCTGCACTAAACTGAACACCCTTTGACTGTGGTTTTATTAAAAGATTTCCGTTGTAAAGATTACAGGCCCTTTGTATTATTTCAAATTCATAGGTATTAGAATCGATGATGTCTTCCGAAAGTACGCAGCTGTTATTTTTTGTAATGATTTTTTTAAGAGCTTTCTGTGATTCTGGAGTCATTTCATTCTGCAACGTGTATGAAAGCTTATTGTCTTCATAATTTAAGCTTATGAATAGAATTGAATTTTCTTCAGTAACCTTTATTACAGAATTTGCAAGGCTTGCAAAAATAAGTTGGATAATATAAGGATTTGCTCTAATAAAATCATCATCCCCCACAGTAGAACGCACGTTTATTCTTATGTGATTACGTTTTGCCATGGTTTCAATATTAGTAACACAGCTTTTGAAAAAGGACTGCAAAATAATGTTTGAATCATACAAGGCTTTTTTAGTACGTATCTGTAAGCTTGTGTTTAAGAAAGACTGTGCTTTTACAAGATTGTACTGTATTAGATTTTTAATTTCCTTGCTGTCATAAGTGTCAAACTTGAGTTCTGGCATGTGTAGTGCATTTATTGCCATTGTATTCATGTCAAGCAGCTGATGAATTGTTGAAACGTAAAAATTATTGTCAATTTCATCTGTCTGAATTTTCAGTTCATATTTTTCAAGCTTATCGCGTAAATCTTTGAATTTTGAGCGTATTTCTTTTAAGGTTTTTATTAAAACAGGAATTATGAATGTAAAGAAGGACAGATATTTGAGCAGATAAGAGTCTTTTTTGAAAAGAATAAGATTTATAGTAGAAATTAATGGTAAGATATCAACTACATGTTTGAAAATATTCAGTGCAAATACAGGTGCCCAATAAAAAGTTTGGAAGGGGAGTTCTTTTCTGTTTCTTCTGTTTACGAGTATTAACTGATACAGGAAAAGCATATCTTGAATAATGACTGTTATGTGGAAAGAAAAGAATATTACTTTTTGAGAAGGAATAAAACAGTTTATGAGGAAGTCTAAAACTCCTAGTGAAAGAATTGCGTAGAAACTGACTTTATATGGAATGCAGCATTTTCCGTTTGTTTTATATTTAGGAAGATTGAAAAGGATTATTGCAATGTTTGCAATTATAAGCCTCATGAAAAAATAGGAAATGTAATCATTTGAAGGCAGGCTTCTTGAAAGTATGTTCCAAAGGTATGTAGGACCCATTCCAGTAAGCTGTAACTGCGTAACCAGAAAAATGAAAATGTTTACGCTTATAAGCTTTGTGATTACGTCGCTGAACAAAAGACCGTATATGAGTGCCATAAACGCAATGGAAAAGCACATGCAGGATATTGTTGAGTGAAAAATAGTTGCAGACATTACATGCTTGCTGTAGTTATTAATGTGATGCAGTGTAATAATGCTTGTTTTTCCGTAATTAGGGGCTATTTTCAGTAGCAGGTTATAAGAATCCCCTTCTTCTAGGTGATTGCCGCTTATAATTAATACATCACGCATGAAGCTGGTTTGCAATTTCCTTTTATTTTGGCTGTTTCCTGTTATCCTGTAAGGTCTCCAATAATCACCGTTTTTTATGTAAAGTTCTGCCTTTGAAACAGAGCTTTGCCCAAGATCAAGTGCATAAGAGGGAACTCCTTTAATATCATTTTTATCAAATTTTATAAGTACCCATAAAGAACCCCGGTCTGCCTTGCAGGTAAATTCTCGTTTTGTAGGTGAAAAGGTATTTGAAAGGACTGTATTTGCATCGTATGAATTATTACGGTCCCAATATAAACTGGTTTCAATAGGAATGGAAGTATCCTTGTAAACTACAGTGGAAGAAATGAAATAAAAAGCAAATAACAAAAGTGTCAGAAAAAAAACTTTTTGCTTCATGTCAATTATTATAGCATATTGTTAAAAAAAAAGAAAGACTGCTTGATTTTACTAGAAACATGGTATGAATATACCATATTTTTGGTAGGATATTCTGTTGCTTGAACAGGGGTGGTATGGTACTTTTGTAACAGTTAAAATGTGGAGTGAGTCGGAGATAAAGAGATTTTATATATTATGTAAAAATTATTAAAAAAATTCAGTTCTTAGTCTGCGGTATTTGATTAGTGTGCTCAAATACCGTTTTTTTATTTTTCCGTTGTTGTTGATTAATTTGCATGTTTTTTGTATAATTATGCAATATTTGGATTATTATAGAAAGGAGTTATGTATCATGTCTAGACTGCAGGGTTCTTTCACAGCCATGATTACACCAATGAACGCTGATGGTTCAGTGGATTATGATGGCTTCAAGAAGAATGTTTTGTTCCAGTTGGAACAGGGCATTGATGGACTTTTACCTTTGGGAACAACAGGCGAAACACCTACTCTTGATGAAGAGGAAGAGGAAAAACTTATTAACATTGCCATTCCGCTCGTAAAAGAATGGAATACAAAAAACAATAAACAGGTAAAAGTTGTTATCGGTGCAGGAAGCAACAATACCCGTGATGCAGTAAGATATGTAGAACGTGCAAAAAAACTTGGTGCAGATTACGCTCTTGTTGTTACTCCTTATTACAACAAGCCTAGCGATGAAGGTATTTACCGTCATTATGAAGCTGTTTCTAAGGTTGGCATTCCTATAATAGTATACAATATTCAGGGACGCACAGGAAAGAACATTTCTGTACCACTTCTTGCACGCATTGCAGATCTTCCAAATATTGCTGGCGTAAAAGAAGCAAGCGGAAGCATTAATCAGATGATGGAAGTAATAGAAAAGATTGTTTCAAAACATCCTGATTTTTCTGTTATGAGTGGAGATGATGGTCTTACTCTTCCATTAATGGCAGCAGGTGGAGACGGAGTTTTCTCTGTAGTTACAAACCTCATTCCTGCATTAATGACAGAACTTGTTCATGATTGTCTTGACGGAAAGTTTGCAGATGCAAGAAAAATTCATTACAGGCTGCAGCCTTTCTTCCGTGCCGCATTTATAGACGGCAACCCAACAAGCATCAAGGCTGCAATGAACTTGAAGGGACTTTCTGCAGGTCCTTGCAGACTGCCTCTTGTAGACGTAAAACCAGAAGCTTTGGAAATTATCAAGTCCGCTTTAAAGGAGTGTAATATATGAATAAGATACCAGTAGGTGTATTGGGTGCAACTGGAATGGTTGGCCAGAGATATATAAAGTTGTTGGAAAATCATCCTTGGTTTAAGGTAACTTACGTTGCAGCTTCACCTCGTAGTGCAGGAAAGCTTTATAAGGATGCTGTTTCAAGCCGCTGGCTGATTGGTGCAGATATTCCTGCGGATGTTGCAGAATTAACTGTTCAGGATGCTAACGATGAAAAGTCAGCTTTGGGAAAGTGCCGCTTTGTATTCAGCGCACTTGAAATGAGCAAGGATGAAATAAAGAATCTTGAAGAACGCTATGCAGCACAGGGCATTCCTGTTGTATCAAATGCAAGTGCAAACCGTTGGACCGAAGATGTTCCAATGCTCATTCCTGAAATTAACAGCAGCCATATTGATATCATTGCAAAACAGCGTGCTCATCATGGATGGGACAAAGGTTTTATTGCAGTAAAGCCTAACTGCTCTTTGCAGACATATATGATGCCTTTGTATGCTCTCATTCAGGCTGGTTACCCAGTAAAGAGAATGATTGTAACTACATTGCAGGCTGTAAGTGGGGCAGGTTATCCTGGAGTTTCAAGCTTTGACATGATTGATAATATTGTTCCATATATTGGTGGCGAAGAAGAAAAGACTGAAAAAGAATGTCTTAAGATTTTGGGAAAGGTTTCTGGCGACAAGATTGAAAACTCTGTTCTTCCTGTTGTAAGTTCAACTTGTACAAGAGTTCCTGTAATTGACGGACACACTGCAACCGTCAGCTTGGAATTTGACCTTCCAGAAGATAAAAAGCCTTCTCTTGAAGAAATTGAGCGGGTTTGGACTTCCTTTAAGTCTGTTCCTCAGGAACTTGATTTGCCGTCTGCTCCAGTACATCCTATTGTTGTTCGCCATGAAGAAAACCGTCCACAGCCTCGTAGAGACCGCGAGACAGAAAAGGGCATGGCATGTGTCATTGGCCGCTTGAGAAAGTGTAATGTATTTGATGTAAAGTTTGTTGCTTTGAGTCACAATACAAAGCGTGGAGCTGCTCTTGGTGGCATTCTTAATGCGGAACTTCTTAAGGCAACATGTTTCTTTGACTAAGATTTTATAATTTAGTTTTTTATAGTTTAAGTAATGAAAATAAAAAGGAGACTTCCTAACGGAGGTCTCCTTTTTTTGCTACAAGTCTGTTCTTTACTATCCGCAAGACTCACTTCTTTACTAGAAGTAAATCTTGCTTTTTTATTAGAAGTGAACCTTACTTCTTTGCTAAAAGTAAGTCTGTGTCCTTTACCGCAAATTCTGAAAAAGCTTTCCTAGAACCGCGTTAAAATCATCGGTAGTGGCTTTAAGTGTTTTGAGGAAACTGTTGTCTTCAAGAGTACCAAGTACGGCATCTTTTTCTTCCTTGTTCTTGAAGGTGATTGAACGGAAAAAGTCTTTAAAATCCTTTTCGCGAGAAGAAATTGAAGATTCCAGCATGTGCATTGAAACAACGGCAACGTCTTTTGTAATGTCGCTGTATACTTCTGGTGTAAATTCCTTGATTGGAATGGAATAAAGCAGTTCCAGAATGTAAAGCGCATAGCGTGCTTTATCTTCTATATAATTCTTTTGGCACTGGTCATAGAATTCATGTACCTGCTGCCAAGTAACAATCTTACCGCTCTTTATAAAGTCTAACAACTCAAATACACGTTCTTCTGGAATGACTTGACCGCCAACATTGAGCCACTTGGTATAAAGAGTATTTTCTTCTATTTTCTTTATGTCGTCATTGCAAAGTTCTTCTGTCTGGTGAACAAGTCCCCAGTCCATAAGGGCTTCAACAGCAAAATATTTTAATATCTTGCGGTATTCACGGTAAGCCTGAGCACTCTTGTAAATTACAGCTCCGTACTTTTTCTGACAGCGGTCATCTGTTAACAAGAATTGAGAATCTGCATTCTGATGCAGATAATCTTTTGCTATTTGTCTTAAAGCTTCCCCATCATGTTCTGCACAAGCTCTAGCCCTGAAATCTTTTAATATCTGTGGGTTAGGGTTATACAGCGTCATTTTTGCAATAAGGTCATCTGGCAGTTTAAGGTAGCGCTGTGTAAGCTCAATAATGCGGGACACAGCCGAAACAACTTCCTGAATTGTATCTGGAGCAAGAGGATTTGTTTCTATATGTTGAACCTTTACAATACGCTTGTCACGGGCGGCAAACTTAAACTTGTTGCGTACAATGGCAAACATATTGTACATGAACCAGTACGCAGGAATAATATGAATGCTTTCATCATTTTTGTCTGTGGCAACAAGCGAAAATGGATATGTAACATTCAATTCATACTGGTAGCTACCTTTTGCAACAAGCACGAATGAAGCAAAGCGGGAATCATATTTAAAATCAGAACACAGTCCCGGCCAAAATCCTCGCCCTGCAATCATCTCGCCGTCAGGAGAACGTGAGTTGTGATTTGAACCGATTGTTGCAGCTGAAGCAATGTTACTTTGCCCCATAACTGTAGATGCAATGAGGAATGAAGAATTGTGGTGCTGTTCATGGAACGGAAAGATAAGGTTGTTCAAAAGCTCGCAGCAAGAAACTGTAGAGTTGTCGCCAAGAATGGAGTTCAACAGTCTTGCACCGTATTTAAGATGACAGTTGCGTCCAATAATAAAGCGGACAGCTACCGCCTGATAGAATACATGGCTTCCGTAGCCCATGATTCCGTTTACCATTTCAACGCCTTCACCAATCTGGCTTGGTTCCTGCTCAGATGAAAGAACTGTAATGTTTTTAAGTTTAAAAGCACCTTTTATGTAAGCAAAACTGCCTATATAAGCATCCTTTAAAAGAGTACAGTTTTTTATGACGGCATCATCTTCTACAGTACCTACGGTATTATTTTTTTTATCGTTGCCTGCTTCTGTAAGTTCTACAAAACGCTGCATCAAAACAGAATCTTCCCTGTAGCGCGACCACAAATAGGCATCTGCCGCAATCATGTCCTTAAAGCCAAGTACAGAACGGTTTCCGTTTTCATTACCTACGCCAATCCAAATTCTGTTTTCTTCGTCTTCGCCTTCTTTAAGAATGCCTTCTCCAAACTTTGAATGTGACGTACAGCTCATTTCCTGAATGTTGAACAGCATTACACGGTTTCCAATTTTATAGTTGGAAAGGTAGCTGACATTGTGAACTACACAGTCATCGCCAATGGTGACATTATAAAGCACGGAACGGTAAATTCCTGTTCTAAGCTCAAGATCGTGATATTTTAATGTGGCAGGGCGTAATGCTCCAAGCACGATAAGCCCGTTAAACTCGCTTTGAATTATGAGTGCAGGATCGAATTCCCCAGCTTTGTCGCTGACATAGACATTCTGCCAGTCAGGATCAGAAGAAATGTTTCTATTCTGAATAAGAGTATATATTTCTGCAGGAGTAAGTTTGCGCTTTCCTTCAATTGTTGCGTCATATTCCAAAGATTTTTTTTCTTTAGAAAGAATTGTTACCTGTGACATGAAGGCATTATACAATGCTTTCGCTCCCTTTTGCAAGTTTTCTAAATGTGCTATAGTTTCTGCATGAAAAAGAATACCTTACGTATTATCATTTTCTGTGTTACCCTTTTTATATGTAAGGCTCAGGCTCAAAACTCACCAGAAAACCTGCATGTAAATCAGCTTGCAAATGGAATGCAGATTTTTGTAAACGAAGTACCTTCTTCCGCAATGATTCACGTGGATTTTCTGTGCAGGGCAGGATACGGTGCTCAGGATAATGCAAATGCGGGGTTTCTTGAATTATATTCACGGCTTTTTCTTTCTACTGCAAAATCTGAGACCGTCTTAAATTACGTGCCTGTCTCCTATAAAAGTAATGCCGACAGGGTTATATATTCCTGCGATGTTACTGAAGAACTGTTTGAATCCTATATACGTGCGTTTTCTAAATGCCTTACTCAGCCTTCGTTTTCCGAAGAAGACATAATGCGGAACTATGAAACCATGAAAAAAAGGATTTCAACCTATCAAAATACTGACGCAGGGTTTATAAATAGTGCAATAGAGTCAAAAGTTTCGCCCGAAACTCCTTGGAAGCAGAGTTTTGGAATTAACAATGCAACTTTTTCTTCCTATTCATTAGAACAGATAAAATCTATCCTGCTTTCTGTGCAGAAAAGCTATTACACTCCAGATAACTGTGCAATGTTCATTACTGGTAACATTTCTGGAAAAAGTGCTGCAAAAGTCATGCAAAAATATTTTTCTTCTTGGAATGGCAATTACACAGGAAGCCAGTATAGAACGCAGTTTTCACAAAACTCTCAGACCTACGTAAACGTACAAAAAAAATATGTTCTTACATCGCCCGATTTTTCTTCGGACATTACTCAAATTGCGGTGCAGTTTACAAATCTTTCAAAAAACGAAACTCAGATTATAAATGAAATATTTAATGCAGACGGCTCTCCATATAAAAACTTAATTACCAATGAAGCAGCCCTTGGAGTGCGGGGCAAAGAGTATCTTTCTTCAACGTGTACCAGCGAAAGTTCTGGTGCAAGGCTTATTCTGCAGGCAGTCATGGAAGAACCTTATTCTATTATAAAGACTAAAAATGCTCCTAAAGTGACCATGGCAGAACAGGCGGATTTATTTGTAAAGCTTTTAAAAGATGCCTGTAATGCAGATCAGCAACTTTATGCACAGGCTCAAAACTCTCTGTATAAAACCTTTCTTGCTCAAAGCGGAACAAACCAAAAGCTGCTCACTTTAATGGAAGATTTCTGGACTTCGCATCCATATATTAGACCTCAGAAGCTTTATCAGACTTTAATGCAGGAAGGACAGGAACTAAAGACTGTTACCAGAGAAAACCTTATTTCTCATGTAAACAATGCTCAGCCATTTGTTTTTGTAATGACAAACGACGCTACATACAAGGCTCAGCAAGACTCTTTTGAAAAGAATGGATACGAGCACATAACAAAAAAGGATGACGCCTGGTATAAAAACAATTCCTATTCAATTTCTTCTGAAAATGTGGACTCTAAGGAAGAAAATGCAGCGGAACTGTTTAATGCATCCTCCTATTCAAAATATTATGTAGACAATGTAAGGACTATTTCGTCTGCAAAATTGCAAAACGGAATTCCCATAACATCAAAGACAATTAAAGATTCTCAGACGGTGCTTACATCCATTTCTATTGCTGGCGGTGAAGTACAAAGTCCCGCAAAACATAAAAAATTACGTACATTGCTTGTAAATACCTGTGCGGAACGCATTAATTCAGAGCTTACAAAGCTGCGTAATGAAGGGGTATTCACTGGTAAAGTGCAAATTCTTTCCTGGACAACTGAAACTCACTCTTACATAACTCTGGAATGTCAGAAAAACGAACTTCACGATGTCCTTACAACGGCAATAAATGCATTTATCTATGCAGAGCTTGAACCTCTTCCTATTGACCTGCTCATAGGCGACCAGAAATATCAGTGGAGAAGACAGATAGGAGACCTTTCATTCCAGCTGAAATCAAAAGCCATGCAATATCTTTATAAAGGCACGCCTTTTGAAGCGGTTTATAATATAGGGCAAGATAGTGACATTCTTTCAAAAACAACTTTCCAGACGGTTCTTCTTTCCTATACAAAACTTTTGGATGCTTCTTTGTATTCTATTGTGTTTACTGGTGACATTGACATTAAGACTGCCAAAAAAGAAGCTGAACAAACCTTTGGTTTACTAAAACAGCAGAAAGCACGCACCAAAGTACAGATTCCAACTCCAAGAAATGAAAAAGGTGTGCTTTCAGTACAATTGCAGCATAATTACAGTTCGCCATATAGTGCTTCGTCTGCACCTAAAGACTCTCCTCTTTTAGTTCCTACTAAAAAGTTTTATGACCCTATGCAGTTTTATTTTCCAGCTCCAGACTCTGCATCTCAGTTAGAAATGTTTAATGCCGTTTTGTTTGAACTGGCGCAGCTTATTCATGAAGACTTGGGAGAAGAATATTCCTGTACGGCAGAAGGTGCCACTGCTATTGTTCAGGTTGGAAAACTTGAAGCTCCCGGACTTTTACACAAGTCAAGTTTTGTTAATTCGTACAGGAACGCTCGCAAAAGGTTCATATCGGAACTTTCGGATAAAGCTTCTTCGGAACTTAGGCGGGCAAGCATGAAAAACACTTGGAGCTACAAGACATTAATAAAGACCCAGACAAATGAAGGCACTGCACAGCTTATTCAAGACAGCCTTTTAAGCGGTGCACCTCATCTTTATCTGGAATCGTTTTTGTTTGTTTCAAATGCAAAGAATACCGATTTTATTTCGATATTAAACACATATTTCCCAGAAACTCCGCCACTTCAAGTGTTTTCCGCAGATTCTCAGGATTAGCCTAGCATTTTATAATGCCAGACTGACTTACAATATAGTCCATCTTTACGTCGTGTGGTTCAACTGGTACAGACGACACAAGCTGGCAGTCAAAGCAAAATCCTACTGTTGTAAGCGTGCAGTCATGGGAAATTGCATCTTCTTTCAGTTTCATAAGCCAGTTGTCATAATAGCCTCTGCCCCAGCCAAGTCTACAGCCTGTTGCAGAAAAGGCACTTCCAGGGACTATTACCGTTATCTTTTTATTCTTGAACTTTTTGCAGGAAAATAATGATTTTTCTAGCGGAACAGGTTCGTATATGCCCCAGGAGTTCTTGGTAAACTGAGAATAAAAGTCATCTTCGTCTGGTGCATCGTGTATGCAGAAAAAGTCCATGTCTGAATTTTCTACAGTACTGCGGTCTCTGCACCGTGGGCATGCCACAGCCTTATGTTCATGTAATGCCGCGGTTGTAATTCTGAACGGATCAGCTTCATCTTTTACAGCCATATAATTTAATATGACATTTGCGGACATGAACAGCTCTGCCTTTAAGACAAGGAGACATGCTTTGTGGGAGGCAAAACGTTTTTCCTGTTGCGTCATGCCAGCCCTTAATAATTTCATTTTCTTACGTAATTCTTCTTTTTGCATCATAAATTTATTGCTAAAACATCAAATCAAGTTTAAAATAGTACTGTTTAGGAGTTAAGATGGCAATATACAAGCCTAAAATTCTTTTCTTTTGCAGTTCCAATGACGCAAAGGAAAAATATTTAGATAAATATGAAATTTTCTATGATATAGTAAAAACTCATGACATCGAAGAAGCGGTTTCAATTGCCTTTAAAGAGATGTCTTCTCTATCTGCCATGATTATTGCGGATTCTCCTGATGTAGACATGTTCTCTGTCTTGAAAAAATTCCGTTCTCTTGATTTTTTCAGGAAAATTCCGTGCATAATTCTTTCTGACAATCAGGATGCAGGACACATTTCAAAGGCTTTTGATCTTGGTATTTTTGACTTTTTCAGTAAGACAATTGACTTTCTTATTGCTAAGCAGAAAATATCAAAAATCATAGAGCTTTTTAAGAATAAAAATCAGCTTGAACGCATTTTCAATCAGCAGATGATTACTATAAGCTCTCAGGAATTTGAGTTGAAAGAAAATCAGTGGAACATCATAGAAACTCTTGGACAGGCGTTGGAAAGCCGCGATGTAGAATCTGGAAATCACTGTAACCGCATGAAAGAAATTACGGAAACTTTTGCAAAGTATCTTTCATTGAAACATCCTAAATACATGATTACTGATGTTACTGTAAAAAACATTGCAAAAGTAACTCCTTTGCATGACATCGGTAAAATTGCTATTCCAGACAAAATTCTGTTAAAGCCTGAATCTGCGGGGCGTTTGACTAAAGAAGAATTTGAAATAATGAAGACACACACTGTTGCTGGTAGCCGTCTTATTGATTCCATTCCAAATTTCAAGGAATCGGAACTCTATAAGTTTACCTATAATATATGTCGAAACCATCATGAACGTTGGGACGGCAGAGGCTACCCGGACGGATTGAAGGGGATGGAAATTCCTATTGAAGCTCAGATTGTAGCTTTGGCAGATGTTTTTGATGCTCTGCTTTGTAAGCGGGTCTATAAACCTTCGTTTACGCTGGAAACTACAAAAAGCATGATTTTGAACGGGGAGTGCGGGGCATTTAACCCTGACTTACTGGAATGTCTTGAGGCTTGTGCTGATGACATTTATAAAAGAATTTACAACAACAAAGATTTGTTTTAACCATGAGAGATGCTTTTTTTTCTGTACGCACAGACCAAAACAATTCAAACTGGGCTCAATGCATAAAGCGGGGAAACACCTTGTATGACAGGGGAAATTCAATCCGTTCTGAATTTGAAAGGGACTACACAAGGCTTCTTCACAGTCTTGCATTCCGCAGGTTAAAGCACAAGACTCAAGTGTTTTATGCACCGCAAAATGACCATATCTGTACAAGAATGGAGCATGTAAGCCATGTTGCAAGCGTAAGTACTACAATTGCAAAATATCTTGGACTTAATACCGAACTTACAGAAGCTATTGCTATTGGTCATGACATTGGGCATGCTCCGTTTGGGCATACTGGTGAGGACATTCTAAATTCTCTTGTATCTTTTCAGACTGATGGGCAGAATGCTCCAAAAAAGTTTTGGCACGAGCGTAACAGTCTTTTTTTTGCCGATTTTATTGAAACACTGGCAGATCCTGAAGGTTTTGAAAGAAATCTTGATTTAACTTATGCCGTAAGAGACGGTCTTATCTGTCACTGCGGAGAAATTGACCAGCAGGGCTTAAAACCAAGAGACAATGCTTTAAATTTATACGACATAAAAAGGCCTGGAATCACTGCCCCATACACTTGGGAAGGTTGCATTGTAAAAGTAAGCGATAAAATTGCTTTTCTTGGCAGAGACATAGAGGATGCTCGGACCTATCATATACTTGACATGGCAAGTTACCGACAGCTCAGGGAAATTGTAGCCAGTACTCTTGGCTTTGGGAACGAGGCAGATTCCAGAAGAAGCGGCAGGGCAGTGAACACAACTGTTCTGATTAATGACATGATTGTGAATTTATGTGAGCAAAGTTCTCCAGAGAAAGGAATATGTTTTAGTAATGCATATTTTAACTTCATAAAGGAACTTAAAAGATTCAGTTTTGCAAATATATATAATAACTGGCGTTTAATTGAATTCCAAAATTATGCACGCGAAATTCTTGGCTGTATTTACCGCACTCTTATGAGTACTCAGATTTATGCAAAGAACAAACGCCTTGAACAATGCCTTAAATACAATCCTAAATTAAGCAAAACTTTTGTAGACTGGGTAATAAAATATACAAATTACGATAATGCCCGCAAAAAGATTTTGAAATACGAAACAAAGCCTGTGTTTGATATTGAAGATGAAGAAAGCTGGGAAAAATGCGTAATTGAATATATAAGTGGCATGACGGATCAATATGCAATATCTGTATTTGAAGAAATAATTTCATTCTAGATGATGATATTATTTTAAAACAAAAAAAGCTTCCATTTCGGAAGCTTTTTTTGTTTATGGTGAATGTATTATCGTGCGTATTCTATGATACGTGTTTCACGAATCATTGTAATTTTAATTCTTCCAGGATACTGCAAGTCATTTTCAATCTGCTTTGCAATCTGACGTGCAAGTTCCTTTACCTGATCATCAGGAATCTTCTCGTTATTAACAAGAATTCTGAGTTCGCGACCAGCCTGAATTGCATAAGCCTGCTCAACACCAGGGAATTTCTTTGCTGTTTCTTCAAGATTTTCAAGTCTCTTGATGTAGTTGTCAACAGTTTCTCTACGAGCTCCTGGACGTGCAGCACTTATGGCATCTGCAATCTGAACAATAATAGCTTCAATTGTATGAGGCTCGCAATCGTTGTGGTGAGCTGCAATTGCATTTACAACTCTAGGGTCTTCACCCATCTTGCGTGCCATTTCTGCACCAACTTCTGCATGGTTCTGATCGCTGTCTGTCTCTGCTCCCTTACCAATATCATGAAGAAGGGCAGCACGTTTTGCAAGGTCTCTGTTTGCTCCAACTTCTGCAGCAAGCATGCTTGCAAGTTCTGCAACTTCTTTTGAGTGTGTAAGTACGCTCTGACCATAGCTTGTACGGAAATACAGACGACCAATAGCTCTTACTCCATCCTGATTCATGTTGTGAATGCCAAGATCGAAAAGGGCTTTTTCACCTTCTTCGTATATTTTCTGCTGTACTTCACGTGTTACTTTCTGTACGATTTCTTCAATTCGTGCAGGGTGAATGCGGCCATCAGTAATGAGACGCTCAAGGGAATCTTTTGCAATTTCCTTGCGAACAGGATCAAAACAACTGATAACAACTGCTTCTGGTGTGTCATCAATAATGATGTCAACACCAGTTAGAGTTTCAAGTGTACGGATGTTACGACCTTCACGACCGATGATTCTTCCTTTCATTTCGTCGCTTGGAAGTGAAACTGTAGTTACAGTAATGTCACTTGTTGTTTCTGTTGCAAGACGCTGTATTGTTGCAACAAGAATTTCCTGTGCCTTTTTCTCTGCAACAAACTGAGCTTCCTGATCAATTTTGTTAAGTAAAGCCTGTGCATCGTGACGAGCTTCGTTTTCAAGATTTTGAATGATAAGAGTTTTGGCTTCTGCTGCTGTAAGACCTGAAATTCTCTCAAGTTCCGTCAAAAGAGTTCCTTCTTTTACGGCAAGAGCTTCTTCATGTTTGGTCATTGCGGCTGCGCGATTAGCCAAATCCTTTTCTTTCTTTTCAATCTCCTGACTCTTCTGGTCAATGAGTTCTTCTTTCTTAGAAACACGGTTTTCGTAACGCTGAAGTTCAGTTCTGCGCTCACGATTCTCCCGTTCCTGCTGGTTTCGGTCCTGAATGAGTTGTTCTTTTGCTTGTAGCTGAATCTCTTTTTTAAGAGCCTCAGCTTCTTTTATGGCATCCTGTTTAACGCGTTCGGCCTTTTGCTCCGACGCGGAAAGTTGAAATCTGGCATAAATCCAGCGAATAGTCCATCCAAGAACAATTCCTGCAACGGGGAGCACGATGTACAGAATCATTTTGTCCATACAAATCTCCATTGTATTTAAAATTGTTCATTAATATAGTATAGAAAAAATGCGCTAATGTCAAATGTAAAATATGTAATATAGGAATAAATATTTGTTTTCAAGGGGGGACCCTTGGACCCCAGAATTTGGAGGGGAGGAAAACCTCTACTCGGAAGCGGGTTTTCCTGCTGGAAACTTCGTTGCAAGTTCCCCTCCAAACCTCCTTCGACGGCACGCACTTGCTACCGTCTCATTTCCAGCACCGCTTAGGGGCCATATCGCTCAACGTTTCGCGATATGCCTAAGAACCCGGACTCTGCAAAAGATACAGTTAAATAGGTGTATATGTTATTGGTTGGAGAGACGCAAGCTTCCTTTGACGATTCTCAGGGAGCGGTTCTGCAACCAAAGTCCTTCTCT
>CAMVEQ010000038.1:0-24434 GCA_947166545.1 uncultured Treponema sp. | reverse complement strand
AAATATAATTCTTATGTTTTCTTAAGAATTTGCTTAAATTCTATACATGAATTTTGTTGAATTTTATACCTGAAATTCAAAATCTGTCAACAAAAGTGGGATAAACGTCGAATTTTAGGTACGAAAAGTTTTTGTTCAACACTTTTTTAAGTATTCTTTGTGACAAAAACAGAAAAAATGTTAAATTTTTAGTAATTTTTACTTTTCAAATGCGATAATGTACATTACACATTTCGAACAGTGTACACTATTCACTTCCGACAGTGTACACTATTCATTCTCGACAGTGTACTCTACACATTTTGGATAGTGTACACTATTCATTTGCGACAGTGTACACTGTTCACTTCCGACAGTGTACACTATTTTTTTTCGACAATGTACTCTGCACTTTTTTGATTATAATGATATATTCATTCTGGTACTTTTAGATTTGTCACATCTACCATTTCTACAATATGCTTCTTCTTTTCCTGCTGAATAAATACCAGAGAATATAATGGAAGTGTATCAAATCCATTGGTACTACCGACATTTGCATCTGCAATTTTTATGGCAGGATGTACACCAAATCTTTTTGGATTGGCAAGAACAAACTTCATGCTTGTTGCACGGTTATTAGAAGATTTACATTCTATAATTGCTACATTGCCATCTTTTTCAAAAAGAAAATCCAGCTCAGGAGAACCACTTGGAGCATGATAATAGAATAAATCTCTGCCAGCTTTGGCAAAAGCAGAAGCTACCATATTTTCTGCAACTGCACCTTTATATGCTCCCAAATCGCCATTAAGAATTTTTGCTGGAACATCAACTCCCAGTTGTGAGACTAAAAGCCCTGTATCAATAAAAAACACCTTGAATTCTGTAGGAATTTTTTCTGCTTCTAAGGGGTAGGCGAGTGATTTTGTATTATAGGCTCGAACAACAAGTCCTACGTCTTCGAGATATTGCAGACCGTCCGCCTTTTCTGGCGAATGACCTTTTACATCAACAAGACTGTACTGGAATTTTTTATATTCCTTTGAAAGTTGGGCTGGAAGAGACGACAGGCAGGCTTCTGCACGCAGTTTGAGAACTTCATTTACCTTATCCTCTCCGTTTGCATCTTTGTAGCGACCAAAATCATCTTTTATTGAATTAAGGATTTGAGTCTGAATTGCCCGTACTGCATTTAAATCATGAGTTTCAAAAAAAGTATTTACAACTTCCGGCATGCCTCCAACAATAAGATATTGGAGATATAGTTGCCGCATACTTTGGTGCACGGTCTGTTCCACAATTGTTTTTTGTTCTATTGATTTCATCACATACTGAAGAATTTTTTCATCCATACCAGTGTTAATTAGAAATTCTCCAAAGGTTAAAGGATACATGCTAATCTGCTCTTCATAGCCAACTGGTATGCCACGCATATAAGGCATTCTGAATCCTTTTACACCAAGAAAACTTCCAGTGCAAATAACATCAAAACGTCCATCAAGATCCCAATATTTAAGAGAACTTCTGGCATTTGTGCAATCTTGAATTTCATCCAAAATCAGAAGTGTTTTATTGGGGATAAAACGAGCTTTTGGTTCAACAGCGGTAATTGAAAGAATCATCTGGTTTACATCAAAATTACCGTCAAAAGCCTTGTGAACAGCAGTATTTGCTCGTAAATCCAGATAAATTACATTTTCATAAAACAGTCTTCCAAATTCCTGTGTAATAAAGGTTTTTCCAATCTGTCTTAGACCGCGAATTATAAGAGGATGGTGTTCGCGGTTTTTCCATTTTATAAGTTCCTGCCAGATAGTTCTTTTGAGCATTTTCTTTGTCCTTTGAAGTATATTATATTGTAATATTGTCAGAATTCAAAGGATTTTTACCTTTAATATTGTCAATTTTCAAAGGATTATCACGGCAAATAATGTCAAAATTCAAAAGACCCCGCACCCCATTGTTTAACACAATTAATATCGTTATAATAGATGGACTTTAATATCAGGGGATTTTCAGTGTTTCTAAAAAGTCTTGAAATATTCGGTTTTAAATCATTTGCAGACAGAACTCACATCAATTTTGCAGACGGAATTACAGCCCTTCTTGGTCCTAACGGCTGCGGAAAAAGTAACGTAGTTGATGCTATAAAATGGGTTTTGGCAGAAAATAAATCTAAAAATCTCCGTGCAGCTTCAATGGAAGACGTTATCTTTAACGGAACGGAATCCCGTCCTGCCCTTTCAATGGCAGAAGTAACGCTTACAATTGCAAACGATAACGGCTTGCTTCCTCTTGATGATACAGAAATCTCCATAAAAAGACGTCTTTACCGCTCTGGCGAAAACGAGTATTACTTAAACGGAACACAGGTTGGTGCAACAAACATCCGCAAACTCTTTATGGACACTGGTATTGGTAAGTCTGCCTATTCTGTCATGGAACAGGGAAAGATTGACCAGATTCTTTCTTCTAAGCCAGAAGACCGCCGCTATCTTTTTGAAGAAGCTGCTGGCATTAGCCGCAGTAAAGCTGACGTTGCTGAAGCAGAAAGGGAACTTGAAAAAACCCGTGCAAATCTTGCACAGATTGACATTGCTCTTGCAGAAACAAAGCGAAACTACGAAACCTTAAAAACTCAGTCAGACAAGACTACAAAATACCGCAAGCTGAACAATGAAAAGTTTGAGTATGAACTTGACATTCAGTTGCTTCGCTTAAAAGGCTTTTCTCAGGATAAGGCACGGCATCAGCATGAAATTGAAGAAGCAGAGCAGAAAAGGGACGAAGCTGCACGTCAAATAGAAGAAATTTACAATAATCTCAATGAAAATACGGACAAAATAAAAGAACTTCAGGAATCTGTAAACAAAAAGCAGATGGAAGTTGTAAAAATAAGTGCCGAACATTCATCGCAGAAAAACAGAGTTGCAGAACTGCGTAAACAGCAGAGCGGCATGAAGGAGAAAATCGGTCAAATTGAAAACCGCATTAAAAACATCAATGAACGCATAGACAGCTACAACGAAGAAATTGATAGCTTTAATTCTGAACTTTACGATCAGAAGAAAAAACTTGAAGACATTACAAAAAACATAGAAGGCTTTGTAGAAAACATAAAACAGTCTTCTATGCAGATTGAAGAAAATCAGGCTCAGATAACAGATAACACAGATAAAATACACAGTCTTGATGATCAGCGTGCAGACCTTCAGCGACAGCTGACTTCCCTTACAGAAGACATTGTAACAGAGCTTGATGCAAAGCTTAAAAACGCAGGCTATTCATCTTCTGCAAATAAAAAGGCCAAGGAAGATGTTACTACAATCCTTGAAAAAATTAAGATTTATGCTGCAGGTCGTGCAAACATCTTTAACGACTTTGCATCGCTTCCTTCTCATTCCGAAAAAGATGCGGCACAGTTTAGCAAAGACGCAGTATCAGCTTTTACCGAAATTGGTACAATGCTTACACAGCTTTCAGAACTTCTTGATGCCTATACAAAGACTACACCTCAGTTCATTGACGATTTTCTTTCGCCTGAAGGTATCATTACCAAAAAGCGAAATATTGACTCTTCTATAGAAGAAAACCTTTCGCTCATAAAGTCAATTTCTGATCAGAATGAAGAACTTTTAGCTACAAATAAATCATTAAACACCAAGATTGACACTTATAAGGAAACTCTTGGTAAACTGCGCATAACACAGGCACAGATGCAGCAACAGATTACTTCCTGCGAACAACAGATTTCTACTCACAAAAAAATGCTCGTTTCAGAAGAAGCCTTGTTAAAAGAACAGGAAGATGATCTTTCTAACGAAATGCGGCAGAAAGATGAAATGGATGAGCAGATTGCTGAAACAGAAGAACTTATTGCTGAGCTTGAAGAAAAAGGTGTTGCACTTACAAAAGAATTAACAAATCTTGATGAACAGATTGCTGAATGTAACAGCAAGGTAAGCGGAAAAGAAAGTGCATTAAAGAAAAAACAGGAAGAAAAAAATAAATATCAGGCACGTCTTGAAAGTTTGACTGTTTCTATTGCCCAGAATGATACGGAAATCCGCAATGTAAAGCAGAACTTTCAGGACAATTATTCCCGTGACCTCATGGAATTTGAAGAACGCATGTATACAATTACAGCAACACCTGCTGAATTGCGTGAAAAGCTTGCGGCTACCAGACAGAAAATTACAGATTTGGGACAGGTCAACCTTATGGCAATTGAAATGTTTGCCGAGGAAAAGGAACGTTACGAACGCCAGCAGGCAAGTTACGATGATACAAAGAAATCTCTTGAAAATCTTGTGCGTGTAAGCGAGGAAATCAGGACAAAATCATCCGAAATGTTCCTGAACACTTACAATAAGATTCGCCGCAACTTCCACAACATGTTCCGAAGGCTGTTTAACGGTGGCGGACGTGCAGAGTTGCGTCTTGTAGATCCTTCTAACGTGCTTACAACTGGTATTGAAATTTTTGCACAGCCACCTGGAAAAAAACTTGTAAACATTTCGCTCCTTTCTGGTGGTGAAAAAACAATGACTGCAATGGCTCTGCTTTTTGCTACATATCAGGTACGCTCAAGTCCGTTCTGTCTCCTTGATGAAATTGATGCGGCTCTTGATGATAAAAACGTCTCCAGTCTCGTAAATGCCCTGCGTGCATTTGCAAATGTAAGCCAGTACATAGTCATTACGCATAACAGAAAGACTGTTATGGGTGCATCAAGCATGATTGGTGTAACCATGCAGGAAAGCGGTATTACCAGTGTTGTTCAGCTTAAACTTGATGAAGACACTATTAACGGTAAAGCAACTTTTGACGATGCAGATACATTTGAAGAAGAAGATATTCCAGAAGAAGAAGGTATTGTCATTCCACCTCGACCACCTAGACGTGAACACAATCCAGATGGTACTCTAAAGACAGATGAGGTAACTTCCGAAGAAAGCCCAGAAGTTTCTACTTCTGACAACTCTTCTGAAGATTATCCAAAAGTTGAAGAACAATCTGCCGAAAATATAGAAGAGACGGAAGATAATAATGGAAATAATTGACAATATAAAGGCTAATGCAGAGGATTTTATTGAAAAAAACAGCAAATTGACTGTTGCAATCATCTGCATTTTGATTTTTCTTTCTCTGACTGCAATTTTTATCCTTCTCGGCAGCCTTGGTAATGACAAAGCAATAAAAAAGATTGATCTGCCAGAAGAAGTTTTCAGTAAAAAGGAAGAATTCTTACCTCCTGCCGATATTAAAATGACCGAAGACTATTATTTTTCCCGCATAACAGAGGATACATGGAGTGATGAAGAACTTAACAGATGGTTCTCCGTACCTAATGACTCAAACATGAAAGCTCTGGAAGATGCAAATGATACGTTAATAAATAAAATAACGGAGGCCGCTCCATGAAAAAGACAACGCTTTTTATGGCATTGCTTGCAGTATTTTTTACAACAGCCATAACAGCTGTAGCTGACACAACAGATGATCCTGTTCCAATGAATGCTGTTCCATCGCGTTCCGTAACTTTGCAGAAAAATCAATATCTAGATGTTGTGTATCCGGGTACAGGTTGGATTTATCTTGGAGAAATAGATGCTACTTCTCTTTTGAAGTATTCAGGCAGAAAAATGTCAGAAGAATCTACATCTTTCACTTTGCGTGGAAGGGAAGAAGGTTCTGCAATACTTCACTTTTTTAAGAATGATGCACTTACTGGGGAATATATTGATGACTATCTTGCTGTAACTGTACAGGGGGTAAGCAGGGTATCGGATCACATAAAAGCTCCTATGTATGCAGACATTGTACCACCTCGTCCTTCATTTACAGAATCTGTAATTCTTGCAGAAGCAATAGAGCATAATAAAGAAATTGAGGTTGAAGACAATTCTAATGCAGAAGCTTCTGTTGAAGAGACAGCAAAGGGAACTGTAAGTTCAGAAATAAACTCAGCCACAGAAAATCATGTTGCAGCAAATACTTCATCAAAGGGTGCAACTGTAATTCAGAATACATCAGCTGTTGATCAGGCATCAAATGCGGGAACTGTTCCTGTTGCAAAAAAAGAGTCAGAGCAAAAAGAAGCCGCATCTTCTGTAAATACGGAAAATCTTTCATCTTCTGAAATACTTTCCATGGCACAAAAAGCTTTTGATGAAAAAGAATATGAAAAGTGCTTGGCATATCTTGATTCTTTTTTTGAAAAGACAGAAGGAAACATTGATGAAGGCATGTATTTGCAGGGAAGAACACTTGAATCACCATCTGCCCTCAGAGACATAAAAAAATCGCTTTCAATCTACAAAACAATTGTACGTCAGTATCCTGAAAGCACTGTATGGGAAAAAGCTAACGAGCGCATTACATACATAGAGCGATTTTATTTTGATATACGCTAATCTGTAACGCGAAGTTATAAAAATACAGAAAACCTTGACACCATTAATGCCTTTTGCTAGAGTTTAAAAATGAAACAACTGATGTTAGGAAACGCGGCGGCTGCACGCGGATTATATGAAAGTGGTTGTGCGGTTGTTTCCAGTTATCCGGGAACTCCGAGCACAGAAATCACCGAAGAAGCAGCAAAATATAAAGAAATATACTGTGAGTGGGCACCTAATGAAAAAGTTGCCCTTGAAACTGCGTTCGGAGCAAGTCTTGCCGGAAAGCGTGCCTTCTGCGGAATGAAGCATGTAGGGCTTAACGTTGCGGCAGATCCTCTTTTTACAATGAGTTATACTGGCGTAAATGCAGGTCTTGTAATTGGCGTTGCCGATGACCCGGGAATGCATTCTAGCCAGAATGAACAGGACAGCCGCCATCATGCGGTTGCTTCTAAAATTCCTATGATAGAACCTTCTGATTCAGAAGAAGCTAGAATTTTCATGAACATGGCATATCAGGTGAGCGAGAAATTTGACACTCCTGTTTTGTATAAG
Source organism: uncultured Treponema sp. (assembly GCA_947166545.1). Lineage (GTDB taxonomy): Bacteria > Spirochaetota > Spirochaetia > Treponematales > Treponemataceae > Treponema_D. The sequence continues at coordinate 17,496 of CAMVEQ010000038.1, read as the reverse complement.
ATGTGCACTCGCATTGCCCATAGTCAGAGCGTGGTAGAAACTGTTGAACGTCAGGACATTCCACGCAAGGCTTATGAAAAAAACATTTCAAAATATGTAATGGCTCCTGCAAATGCTATCCGTCGTCATCCTTTTGTGGAACAGAGACTTAAGGATATTGAAGAATGGTCTTTGACAAGCGGCATAAACCGCATTGAAAAGGCAGACTCCCAGTTTATAAAAGATGGAAAGGCAGAGCTTGGCATTATAACGTCTTCAACATCATATCAATATGCAAAAGAAGTTTTGGGCAACACTGCCTCAATTCTTAAGCTTGGCATGGTAAACCCCCTTCCTGCAAAACTCATAAAGGAATTTGCAGCAGGGGTTAAAAAGCTCATTATAATAGAAGAATTAGATCCAATCATAGAAAACTTCTGCCGTACATTAGACCTTGGCGTAGAAATTCACGGAAAGGATATGTTCGGTCTTTGTGGCGAGCTAAGTCAGAACAAGATTGCTGCTGCATTTGGAAAAGAGGTTCCAGACAGCGTTCAGCTTGGTGTGAACATTCCTGTACGCCCTCCTATTATGTGTGCAGGATGTCCTCACAGAGGCATGTTCTATGCTCTCAGCAAGCTTAAGGTTACTGTCTGGGGTGATATTGGCTGCTATACTCTTGGCTCTGTTGCTCCTCTTTCTGCAATGGATGTTACTTTGTGTATGGGTGCGTCATTTTCGGGGCTTCACGGCTGGAACAAAGCTGGAGGAGCTGAAAATGAAAAGAAATCTGTTGCTGTAATTGGCGATTCCACATTTGTTCATTCCGGCATGACAGGTCTTGCTACGATTGCATATAATCAGTCTGCTTCTACTGTAATTGTGCTTGATAACTCAATTACTGGCATGACTGGTCACCAGCAGAACCCTACGACGGGAAAGAACCTTTACGGTGATCCTGCAGGCCGCATTGACCTTGAGGCTCTTGCAAAGGCTATGGGCATTGAGCATGTTCGCGTTGTTGATCCATATAACATTGAAGAGTGTGAAAAGGCTGTTAAGGAAGAGCTTGCTTATGAAGGTCCAAGCCTTATCATAAGCAGAAGACCTTGCGTGCTTCTTAAGAGCGTAAAGCCTTTGCCTGCTTTGAAAGTTGATAACGACAAATGCCGTTCCTGCAAAATGTGCATGAAGATTGGCTGTCCTGCAATTTCCATGAAGGAAGGCAAAGCTCATATAGACGCAACCTTGTGCGTAGGCTGTGGTGTATGTTCCCAGCTGTGTAAGTTTGGTGCGTTGTAATAGTTGAGTTAATGCAAAAATACCTCGTAATGGTTTGTTCCATTGCGAGGTATTTTTTTTGTAGACTTGGTAATAAAGAAAGAATTCTGCCTTGCAATATTTTTGTTGCTTTTTGCCTATTGGGCTGTTAAACTTATAGACATAGTTAATTTTGCATTTAGTTTTAGTTATTTTTATGTCACGGACCAAAACAGGAGGTGTCTATGAATAAGATCGTAAAGAGAATTGCATTGTCTGTGCTTTGTTTATTTGCAGCTTCATTTATTTTTGCAGCAGACAAATCTTTAGGAATCACAGCTGATGATGTCGCTAACTACATCAAAAATTATTCCTCAATCAACAAGGAAATCGATGCTTTAGGTTACAGTGATAAGGGAGATGTAAGGGAGCCGACAAAAGAAGAAATCCAGAAAAGAGATGACATTCTTAAGAACTACGGAATTTCTGGACCAAACAGATTTGAAAAGACTGAAAGAATTTATCAGTACAGTCAGTGGTGCGACTTCAGTAATAGTCCAAAAGCTACAAAGGAACAGAAACAATACTTTAAGGACACAATGAACGAAAAAGATCTAAAATCCATTGAGCCTAAATATAAAGAAGTTATTTCAGCTCATGACAAAGCAATGAGGGCAGGAAGCTTCAAAGATTCATTAAATCTTCCTTCATTCAACTTGAAGAAAAAGAAGAAGTAAAAGCTTGTGTCATGCAAGGCAAATAAAAAAATCCCTGTACATTATTCAAAAATGTACAGGGATTTCTATTTTGAAGTCTTTTCTTTTATTCCGTTTTAAATCTGTTTACATCAGAACCAAGCTGGGTAACGTTATGATCCAGTTCCTCTACGCATTTGTCAAGGCTCATTCCACTCTTAACAACACTTTGTGCATTATCCGACATTGCATCCATACTGTTTCGTACTTCACCAACTGAAGCCTGCAGTCTGTTCATTTCTTCAAGAACATGGGAACTTCCATTTGCCATCTGCATTGAAGCTTTACGAACATCTTCCGTGTTTTTATCCATGCTTTCAAGCGAAGTTATGACGCTTCGGGAATCGGCATTCTGCTTTTCAAGAGAATTTCTTACAGACTGTACAAGAATATTTGTTTCCTGAATGCGTGATGAAACACCAGAAAAAGCACTGCTTGATTCCTGCGATGCCGATACAATTTCTTCTATACTATCCTGAATGTTCTTAAGCTGTTCGCCAATTGTCTTTGACTGGCTTGAAGAAGTTTCTGACAGTTTTCGAATTTCATCTGCAACAACTGCAAAACCTTTTCCTGCATCTCCCGCATGAGCAGCTTCGATTGCTGCATTCATTGCAAGAAGGTTTGTCTGGCTGGCAATGGAGGCAATTGCGGTATTTGCTTCTTGTAGCATTTTTGACTGGGTTTCAATCTGAGAAATTCTTTCGTTTACTTTTTGCTGCTTTGACATTCCACTGTGGGCTTCGCTATCAAGCTGGCTGAATGATTTTGCCATGGTTTCCATAGACGAACTTATCTGTTCAATGCTGTTTACAAGCTGACCTACAGCTGCCGAAGATTCGCGGATGCTTCCTGTCTGCGAGTCAATCATGCTGTTTACGGTGGATATGCTTGAAGCAACTTCTTTTATGACGGATGCTGTTTCATCAAAACCTTCTGACTGCTTTTTAATTTGATCTTGAACATTCCCAATGCTCAGTCGAATATTTGTCATTGAGTTTGATACAGAAGAAACGTTGTTCTTCATGTTTGCCGAAACCACATCAAGATTTGAGCTTGATCTTTTTATTGTTCCAAGCATGTCTTGAAGTTTTTTTGCGAACTCATTAAAACTGCTGACTACTGTTTTTATTTCTGTTGAAGTTGGCACGACTGTAAGTCTTCGTGTAAGGTCAGCGTCTCCGCTAGATATGTCTGAAAGGGCAGCTGCCGTAAAGCGGATAGGGCGGACAATGCCACGAAGGATTATGATAAGAGCTATGAATATTACAGCAAACAGAACCATGAACGAAAGGACGATAATCTGTGCACATTTGTTTACAAATGAATTAACGGATTTTTCAGAGCGTCCATAAATAAAATACCAGTGAGTCCCTTCAATTGGTGTTGACTTATAATAGTAAGGAACTCCATCTGTTACAGCAGAAAATATTTCATCTTTTCCTGCAAGGAATTTGTCGGCAATATTTTTGTATGTGCCGTTGTCAACAGTTGCAATGTTATCGGAAGCCGAATATTTTTCATGGGTTGCAAACGAACCTTTATCCGTAAGGATGAACATTCTTTCATCTTCGTACTGGCACTTGCTTTTAAGTGCCTCCTTTATATGTTCAAGAGGAAAGTCAACAGAAACAACTCCAAGAGATTTATGCAAATAGTCAAAGACCTGTTTTGAAATGCTTACTACAGAGCCGCCTGTCTGATCGTCTATGTAAACATCTGAATAGACAAAGCTGTCTGGCTCTTTTACAGCTCCGATGTACCAAGGACGGCTTGTCGGATCCCAACCTGCATCTGGAACCCATCCTGTACCATCATAGTAAGTTCCGTCAATGTAGCCGTAAAATCCTGTTGAGTCGGTATAAGACTGTGTAAGATTTGTAAATGCATGAAGATTTTCATGTTCTGTATCGAATGTTCCGTTCAGAAAGATGTCTGTAAGTGCTTCCAGAAGAATTCTTGGTTTTTGCATAAAGCTCATTACATACTCAGAAGCCGCATCGCTGGATGCCATGAGATTGTCCTGCATTTGCTGTGATGCATAGAACTTAAGCCTGTGAGATGCAATAAACATCATTATAAGAAATAAAATTACGGTTGGAATTGCGATCATGAAAAGTGATCGTCTTAAAAGTGTCATTTGTTATGTCTCCCGTATATTAAGTTTATATTACTTATTGTAGTAACATATAAAAAAAAAATACAACCTCTAAATGCTGAAATTTATAAAAAAAGTATAAAATTTTATAAAAAAAATCATATAAATGCTGTTTTTGCCTTTGTATTGTAAAACTTTTTGAACCGAAGGATATTTTTTCTATCATTTTTAAAGTATTGATGCTATAATATAAAACATGAATACGGTCATGCCTACAATGTCACTGTATAATGTTCTGCTTGGCGTGCAGTATGCCAGTATTATCCTTATGCTGTTTATGTGTGCATACATCATTAAGAAATGGTCTAAGCCGTTGCATGGCTGGCTATTCTTTTACTGTGTTTCAACACTGATAAACACTGCAGGTTATTTTGCTGTTATGCATGCACAGTCTCTTAGAGAAGCCATCCTTGCGTGGCAAGTGTCATATCTTGGGCGAGTGTGGATTCCTCTTTCTCTTCTTATCTTTGTCATGCTTTTGTGCAAAGGCAGAATATATAAATGCATAGTTTCTGTGACTTCTATTCTTCATGCTGTAATTTATATTCTTGTCATTACCGCTAGCTACAACACTCTGTATTATACTTCAATAGAATTTGTGAATAGGGGAATTTTCCCTCACCTGATATTAAAGTACGGTATTCTCCATCATATATATACATTCCTTTTAATATCATATATTGCGTATGGATTAACTCTTTTGTTTGCTTCTTTGATTAAAGAGAAGAATCCCCGCAAAATAAAGCAACTGTTGTTAATACTTCTTGTTGTATTTTTTGACGGATTATTTTATGTATTTAATTTGTGTAAGGTCATTCCTGGCTATGATATCACGTGCATTGGTTATGCCCTTGCTTCTATTGTCTTGTGTATTGCAATTTTCTTTTATGACATTCTTGATACAAAAGGTCTGGCTCAGGATTTTGTAATAGAAAATGTTTCAGAAGGCATTATTGCTACCCGCGAAGATGGTACTGTAAGTTTTAGTAACGAAAAAGCTCGAAGTCTTTTTTCTGGACTTACAGATGCTCCGGAAAAAACTTTGGAAAACATAAAAAATCTTTTTTCAGATACAGAATCTGTCACAATTCAGGATAGAATTTATACTATTAAAGAAGATTCTCTTACTGCAAATGGACATAAAGTTGGTGATGTTTATGTAATTTCTGATGAAACGGAACATTTTCGTTACATGCAGGAACTGGAAGAGCAGAGGAATATTGCAGATCGTGCAAATCAGGCAAAGTCTTTATTTCTTGCGAATATGTCGCATGAAATACGCACTCCAATTAATGCTGTGCTTGGTCTTGATGAGATGATTTTACGCGAGTCAAGTGAAGAAAATGTCAAAGCCTATGCTCATGATATTATGTCCAGCGGAAAATCTTTGCTTGCAATAATTAATGACATTCTTGATTTGTCAAAGATTGAAGCTGGCAAGATGGAAATTATAAACTCTGTTTATGATCTTCGTGGCATGCTGAATGATTTGTGTACAATGACAGAACTGCGTGCAAAGGGTAAGTCTTTGCAATTTAATGTGAGGGTGGATGAAGATACCCCATACCGACTTTTTGGAGATGAAACCCGCATAAGACAGTGTGTTCTTAACATTCTTACTAATGCTGTAAAATATACTCACAAAGGTTCTGTTAATATGGAGGTTGGATTTAAAAAAGTAGCTGATAATAAAATCTTACTTTCATTCTGTGTTACTGATACAGGCATAGGCATAAAAAAAGAAGATATAGAAAAGCTTAATAAGCCTTTTGAGCGTATAGAAGAAAGCCGTAATCGTTCTATTGAAGGTACTGGACTTGGAATGAGCATTACTAGTGCTTTGCTTTCAAAGATGGGCTCTGTTCTTAAAGTTGAAAGTGAGTATGGAAGGGGTAGTAAGTTTTATTTTGATATAGAACAGGAGGTTCGTGACTGGGATAAGTTTGGCACTATGGAAAATGCTCTTAAAGGACTTCGTACAGAAGCTGTCTCTTATCATGAAAGTTTCCAAGCTCCGAATGCACATATTCTTGTTGTTGATGACACTCCTATGAACTTGACCGTAATTAAGGGACTGTTAAAGCAGACAAGAATAAATATAGACACGGCAAATGATGCTGACAGTGCACTTGCTGTTGCGAAAATAAACCCTTATGATATTATTTTTATTGACCATCTTATGCCGAACAAAGATGGAATTCAAATGCTTGCAGAACTGCGTGCAGACTCTTCTTCGGTAAATCAAAAGGCTGTCTGTATTGCCCTTACTGCAAATGCTATAACTGGTGCAAGAGAAATGTTCCTTTCAAGCGGTTTTGAAGATTATATTTCAAAGCCTGTAAACTCTGCTAAACTTGAAGCTATGATGAGCCGTTACCTTCCTGCAGAAAAAATGATTCATGAAGGTGATGAAGGCTTTGTTGTACAAAAATCAAAGGAAGGGGGCGTATCCGGCGGTAGTGGAGTTTCTGATGCTCTGTTTAAGAAGATGTTCGGTGTTGATATTTGTGAGGCTGTTAAGAACTGTGGTAGCATGGATACATTCATGGATGCTGTAAATATCTTCTGGGATTCAATAGAAGAAAAATCTGAAAAAACGGAACAGTATGCAAATGATGGTGACTGGACTAACTATACGGTTCTTGTTCATGCTCTAAAATCTTCTGCCAGACTGATTGGAGCAATGGAGCTTTCTGCTCTTGCAAAGGAATTGGAGGCTTCGGGTGATGAAGCTAAAAGGGGAGCAGAGCATGGTGTTGCAGACATTAAAGAAAGAACTCCAACATTATTGTCTGACTGGCGTGCATACAAAGATAGACTTGCCTATTTATGTGGTAAAGCTATAAGTACGCAGAAAGCGGCTACACCGTCTGAACCTAATATATCGCAGAAACAGATTGATGATGCAATGTCTGCACTTAAAGAATGTGTGCAGGCATTTGATTTTAACATGGCGGATAATATTATTGCAGAACTTGATAATTATTCTTTGCCAGAGGATTTTATTCCTAAATATAAAAAAATACGCAGCACAGTCAGAGCTGTTGACCGTGCTGCATTATTGGAGCTTCTTTCTGAATGAGTATACAGAATGATAGTCATGATAAATTTGAAAAACTTTGTGATTACTTGAAATCTTTGGGAAGCTGTGCAATAGCCTTTTCGGGTGGGGTAGATTCTGCCTTTCTTTTAAAAACAGCTCATGATTTGCTTGGTAAAAATATTGTTGCAATTACTGTAAAAAGTGCATTTTTGTCCGAGGCGGAATCTAATGAAGCTGTATCGCTATGCAAGAGTCTAGATGTAGAGCATGTACAGCTTGATGTTGATGTGCTTTCTGACAGTGAAATATGCAGCAATCCAAAGAACCGCTGCTATATCTGCAAGAAAAAAATATTTAACATGATAATTTCCGAGGCGAAACGGCGGAATCTTTCCTGCGTATGCGATGGAAGTAATATTGATGATACGGGAGATTACAGACCTGGGTTAAAAGCACTTTCTGAACTTGGCATAAAAAGTCCTCTAATGGAATGTGGTCTTCATAAGGCAGATATTAGGGAACTTTCAAAAGAAGCCGAGCTTCGCACTTGGAATAAGCCTTCGCTGGCATGTCTTGCAAGTAGAATTCCTTACGGTGAAGAAATTACTGCACGAAAACTTGGCATGATTGAACATGCAGAAGCTTTTTTGTTGGGTCTTGGATTCTCGCAATTTAGGGTAAGGCTTCATGGTGAAAATCTTGCACGTATAGAAGTGCTACCTTCTGAATTGCAATCGTTGTTTGCATATCGGGAAGAAATTGTGCAGGAATTTAGAAACGCAGGCTTTTCCTACATCTCACTTGATCTTCAAGGCTACCGCACGGGCAGCTTGAATGAAGTTATTTAATGCGACAGTTTCATGCCTGTTACTGTGACGAATGCAACTTTTGTTCCAAGCTCGTCGGTGATATCTATTGAATACAGGCATGTTGTGCGTCCATCTTTTATGAGCTTTGATTCTGAAATTAGCATTCCACCTTTTGCCATGCCTGTAAAATTTATTTGACTTGTTGTAGAAACCGTCTGTACCGTGTTGAAATTTGAAGCAACGGCAAAGGTGTAGTCTGCAAGGGTAAATATTACACCGCCCATTACACCGCCATAAGCATTTTTGTGAGCATCAGTTATTTTAAGAGAGCATTTTGCATAATGATCTCCTACATCATCAATCTGTATCCCTGTTGTTTTTGATGCGTATATGTCTTTACCGAAAAACTCACGGGCCTTTTTCAAATCTTCGGCGGTACAGCTCATGATAATTAAATCTCCTTGAGTTCTTCCTGACTTGCCATGTGAATACCAGCTTTATCAAGAACTTTTTCTGTTTCTGCAATGTCCGTACAACGAATAATCATGTAAGCACTGCCAGATTTGTGTCCTGTAAAACCGTACATGTATTCAACATTGCGATTGTTATCTGCAAGGAGTTTAAGAATTTTGTTAAGGCTTCCTGCTTCATCTGGAATTTCAAGAGCGATTACTGGAGTTGCCTTTACTATGTATGCAGAACGCTCAAGCGCTGCCTGCACCTGCACAGGATTGTCAACAATAATTCTTGCTATGCCAAAATCGCTTGTGTCTGCAATAGAAATTGTGCGCATGCTGATTTTGTGTTCTGCAAGAACTTTTGTAAGTTCAGAAAGGGCATTTTTTCTGTTTTCTATAAAGATTGAAATCTGTGTAATTGTCATTCTGTTTCCTCCTGAGTTTAGTCGTGCAGTTTACGTGTATCTATGATACGCTTTGCTTTTCCTTCTGAGCGTTCAATGCTCTTTGGTGCAACAAGTGTAACTTTTGCCTTTATCTGTAGAACGTTAAGCAATGCATTTGACAGCTCTCGTTCCTGCTGGTTGATTTCTGCAATAACATCGCTGAACTTTTCTGGAACCATTTCTACTTTGATTTCGAAGGTGTCGGTATTGTTTACGCGACCAACAATAATCTGATAGTTTGGCGGATATCCGTTTTGCAAAAGCACGCCTTCAATCTGGCTTGGGAATACGTTTACACCGCGAATAATGAGCATGTCATCTGTGCGTCCCATTGGCTTTGACATTCTTACAAAGGTTCTGCCGCATGAACATGGGGTTCTGTTTAGCACACCAATATCTTTTGTGCGGAACCTCATAAGAGGAAATGCTTTTTTTGTGATTGCTGTAAATACAAGTTCTCCCTTTTCGCCGTCTGGAAGTCTTTTGCCTGTTTCAGGATCAATAGTTTCTATAATAAAGTGGTCTTCGTTTACGTGCATTCCTTTCTGCTCAGTACATTCGTAAGCTACTCCAGGACCCATAACTTCTGTAAGACCATATATATCATAAGCCTTGATGCCAAGCGACTTTTCAATGTCGCGTCTCATTTCTTCTGTCCAAGGCTCTGCACCGAAAATGCCAGCTTTAAGGCAGATGTCTTTTGGTGTAAGTCCCATTTCTTTGAGTGTTTCACCAAGATATGCTGCATAGGAAGGTGTACATGCAAGTACTGTAGATTTTAAGTCCTGCATGAATGTAATTTGTCTTTTTGTATTTCCAGAGGAAATTGGAATGACTTGTGCTCCAAGTCTTGTTGCTCCTCCATGTACTCCGAAACCACCTGTAAAAAGACCGTAACCGTAAGCTACCTGAACAATGTCATTTTCATCTGCACCGATTGCAACCAGCTGACGTGCTGTACATTCGTCCCAAATGTCAAGGTCTTCTTTTGTATAGCCTACGACAATCTGCTTACCAGTTGTTCCCGATGATGCATGAATGCGTACAACTTGACTGCGTGGAACTGCAAAAAGACCGTAAGGATATGTCTGACGAAGATCGTCTTTGCAGGTGAATGGTATTTTGTCCAAATCTTCAAGACCGTGGATGTCATCAGGAGTAATACCTGCTTCCTCGCATCTTCTTCTGTAGTATTCTACATTTTCGTATACATGTCTGAAATTTTCGACAAGCCTTTTTCCCTGAAGCTTTCTAAGTTCTTCAATGGGCATACATTCTTTTTCTTTTTGGAAATATTTTAATGCCATTCTATTCTCCACGTCCTAATTTAAATGCCTTTTTATTAACTTCAAGGAACTGAGGTTTTACCAGTTTTTCTATTGCAGTCAGCCATTTATCTTCGCTAAAGTCCATGTATTTTGAAAGACGACCCATGAGTACTATATTTACTGCTTTTGAAGTTCCTGCCTGTTCTGCAAGAGTAAGGCAGTCTAGTGCATCTACCTTTATGCCTTTATCCTGCATGAGCTGCTGAAGATTTGAAGGATATTCTGCTGCACCTGTAATTACAGGCATTGGGTCTATCTGCTGTGTATTTACTACAATTTGACCGTCTTTTTTTAAATAGTCTGCATAACGGGCAGCTTCAAGCATTTCGAATGAAACAATGTAATCTGCTTCGCCTTTGTCTACAATTGGAGAATAAACTTTTTCTCCGTAACGTACATAAGTTACAACAGAACCACCTCTCTGGCTCATTCCATGTACTTCACTGACTTTTACATCATAACCTGCATCAAGAAGAACTTGTCCCAGCGTCTTAGAAGCAAGAAGTGCTCCCTGTCCGCCTACACCAACTATCAATATGTTCCTTACACTCATAGTATTATAATGTTACCATATATAGAGACTTTTTTTCAAGGGAACGAACATTGCTCTTCCAAAATTTAAAACCTGTGTTATACTTTTTAGAAAGGAATAATCATAATGTACATAACTTTTACCGTTTACGTGCTTTTTATTGCCCTTTGTGTTTGGGGCGGAAAATTTGCTGGCTTTGGAAAATCTCAGTTTCATGAAGATTCATCATCACTTGCTGTGACAAAATCGCTTAGAGGCTTGGCTGCTATTGGCGTAATTCTGCATCACATTTCTCAGGAAATGATATTTCAGCAGGCATTTGGTAGTAACAAGCCTGGAGTAATAAGCCTTTTTGTCAATGCTGGCTACTTGTTTGTTGCTGTGTTTTTCTTTTGGTCGGGATTTGGTCTTGTAAAAAGTCTTGAAACTAAAGAAAACTATCTTAACGGCTTTATGAAGAAAAGGGTTTTAAAGGTTCTTATTATTCCTTTTTATATCAATGTCATTCTTTATGCCATTTTTCATTTAATAATAAAAACTGAAATGCCTGCTGCACAGTGGATTACTAATTTTACAGGTCTTACTCTTATGAATGAGTATGCCTGGTATCCTATTGTTGCAGCAATTTTGTATACGGCTTTTTATGTTCTTTTTAAGAACGTAAAGAATAGGAGAGTTTGTTTTGCCCTTATTGCACTCATAATTGTTTTGCAAGGACTGTTTTTCTGTGTAAGCGGACATTTTGCCTGGTGGGCAGGGGATAAGAACTGGTGGCTTTCCCCTGCAGGCTGGGAAAAATCTCAGTGGTGGATGGGTTTTAAAGTCTTTTGGTTCTCGGGCGAATGGTGGGTAAATTCAAGTCCTGCATTTTTTATTGGTCTTTTGTTTGCTCATTTTGAAAGCCGCATCCGTAATTGGTTTAAGAGTTTATATTGGCTTAAACTTGTAGTTCTTATTGCTGTGTACATTGGGGTTTCTGCACTTTCCATGTATGGTCAGGAACATTTCGGATATTGGACAGAATTCAACGGTCAAGGTCCTGGCATTGCAAATAAAATGCTTACGTACATAATGCAGATTCCTCAATCCATGATTTTGGTAATATTGATTTTTGCAGTTCTGCTAAAATATCATGCTTCAAATCCTGTTACAAGATTTATGGGGAACCTTTCTCTTGAAACTTATATGATGAACCTTATGGCAATAACAGCATTTCATTTCTTAATTTATACTAAGGGTGAAAACGGTTCGTTTGACTTTGTTCGTTCTAACGGACATGCTGATTTTGTTGCCATGTCTTTGTTTACGGTGGCTGTAATTGCTTCTTCAATAATTCTTGCACTTATATATAAAAAACTTAATTATTTTGCTCAAAAGATTGTAAAAGATTAGTACAAAGTATTATAATCGTTGGCATTATGAGTTTGACCGTTGCAAAACAGTTATTGACAATGCTTATTATTTGTTTGCTGGCATTCCTTTTTGCCAAAAGGAATAAATTCGGTGACAGGGAATCACAGTTTGTGAGCCGACTTCTGCTTTATTTTGTGAATCCCTGCCTTATCATAAATGCATTTAATTTTTCTTTCAGCATGGAAAAGCTACAGCAGCTTGGCTTTGTGATTGCTCTTAGCTTTGCTGTTCATCTGCTTTTTACGCTTGTTGTCATGATTTTTCTTCGTGATGAAATAGAACGGCTGGGGATTATATTTACCAATAGTGGTTTTATTGGCATTCCTCTCATAAGGGGTGTGTTTGGTTCAACAGGTGTGTTCTATCTAATGGGCTATCTGGCAGTGTTTAACATCTATCTTTGGACCTTCGGGGAATATAGAATGTCGCACAGGTTCAGCCTTAAAAAGATTATTACAAATCCGAATGTAATTGCTGTTACGGTTGGAATTATTTTGTTCTGCCTTCCGTTTCAGTTGCCTTCTGTTATTGCAAGTCCTTTAGGCTATATTAGCGATTTGAATACTGCTCTTTCTATGGTGCTTCTTGGAATGTTGTTTGCAAGCTATAAAAATGAAAGCGGCTCTTCTTATTCTGTAGGGGTAATTCGTGTTACGGCAATGCGGCTTGTTGTGTGCTCCTTGGTAACTGTAGCTTTGGTTGTGCTTGTCTGGAAACTGTTTCCTACAGTTCCAAACATGCGTGAAATGCTATTTGTTGTGCTGATTGCAAGTTTATGCCCTATTGGCATGAGCGTTTCTTCTTTTGCCTGCATATTCGGCAGGGATGCTTCTTATGCAGGACTAATGGTTACGGCTACTTCTGTAGGATGTGTAGTAACCATTCCTTTGTTTGTAAAAATTGCCGAACTGCTTATTCCGGCGATGTAATTTTTCCGCCGTACAGGACTTTAGGATAAACCGTAAGTTTTAGCTTTTTTTCAAGAGCTGCATATTTGTTCATTTCGCGTTCATCGCCAATGACACAATTTATGCCTGTTTGTCCGGCACGTCCTGTACGCCCTGCACGGTGAATGAAGAAATCTTCACTTTCTGGCAAATCCATCTGCACTACATGTGTAATGCCTGGAATGTCCAGTCCTCTGGAAGCAAGGTCCGTTGTAACAAGAATTGGAATTTTTCCTGCTTTAAATTGGTCGAAAGCTGTCTTTCGACTTTTTTTATCGGTTTTTGCACTTAATCCTGCACATTCAAGTTTTTTCCATTTCAGTTTGGAAACAATATTTTCTATTTGGTCAGAACGGCTTGTAAAAACAATGAGTTTTTCAGGCTTTTCTGCATTTATGAAAGCCCTTAATGTGTCTATTTTGTCTCTGCGTTCTGCAAAGATTGCCCAGTGCGTAATTCTTTTTCTAAGAATATCCTCTGCTGGCAATTCTACCAGCTGTATGTCATCTTTTTCGCGTGATTTTAATAATATCTTTTTTGTGTAGTTACTTACTGTTGCGGAGTTTCCAATGAGCTGAATGTTTTTTGGCAGACGCTCAATAAGCCCTTCTGTTGCATCTCTAAGTTCTGGGCTTAAAAGTCTGTCGGCTTCATCAAGCACAAGGGCTTCAATTCCGTCTGTCTTAAGCTTTTTCAAGTGTATGAGTTCAAGAATGCGGGCTGAACCGCCTATTACAATGGCTGGCTTTTCTTTTAATGCTTCTATTTGACGGCTGAGCGGTGCACCACCTATGAGCAGAGTGCATTTTAAATCGGAAATCAATTTAATTTGATTTCTTATCTGCGATGCAAGTTCTAGCGTTGGAGACGCAATAAGAAAATTAATATGTCTGTCAGGATTTTCTTTCTTTGAAAATTTCTGTATTAGTGGCAGAAGATACGCAAAAGTTTTTCCAGTTCCAGTTTCGCTCTGAAAAAGAAGATGTGAACCTTCTGCAATGAGCGGAATGACTTTTTTCTGTACCGCAGTTGGTTCTGTAATGTTGATTGCGGAAAGTTTGTCTAAAAGAGGCTGTTCAATGCCTAATTGTGTAAAATCTGTTGTCATGAGCCTACTATAGCACATTTCTTGCATTTTGTGATATACTTTTAGCGCAATGAAAGTTGGAATAGATACCTTTGGCTGTGATAACGGACGTTCTGGATTGGGGGCTTATCTTATGTCTCTTGTGCCAGCTCTGCCTTTAGACAGCGGCATTCAGTTTGAATTATTCGGGCCTGAGATTGACAGGTATACGTATAACGGAGACAAGAGTTTTAATTTTAGCAGTGTAAATGTTCCAGACAGTCTTGCTTTGGAACGTCTGTGGCATGCTTTTAAAGTGAATTCCTTTGGAAAAAAACGGGGATACGATGCCATTCTTTATCCTGCAGGTTCAAGAATTCTTCCTGCAAATTTTAAAATAAAAGGTGTCGCTGTAATTAATGATATTGTCAGCAATCTGTTTGAAAAGACAGATGACCCTTGGTATAGAAAGCGGATTAAAAAAGGTCTTTCCCGCGTGGATTGCATTATTGCCGCAAGTGAATATATCAGAAAAGATCTTGAAGAATCTGGTATTGAATGTTCTAACATTCAGGTTATTAATAACGGCATAAATCATAGTCTGTTTTATCCTGGCAGTTCGATTGATAGTGGTAATAATACTGTTGACATAAAGCCCTTTGCCATAAAAAAACCGTATCTTATTTATGCAAGCCGCATGGTAGATGACAGAAAAAAGCACCTTGAACTTATTAGGGCATTTACTCTGTTTAAGGAAAAAACTCATCTGCCTCACCGCCTTGTGCTTGCTGGCAGTGAAGGGGAGTATGGTTCTGTAGTTCATAAAGAAGCTGGCTCTTCCAGTGCTTCAAGCGATATTTTTATTACGGGTTATTTTCCTCATAATCATTTCCCTGAACTGTATCGTAATGCCGATGCTTGTATTTTTCCTTCAATTACAGAAGGGGTAGGGCTTTCGGTTATGGAATCTATGGCGTGTGGATTGCCAGTTGCCTGCTCTTCTGCAGGTTCACTGCGTGAAATTGCAGGCGATAATGCATTGTATTTTGACAGTGACAATATAGAAGAATTTGCTGGTGCCATTGAGCGTATTGTTACGGATACAGAGCTTCGTACTAAGTTGGCTGATGGTGGCATTGCTTGTGCAAAAAAATATTCCTGGCAGCAGACTGCTGAAAAAACTGTTGCACTTTTAAAATCAATTTGTGAATAATAAATAAACGGCAAATAAAAAGGCTGTCTTGAAGTTTTGCTTCTAGACAGCCTTTTTTAGCTTTACATAATTTTATGCAGTTTTCTGGTCTATTAAAAGTGATTCTGCAGTTGGAATTACTTTCTGATTTACAATGTCCTTTGTAATTGTAAGCTTTTTCTTACCCTTTACACTTGGAATTTCAAACATTATATCAAGAAGTACTTTCTCAACTATAGATCTAAGTCCACGTGCTCCAGTCTTGCTCTTAATTGCAATGTCTGCAATTTCTGCAATTGCTTCATCATTGAAAGAAAGTTCAACATCATCAATTGCAAAGCTTGTCTGGAACTGCTTTGTAATGGCATTCTTTGGTTCTGTAAGAATGCGCAGCAAGTCATCTCTGTCAAGCTCTTTGAGTGCACAGGTAATTGGAAGACGTCCAATAAGTTCTGGAATAATACCAAACTTTACAAGGTCGTCTGATGTAACTTGACTGAGCAGTTCCATGCTTGACTCTTCGCTACGGTGTGTGCCTGTTGCACCAAATCCGATTGAAGAAGAAGAAAGTCTCTGCTCAATGATTTTATCAAGACCAACGAATGCACCACCGCAGATGAAAAGAATATTGGTTGTATCAATATCAATCATCTCCTGGTTAGGATGCTTTCTTCCGCCCTGAGGTGGAACAGATGCATGTGTGCCTTCGAGAATTTTAAGCAATGCCTGCTGTACGCCTTCACCGCTTACATCTCTTGTAATAGATGTATTTTCACCTTTGCGTCCAATCTTATCAATTTCATCAATGAAGATAATGCCGCGTTCTGCAGCACTTACATCTCCGTCTGCTGCATTAATGAGCTTGAGCAGTACGTTTTCAACATCTTCACCAACATAGCCTGCTTCTGTAAGGGTTGTTGCATCTGCAATTGCAAATGGAACTTTGAGCTTTTGTGCCAAAGTTTTTGCAAGAAGAGTCTTTCCACTTCCTGTAGGACCAAGCAAAAGTACATTTGATTTTTCAAGTTTAATGTCATCTTTGTCCTGTCCTGCAGCTTTTACAGAAAGCTGTTTGTAATGGTTGTATACGGCAACAGAAAGTACTTTTTTTGCATAATCCTGTCCAACAACATACTGGTCAAGATATTCCTTGAATTCTTTTGGAGAAGGAACATCTTCCATGTTGATTGGTGTAATTGAGTGACGTTCATCGTTTAATACTGTCTGACATGCAGCTACACAGTTTTCACATATATAAACTTCTGAAGATGGTGATTTTACAACACGTCTGTTTGCATCTGCAGGACGGCCACAGAATGAACAGAACTGCTGCTCGCTTTTTCCGAATCCCCTCATGTTTATTTATCTCCCTTTTTGGCACTGGCCATAATATGATCTACAATGCCGTAAGCCTTTGCTTCTTCTGCAGACATGTAAAAATCGCGTTCCATATCTTTTGCTACATCTTCTTCGCTTTTTCCAGTCTGTTCAGAGAAATATTTTATAGAAAGTTTCTTTAATCTGATAATTTCTTTTGCCTGAATTGCAATATCGCTTTCCTGACCCTGAGCTCCACCCCAAGGCTGATGAATCATTACGCGGCTTGAAGGCAATGCATAGCGCTTTCCTACTGTTCCGCCAGCAAGAAGGATTGCACCCATGCTTGCTGCCTGACCCATACAAATTGTCTGTACATCGCATTTTACGTACTGCATTGTATCGTAAATTGCAAGACCTGCTGTTACAGAACCTCCAGGGCTGTTAATGTACATATTAATATCTTTATCAGGATTTTCGCTTTCCAAGTATAACAACTGAGCAACAACTAAATCTGCATTTTCATCGTGTATTTCCCCATCAACAAAAATAATGCGGTCACGCAAAAGACGGGAATACAAATCGTAAATTCTTTCGCCATTACCACTGCGTTCTATAATGTGTGGCAAAACAGCATTCATATATTCGTTCATTAATATCTCCAGTGTATATAATGTAAACAAAAAAACGGAATGTGGCAAGTGTGCAACATTCCGTCTTTCTTTATTCTGGTAAGTTAAAAATCTTAGTTTTCCTGACCGAGCTTGAAGAGTTCTTCAAAAGAAACCTTGTC
>CAMVEQ010000037.1:0-25180 GCA_947166545.1 uncultured Treponema sp. | reverse complement strand
ACAAGCTCTTCGTCTGTTGGAATTACGAAAATCTTTGTATTTGAATCGTCTGCACTGAGGCAGGTTTCTGCATTGCCAGTAAATGACCATTCATTTTTCTGTGCGTCAATCTTAATGCCGTAGTTTTCAAGACCTGAACATGCCTTAAATCTTGTGATTGGACCACGCTCACCAACACCTGCTGTCCATACAATAGCATCAACTCTTCCAAGTTCAGCAGCAAATGCACCAATGTACTTCTTAATACGAAGTGCTTCCATTTCAATTGAAAGCTGGCAGAGCTTGTCGCCCTTAGCTGCGTCAATTTCAATATCACGGCGGTCAGAATACTTTTCTGTAATACCAAGACAGCCAGACTTCTTGTTAAGAGCCTTGTCCATTTCGTCAGCAGACATGCCAGTTTTACGCATGATATAGAATGGAAGAGCTGGGTCAACATCGCCAGAACGTGTTCCCATAACAAGACCTTCAAGAGGTGTAATACCCATTGTTGTGTCGTAGCACTTTCCGTTCTTTACTGCACACATTGAAGAACCATTACCGATGTGGCAGATAATAAGGTTTGTATCTTTTGGATCTTTTCCAAGAAGAACTGCAGCACGTTTTGCTGTGTAAAGGAAAGATGTTCCGTGGAAACCATAGCGGCGAGCAGCATATTTTGTATACCATTCACGTGGAATTGCATACATGAAGGTTTCTTCTGGCATTGTCTGGTGCCATGCTGTATCCATGATTGCAGCGTGTGGAACATTAGGCATAACCTTCTGTGCAGCTTCAATACCCATGATGTTTGCTGGCATGTGCAAAGGTCCAAGGTCAATTACTTCACGGAAGCCATCGAGAACTTCTGGTGTGATAAGTACAGACTTTGTAAACTTTTCGCCACCATGGAGAACGCGGTGACCAACAGCACCAATTTCGTCCATGCTCTTAATAACACCAACTTCTGGGTCTGTAATTTCTTTTATGATTAACTCAATAGCTTCTTTGTGTGTTGGACAAGGGCTTTCAATTTCTACCTTATTGCCCTTAGCTTTGTGTGTAATGCAAGAACCTTCAATACCGATTCTTTCAACAACACCGTTAGCCATTACTTCTTTATTATCCCAGTCATAAACCTGATACTTTGCGGATGAAGAACCGCAGTTCAATGTAAGAATTACCATTGCCATAGAAATGTATCCTCTAAAAATAAAATGTGAATTTATTATAATATAAAGATTTCAGAATTTCAATATTGGTTCTGTAGTGTTATGCTTTGTTTTTTTGCAAAACTTTACGGACAAAAAAAGCTGCCGTGGGATATCCGGCAGCTTTGCTTTATTATTTTGTTGACTGAATTTCTTTTAGAATAGATTTATACTGGCTTGCGTACTTGTCGTACAAAGGTTGCATTGCATCCTGAAATTCTTTCTGTACATGAGCAGGAAGTTCAATAACTATTGTCCCGCTTCTGCGGACAATCTGCTCGGAATCCAATTCTTTTTCCTTCCATTGCTGTATTTCATAGTTTTGAATTTGCTTTGCAACTTCCTTGATTATTGCAACATCCTCTGGGCTAATGCGTGAAAGAGCTTTCTTTGAAGCTGCCAGAACTTCTGGAATGCGTGAGTGCTGATCAAGAACATAATATTTTGCAGCTGTATAGTCGTTTGTACTCTGATAAGTTGGCCAGTTGTTTTCTGCTGCATCAATGGTTCCATTTTCAATATTTTGCCTTACTTCCGACATTGTAATGCCTGTTACTGCAACAGCACCTAAAGCTTCAACCATGTCAACCATCATTGCACCTTGAGCACGGATTCTTAAATCTTTCAAATCCTCAATAGACCTGATAGCCTTTGTTGCATAAAAGTTTCTTGCTCCGCTGTCATAATAACAAAGTCCAACGAGTCCTGATCCTGATATTTCAAGCTCAGAAAGTAAATCCTGTCCAAGCTTTCCATTGAGTACATTCCATTGATGTGTTGAAGAAGTGAAACTATATGGAAGCTGCAGAACACTGAATTTGGGTACATACGAAGTAAGTGGTGAAACAGAAACCCTTGAAAATGCAATGTCTCCGTTTTTGAGGGCTTCGATAGTTTCTGCGGAAGTCTCTGTAAGAGCACCGCCTGATTTTACTTCAATTTTAACTCTGCCCTCTGTTTTTTCTTCAACAAGGCGGGCAAATTCTTCATCTGCAAGAGTTGTTGGATAGCCTGTGACATGATTTTCGGCAAATCGCAATGTTACAGGATAATTCTTTATAGGTTCTCTCTGCTTGAATTTGCATGAGGAAAAAAGAGTTGATGCTACAAAAAATGCTAAAATGTAATTAGAAATCTTTTTCATGAATCCCCCTCCAAATTATTCTGTCTTGAATCGGTCAATCTGACTTCCGATTTTTGTGATTGAATACTGAACATTGCCGGAAACTTCGGACAAAGCTGTGCCAGTCTCGTTAATCTGTCTTGCTCCAACTGCCATTTCATCCATGTTTGTCTGAATGCTTATAGTTGCATCCTGCAAGTTGTTCATTTCAGAAAGAATTCTTTCGTTTCTGAGTGACATTTCTTTTGCTGCAGTCTGTACTTCCTGTGTACTTGAATTCATGAGGGTAAGTGATTCCCCAATCTGCTTAGAACCTTCGTTCTGTTCGGCCATAGCATTCTTAATCAATGCAACAAGTTCGTCTGTCTTTTTGATGTGATTAGAAACTGTACTGAATGCTTCGCTTGCTTCATTTGATGAAGAAACAACATCTGCAATTGAATCGTGAATCATTGAAAGACGTGTTCCAATTAAATTTGACTGTGTAGTTGAAGTTTCTGAAAGTTTTCGGATTTCATCTGCTACAACTGCAAAGCCCTTGCCTGCGTCGCCTGCGTGAGCTGCTTCAATAGCTGCGTTCATTGCGAGCAGGTTTGTCTGAGCTGCAATGTTTGAAATTGTCTGGTTTGCTTCTTCAAGCATTGCTGACTGTGTTTCAATCTGCTGAATTTTTACGTTTACATTCTGTTGTTTTGTAAATCCAATCTGAACATTTGAATTGAGGGAATTGAAAGATTCTGCCATTTTTTCGACTGTGTTTGTAACGGAAGAAATGTTTTCAATCATCTGCTCAATAGCTGCAGAGGCCTGTGTAACACCAGAAGACTGGTTTTCAACAAGGCGGTCAAGGTTTGTAATGTTTCCTGAAATTTCATTAACGGTATCAGCAGTCTTGCTTACGCTGTTTCCCTGAGAAATAATCTGCTTGTGAATGCCGTCAATGTTGGAAATGATCTGTGTGATTGCAGATGAGGTTTCAACTGTTCCATTAGAAAGTTCCTTACCAGAACTTCCAAGTTCTGTCTTTGTTAATTTGACTTCTCTCATGATGTCCTGAAGTTTGTCCAAGAATAAGTCAAAATGAATGATGAGGTCTCCAATTTCATCCCTAAGCAAAAGGTCACAGCGTTTTGTAAGGTCTGCATCTCCTGTAGAAAGTTCTTTAAGGAAGTCTGTTACGCTTGAAATTCTCCATACAATCTTTTGTACAAACTTGTAACAGAAAATTGTGAGAATAAGAATGAGTACAACTGCAAATGGAATGACTACCATCAAAGTGTGATTGCGGAGTGCTTTAAGAATGTTTGTGCTTCGTGCAATAAAAATCATTCCTGTAATTTCTCCATTGCTTGATATCAATGGAAAAGATACGGACATATATTCATTGCCATCAAAAAGATTGTTTGCATGATATGCATTGCCGTGTTTCAAAACAGCTTCTACAAGTTCACGGTTTGCCTGTTTTGTTCCAACATATTTTGCTCCAAGAGTTGTTGCTACACGAGTGTCGCCTTCAAAAACTGTACACATTGCCGAATATGAATTTTTTGCATTCTCAACGAACTCCCCGTCAGAAAGACAATATGAAGCTACAACACAGCCTACTACAGAATTGTTTAGGCGGATTGGAGATGCTGCAATAAGTGAATAACCTCTGTCTCCAATTCTTGAATAGGAATAGCCAGAAACCCCTCGCAATGCTCCCTGAATTGCACTGATAGAGTTTAATGATACCCCTTTAGTAATTTCTTTTCCTACAAGAACGGATCCTGCTTTGTCTGTTATTGCAAGAACGTCTACATCAAGAATGCCTGTTTCCCAGTTTAAAATGGATTCAAGATTTTGGATTTCTTTTCTTGAAATGTATTCTGCAATGTTTGGTCGTTTTGAAAGAAGCATTACGTCTGCTTCGAGTGTGTCTCGCCAATCTCTTAGAGTTCGTTCAAGACCAGAAGAAAATTTTTCAAGATCATCATCAGTAGACTGCTGAACACCAGATGAAAAAATTGTGAGTCCCATAAAGGTGACACCAACAACACTTACAATTACAGAAGTGATAATAGCGGTCAAAAGTTTTGCTACGATTGGTACATTACGCTTTGCGTTTGTATCAAATCTGTCCAGAGCTTTCTTAGCTTTAGCCATTTAAAAATCCTCATGATATAAAGTTTTTTTCGTCGTCTGCCATCCTGGCACTTTTTGATTGGACTTTTTGATTACACTTTAGAAGATGAACATTTTTAATGAGATTTTTGGATTTTGACGTATAATTTTTCTTTTGTAAAGTAGTAAATGTAACAAAACCGTAAAAAAATCATAAATATTTTGTTATTTATAGAGGAGTATATAATATTGTTGTATTTGCAAATTACTATTGTAATATATTAAATAAATGCCGCAGCAAAAGTTCCTGCGGTTATGTCATTTTCAATCTGAACGATTTCAAAATTTTCCGAAATTAATTTCTTTAATCTGCTTTCTACAGTTTCTTTTAGCAGAGGAGTTTTCCAGAATGTACTTCCATTACATGCAATGCATACTTGATGACTTTCATTCTTTTTGTCTGCAGAAAGAACCGCCGCACAGATAGCTTCTGCCACAAGATTCGCAGAGCGCAAAACTGTACTTGTTGTAAGGTATTTTAAAATGTATGCATCTTCGCTTGTTCCTGCATTTATTAATTCGCCTTCATCTTTTAAAATCGGGTCTAAATGTGCGGCTGTAAGCCTTTGAAAGTTTTCCGCCTTTGATGAAAAAAAAGATGTAAATGCAGGAGAAAAAAGTTTTTCATTACATGCAGCTTCTATCATTGCATGAACAATTTGTCCTAAATATACTCCAGAACACATTTTTTCAAGAATAGACAGTTTTGGTTGTGAAGATTTTTTATCTACAATAATATCAAACTCGCTCTGAGGAATTTGATTAAACATGCCGCATTCAGTAACAATGATGTGGCCATTGTGAATGTAAGCACTGTTCATTCCTGTTCCAAGAATGAATGCAATGTGTGAACTTTTTATTTGTTCCTGTGTTGAAAGAATTCCAGAAAGAAGAAGTGCTGCTGTATCGTTTAGTACATTTATTTTTTTTACTCGCTTCCAGCCTTGTTTTACAAGTTCTGCCATAAGTTCTTTTCCTAAAAAAGAGCCTTCGGCTTCATGAGCCTTTACTTCTTTTGAAAACTTAAGTATCTTACCGTCTCCACCTTCTGTAATTTCCATTGCATAACTAAAGCAAAAAGAAATTCTGTCGGAAAGATCTTTCAGTCGGAATATATTTTCCGCAATCTGTTTAAAGAATTCTTCTTTAGTAAGATTTCTTTCAATGCCAGGCATTGCAGTCTTTTCAAAATGGGATACGGAAATGCCGTTATTGTTTTTTGTAACAAGACACGAGCGGAAATTTGTTCCCCCTGCATCTATTACGATTGCCGTTTCGCCTTGTTGAATTTCTCGTACCGATGCTTTACTTCCATGTAGCATTGCTTGATCTGATTTTTCTCCTGCCAGTCCAAGCTTCATGTCTGAAATAATTTTTTCATGCAGTCCGTCCGCAACATTTTCATAAAATCCGTGGCGGTTGAGAAATCCTTTTACAGTCTTATTCGTATCCATTTAGTTTTCCTGTTTTAATTATTGCTAATATTATTTATTAGAAAAAACAGATTCGTAGGAATCTGTAATTTTAGCTTCAATACCATTGAAGTATTTTACAGTACCAACTCTAAGCTTGTCTGTGCATGCATCATCTGCTATGAGTATTGTGTTTTTGTGCATTTGTAGTATTGTAACAGGCCACATCTGAGAAACAGATTCTTCAACCGCATGCTGAAGGGCATCTGCTTTTGAAAGCCCCGTCATCATTATCAGGACTTCTTTTGAATCTGTTATTGTTCCTATTCCTACAGTAAGTGCTGTTTTAGGTACTTTTGAATAATCACCACCAAAAAAGCGTGCGTTTGCAATTAAGGTGTCTTCTGTAAGAGTTTTCATTCTTGTTCGGGATGTTAGGGAAGATCCTGGCTCGTTAAAGGCTATATGCCCGTCACATCCGCATCCGCCTAAAAATAAATCTATACCGCCTGCCTGTTTTATTGCAGCCTCGTATTTTAAACATTCTTCCTGTGGATCTTTTGCTGTACCATCAAGTATGTGTATGTTTTCTTTCTTTATGTCAATCTTGCTAAAGAAATTTTCATGCATAAAATAGTGATAGCTTTGCGGATGATTTTCATCCAGATTTGAATATTCATCCATGTTAAAAGTTATTACATTTTTGAATGAAATAAGTTCTTTTTGGTTAAGTTCTATAAGTCGCTTGTAAACACCAAGAGGTGTGCTTCCTGTAGGAAGCCCTAAAACAAAAGGCTTGTCCTCTGTCGGAGAAGCTTTGTATATTTTACCTGCAATATAGTCTGCTGTCCATTTTGCACATTCATCATAATCTTTCTTTATTATAAGTCTCATGTTAATCCTCCAATTTATTCTTTACTATATTTCCTTCTATCATTACCAGCTTTATGCTGAAAGATTTGTCTAATACGATAATATCGCTGTCATAGGTGGGGGCTATGATACCCTTTGTTCTGTAACGCATTATTCTTGCAGGATTTGATGATGCAAATTTTATTGCATCTGCAAGAGAGTATCCAAAACTTACTATGTTTTTTATTGCTTTTTTCATTGTAAGTGATGAACCTGCAATTACATTGTCGCTCTTGCGATGAAAGCATCCATCTTTAAAAACAACTTCTTCACCGTTTGCAAAAAGGTGTTCGCTTTTTTGTTCTGTCGGTGTAAGTGCATCTGTTACAAGAACAATCTGCTCTCTTGTTTTATCACGTTCAAGCAATTTAAAAAGATCTGGGTGAACGTGTACGCCGTCTGCAATGATTTCGCAAGACATTTCTGGATGAATTAGTATTGCTCCTACTGCTCCTGGGTTTCTGTGGTGGAGTTGGCTCATTGCATTAAAAAAATGTGTGGAATGAAGAATGCCTACCTGAATTCCTTCTACAATGTTTTCATAATCTGCATTTGTATGTCCTGCTTGAAGGATTATGCCCATGTCTATGCAGTGCAGTGCCAGTTGCCGCATTCCTTTTAGTTCTGGTGCAACTGTCATGTTTACAATATGCCCTTCTGCTGCATTCCATAAGTCGTCCATGATGGCACAGTCAGGAAGTCTTACTGTTTCTGGTTTTTGAACTCCTAATTTATCTGGTGAAATAAAAGGGCCTTCCAGATGAACTCCCATTATCTTTGCTCCATCTTCATGACCCATGACGCTTGTTATGGTTTTGAGTTTTTCTTTCATCTCTTCTATTGAAGATGGATATAAAGTTGGATTGAATGCAGTAACTCCATACTGGGCAAGATCCCTGGACATTTGAAGCATTCCTTCTTTTGTACAGACATCTGTACCGTTTCCCTTAAAACCGTGTATATGGGTGTCAATAAATCCTGGAACTATGTAGTTCACTTTTGCGTCTATCAGTCTTACGTCAGGACCGAAATGCATTTCATTAAAGCGTTCTTCGCTAAAAGTATCTTTTATCTTGGAGTCCTTTATCAGAACTGCAGAACGGCTTTGATTATTTGTAAGTCCTGAAAGGACAATACCGTTGTGTATGCATACTGTCATAATTCCTCCTATTCAAGCTCCCCCTCATAAAATCGATAATCCAACTTATGAAGGAGTTGTTTGTGTATTTCTACACGTGGCTTAAAATTTTCAAAGTTTTTTTCTTCTTCTGAACACCATAGTGATTCAGCTGCTGCGCAAAAACGTGGAAAAAGAAGATATTCTGCATTGCGTGAATGTGGAAGTTTTTCTGTCCAAAGTGCACATTCGCCTCCCAGAATAAGTTTTCTTTGTTCTTGGCTTTTTAGCTCAGAACAAACAGGTGAAAAAGAATATGTTTTTTTTAGTGTAGTAACTCCTAGTCTTCCAGGTTCTTCAAATGAATCTTTGTTTTTTAGGTTCAAATAAAAGAACTCACATGGTGACATTATTACTTTATGATTCATTGATGCTGCTTTTACACCGCCTTTTGTTCCTCTCCAGCTTTGAACTATTACATTGTCCGGGAGTTTGTTATGCTCGTTGTTATCGAGAATTTCATCCCAGCCAATTGGAGTTTTTCCCAGTTCTTTTACCATTGCGGCAACTTTTGATGTTCCCCAGGCCTGTAACTGTGCAGGAGACTCAAGACCTTCTTTTTTCATCCTTGCACGACACTTTGGACATTCTGACCACCGTTCAGGAATGCATTCATCTCCTCCTATGTGAATGTATTCTGAAGGAAACAGTTTTGTTACTCTTTGTATTATTGTCTTAAACATGGTGAATATATTATCATTTCCAAGACATAATACGTCAGGGAAGATTCCCCATCGGTTTTCTACATTATATGGTCCTCCTGTACAGCCGTATTTCGGATAGGCTGCAAGCAAGGCAGAAGCATGTCCGGGAAATTCTACTTCTGGTACAACCATTATACACCTATCTTGTGCATAATGGATAATATCTTTTATTTCTTCGTCTGTGTACCAGCGGCGGAAAACATTTCCTTCATCGTAAAAACCTTCTTCTGCTTCTGGAACTGTAGCATCCTGTCGTTTAGAGCCCATTTCTGTCAGCATTGGTAATTCGGGAACTTTAAACCTCCAGCCCTGATCATCTGTTAAGTGCCAGTGAAAAACATTTAGTTTGTACAGCGCACAAGCATCCAGCATTTTTTTTATGAATGCTGTTGAATAAAATGAACGGCATGTATCTAAAAGAAACCCTCTCCAGCAGAATGTTGGATTATCTTTTATTAAGACTGCCTGCATTGTTCCTTTATAAGCAGAAATCATCTGTGCGGCTGAGATGCAGCCGTAAAATGCTCCTGAACATTCTTCGGCCTTTATTATTATGCGCTCTTCTGAGGTTTGAAGCGAGTAGGATTCATCCCTTGTGTTTATTTGTTCATTGTCATTTGAGGAATTTATTTCTATATAAACAGGAAATCCGTCTTCTGATGTTTTTACACCTGCAATGTAAAATGCTGTTTGAATTTTTTTGCGAGTGTCTTCAGAAAATTTCCCTTCTATGTGTATTGAGACAGACTGAGTCTGCATGATAAATGTGTTTCCTATTTCCTCTATGGAAAGAGGTTTTGGAATTATTACAGTTTTATTACTCATGGTTTTAATTATAAATCAGGTTTGTATATATGTACAGAGAGAAAACAAACATTTTGCAATAAATTACAAAATGTTATTGAAAAAGGCTCGTTTTTTATAAAAATTTATGTTGACAACATGCTGTTACGGGTTTAGGATTTTAGGTAAGTAAAGAGGTTGTACAAAATGTACAGCACCAAGGGGGAATTATGAAGAAAATAGTAATGTTTGTAATGACGGCAGCTGTACTGTTTAGTCCTGTTTTTGCATTGGGCAAAAAAAAGGAAAAGCAGACAGTAATTACAGTTCTGGATTATCAGGATGCTACAGCTCCAAACTCTTATGATGATAATAAGTTGATATGGGAAGCTTTTGAGAAAGATCATCCTGATATAAAAATTGAGAGAGAAGTTTTGTTTAATGAACCATATCATCAGAAAATGGCTGCGTATGCGGCTTCTGGAAAAATGCCGGATGTTTTCTATATGTGGCCGGCTGGGCGATCTGCTGCCATTCATGAAAAGAAGCTTGCAAAAGATTTAACGCCTTTCATGAAAAAAGATGGCATTTATGATAGCTATAGTAAAGCTTGTGTTGAACCTACAGCTCAAGCTTCTGGTTATATTGCAGAAATTCCAATGGGGCTTACTGTAAGCCACATGCTTTATGTAAATACTGATGTTCTGAAAGAGTGTGGTCTTACAATTCCAAAGACTTATGAGGAACTCAAAGCTCAGGTTCCTGTTTTAAAAGCAAAAGGCTATGAAACCATTCTTATGGCAAACATGGATGACTGGGTAATGCAATCTTGTCTTTTCTCTTGTGTAGCAGGTAGGTTTGGTGGTGCGGATTGGGCCGATGAGATTAAAGCTGGCAAGGCAAAGTTTACGGATAAACCTTTCCTTGATGCAGTGAAATTTATTAAACAGCTTTATGATGACGGTGTGCTTTCTCAAAAGACGCTTGCGACATCTTACGGAGATGTAGTAGGTCAGTTTGCATCAAAAAAAGGTGCATATCTTATTGATGGTGACTGGCGTGTTGGAGCATTCCTTACTGATACAACTACAGGAAAGGCTCTTATTTCTAAAGAAGATCAGAAAAATAATATTGAGCTTATAAACTTTCCTGCAATTCCGGGCGAGAAAATTCATAAGTCTAATTCTTCTACACTTGGTGTAGGTTATGGAATGAGTTCGAAATTGAAAAAGAATTCAAAAGAAGAAAAGGCTGCATGGGAACTTATTAAATGGCTTTCTGGTCCTTATTGCCAGCAGAGAAGACTTGATACAGGTGCTTCATTCCCTTCTCTTAACACAGGCGTTTCTTATGCAAATCTAGAACCTCTGTCTGCAAAGAGAGCTTCATTCTATACAGCACAGACTTTGTCTACTCCTGTATTTGACAGTGTGTTTGACGGTGATGTTCCTTCTGTACTTAATGCAGATCTTCAAGCTTTGGGATTGAACAAGATTTCTCCAGAGCAGGTTTGTAAAGATGTGCAGGCTGCATTTGATGCAAGCAAATAAATAAACTTGATCAGCAGGCTTTTGAAGCCTGCTTTTTTATAAGGAAAATTTTATGAATGAAAACAAGTTAAACCTTGCAGGAAAGATTTGTCTTGTACTTTCTGTTGTAGGATTCTGCATTCCAGTTTTTGATGATGCCAATGGTTTTGAAGCTGTTGCTTATTTTGTTACAGCAGGCCAGGGACTTTTTTATTTATTTATAGGCATAGCCTTGATTATCAGTTTTTTAGCAATGACTGCATCAATTCTGCTTTTCCTATATTTTTTTATATTCAAAAAAAGTGATGGTGCCAGTAAATTTAAATTTTCACTGGAGCGGGGACTGTTGATTGTTTCTGTAATAGCGAGTCTTTTTGCTTTTATTGCATCAAAGAAATTTACAGATGAAGAAATTGAGTTTTCTCTAGGATTTTATTTTATAACCTATGGATTGATTGGATGTATAATCATCAGCCTGTATTCAACATTGTTGAATGGAAATCTTTCTACAAAAAAAGAAGAGCGCAGGGCTTACTGGATGCTGGCACTTCCTGCAATTATTTTTTACTTCGGTGTCATGACTTTTCCTTCAATTTTTTCAGTTCTTTTAAGTTTGACAAATTATTCTGGCGGTTCTCTTTTTGAGCGGGGTGCTCTTAAGTTTGTTGGATTAAAGAATTATATAAAAGTTTTTTCAGATAATTATTTTTATGTTTCACTAAAAAACAATTTCTGGATAGTTTTAGTCTCTGTATTTGGACAGTTACCACTTGGTTTCTTTCTTGCGTATGTTCTTACAAGAGGTCTTATAAAAGGCAGGGATTTTTTTCAGACAATGATATATCTTCCTTGCGTTATTTCTACTGTTGTAATAGGAATCCTGTTTCAGACTTTCTTTTCTGCACACGGAGCTTGGACTGAAATAATGCAATGGGTAAATCCTGTTTATGAGTGGTCAATGAATTCTCATCCTATGGTTTCGGTTCTTGTTGTAATTCTGTGGATGTATACGGGAACATATCTTATTATTTTTATGGCAAATCTTCAAAAGATAGATCCTCAGATTATGGAAGCTGCAACAATTGACGGGGCTACAGAATGGCAGGTTTTATGGCACATAATTTTCCCGGAGTTGTCCGGAGTGTTTGTAATAAGTTCGATTCTTGCAATTTCAGGTTCGCTAAAATCTTTTGATTTGATTTATGTTATGACAGGTGGTGGCCCTGCAAAGCAGACTTATGTACTTTCTCTTTACATGTTTGATAAGGCTTTCCGTGGGGCATCTGACTATCCAATGGCAAATACAATTTCTACAATTATGGTTGTAATAAGTCTTGTTCTTATTGGAATTGTAAAGAGTCTTGAAAAGAAATTTGGAGCTAAGGAGGAGTAGTGTATGAACGTATTTGAAAAGAAAGGTTCTAAATATATTCTTTCACAAAGTATTATTTATGCAATTCTTGTAGTTTTTACTTTTATGGCATTGTATCCGGTTGTGTGGTTGTTCTTTTCTTCATTTAAAACAACACAGGAATATCAAATAACAAGTAAACTTGCCATTCCTAAAGTGTGGTGGTGGAGAAATTATGTTGATGCATGGATACGGGGAAACTTTGGACGATTATTTCTCAACAGTATATTCTATACAGGAGTTTCTACAATTGTAATTCTTTATGCATCAATTGCAGCTGGTTTTGCATTTGCAAAATTGCCATCAAAAGCAACAGGATTTTTTTATAAATTATTTGTAATTGGAGTTTTGATAACTTTACAGTGCATTATGATTCCTTTGTTCTTTATGGCA
The DNA here is from genome assembly GCA_947166545.1 of uncultured Treponema sp. GTDB lineage: Bacteria > Spirochaetota > Spirochaetia > Treponematales > Treponemataceae > Treponema_D. Next base: position 12,383 of record CAMVEQ010000037.1, on the reverse strand, counting down.
AACTGGACTGGGTTGTATGATACAAGATTGGGAGTTTTGATTTGCTACATTGGTATTGGAATGCCAATGGGAATTTATCTTACAACAGAATTTATAAAGAGCATTCCTGATTCTCTTGTTGAGTCTGCGCGAATAGATGGTGCTCCTTATCTCCAGATTTTCTCTGATATAATATTCCCTATGTCAAAACCTGTGGGCATAACTCTTGCAATTTTGACAATTACAGGAACTTGGAATGAGTTTATGCTTATAAACATTCTTGCAAGCAGTGAAAAGATAAAGTCACTTCCGGTTGGCGTTCAGAAATTCTCTGGGGCACTTGCTTCTGATTACGGAAAACAATTTGCTGCATTGATGATTAGTGTAATCCCTATCATTGCTTTTTATGGTATCTTTAGAAAGCAAATTACTAAAGGGGTTGCGGCTGGTGCTGTTAAGGGTTAAGATATATTATGCACGTTAATAATGACTATCAGCGTAATGCAAATATTTCCCGACTGTTTGAAACTGTATGGAAAAATCCTAATTGCAGTAGAATAGATATTGCGAGAAAATTGGGGCTTTACCGCTCTACAGTTTCAAATATAATTGGTACGCTGGTAGATTCTGAACTTATATGTGAAGGAGAAAGGGGTGTTCCTACTGAAAAAGGGGGACGAAAACCTGTATTCCTTTCGGTGAATCCAGATTTTGGATGTGTAATTGGAATAGAAATTCAGCTTGATTCATATCATGTTGTCGTGGTGTCTTTTGATGGACGAACTGTATTTAAAAAGGAAGGGGCAACTCCTGTAAATGAAAAGTTGGTTAGCAATTCCGATGAGCTTTTTGTCTATATGCTTGATTCCATAATAAAAGAATTGATACCTGATATGGATAATATTTCTCTTCATCCGCTTGCAATAAGTATTGGAATTCCTGGAATTATAGATATTGACAAAGGAGTAATAAAAAGATCTGCACCATTTCGTCTTACAGATTTTAATTATGTTGGGGTTCTTGGTTCTAGATATGGTATTCCTTTATTTATAGAAAATGATGCACGCTGCTGTTCTTGGCTTCAATTGGCGTTAAATAAATCTTCTGGAAAGAAGGATTTTTTATGTGTTCTTGCCCGAAATTATGCTGGAAATCCTTTACTTTCATATCCTGAGACGTATGAAAAGGGAATAGGTATAGGTCTTTCGATAACTATGAATGGAAGAGTTATTAATGGAAGAAACTATGCTGTTGGAGAGTATATTTCCCGCTCTTGGACTACTTTTCAGAAAGGGCAGACTGGGCTTCCTGAAGCTGTGTTGAAAACCGTTGATACTGTTGATGATTCTTATGCAGAGTGGGTTAAAGATCTTTTTGGAACTCTTACGATGATGATTCCTTTGCTAGAGCCGGAGACTGTTTTTATTCATGGTCAGTCAGAAACTCGACACGAGTTTATGCGTGAAATCATAAAAAAATATGTTCCGCAATTTTCTTCCATAATGAAATCCTGTGGTTCTGAACTTGTTGTGATGGAAGATGATAGCTGTGAGATTGCAAAAGGGGCAGCATTTATGTTTATTCAAAAGTTGTATGAAGTTCAGATGCTTGAATCAAATCCATCGTATTCAATGTTTCAATGGGATGATTTGTTTGAGCTTCATAAAAGGAGTGCGGAAAAAAGCTTGTTATCCTTGCGGTAAAATAAAATTAATGCTATTCTATTCAATGAACTTGTAAATCCCACATTTTTTTGAGAGGCATTATAATGGACTTTGTAAAAGATTTAAGGGCAAAAGCCAAAGCTGCAGGAAAAACAATAGTACTGTGTGAAGGTGAAGACAAGCGTGTTGTAGAAGCCGCTTCTGTAATTGTAAAAGAAGGAATTGCAAAGATTATTCTTTTGGGAAAGAAAGAAGAGTGTGAAAAACTCGTTCCTGGTGTAGATCTTTCTGGTGTAACTGTACTTGACCCTACATCAGATGCAAATGCAGATAAATATGCAGAACTTCTTTTTAAGGCACGTGAGGGAAAAATTAATAAGAAAACTGGTGCTCCAGAATATGCAGATGTTGCTGCTGCAAAAACTGCAATCCTCAGAGATTATACAATGTACGGTGCATTGATTCTTAAAGCTGGTGATGCAGATGGTTTTGTTTCTGGTGCATGTCACTCTACAGCAAATACATTGCGCCCAGGACTTCAGGTAATCAAGACTGCTCCTGGAATTAAGACTGTCTCTTCATGTTTCCTTATGGTAGCTCCAGAAGGCGGAAATAAATATGTTCCAGAAGGAATCGCTCTTTTTGGTGACTGTGCAATTAACATTGAGCCAAGTGCAGAAGAACTTGCAGACATTGCAATTGCAACTGCTGATACTGCAAAGAAAATTGCAGGAATTGAACCTCGTGTAGCAATGCTTTCATTCTCTACAAAGGGTTCTGGAAACGATGATAAATTCTTCAAGAGCGTTCCAAAAATGGTTGAAGCTACAAAGATTGCAAAAGAAAAAGCTCCTTCTTTGTCATTGGATGGAGAATTCCAGTTTGATGCAGCAATTGCTCCAGAAGTAGGTGAACTTAAAGCTCCTGGTAGTTCTGTTGCAGGTCATGCAAATACATTTATCTTCCCTGACATCAATGCAGGAAATATTGGATACAAGATTGCAGCACGTATGGGTGGATGGAAGGCAATTGGTCCTGTATGTCAGGGTTTTGCAAAGCCTTTGAACGACCTTAGCCGTGGATGCAACGTTGACGAAATTGTTGATACTGTTGCTGTAACAGCTTTGCAGGCATAAATAATCCCTTGAATATAAAAAAAGGCTGTCTGAATGAAGTATTCTTCAATCAGACAGCCTTTTTTATGCTTTAATTTTTATTTTAGATTCCGTTAAAGTGGCTTTCTGTCTTTTCTACAACGTAATCGCGGAATTCTTCCAGCTTGAATGAGCGCTGTGGAATCTGACTTGAAAAGCGGAAACGGCATGTTACCGAGTTTTCTTCCTGTTCCTTTGCACCAACAACAAGAATGTAAGGTGTTTTGTGCTCACTGGAGATGGCTTTAATTTTTGTCTTCATGTTGTCATCGCCTGTATAAGCATTTACACGGATTCCTGCTGCTCTAAGTGTATCTGCAACTTTCTGTGCATAGTCATTGAAATCCTGTCCGACAGGAACAACAGCTACCTGCTCGAAGTGAAGCCATGCTGGGAATGCTCCTGCATAGTTTTCTATAAGGATTCCAAGGAATCGTTCCAGAGAACCGAGAACTGCACGGTGGAGCATTACTGGATGATGCTTCTGATTGTCTGCACCGATGTACTGGGCATTCAGTCTTTCCTCTGATGGAAGCTGATAGTCAAGCTGTATTGTTCCGCACTGCCACTGTCTTCCCAATGCATCTACAAGTGTAAATTCAAGCTTTGGTCCGTAGAATGCACCTTCTCCTGGCTGAATCTCAAATTCAATGCCACAGGATTTACATGCGTCTGCAAGAGCTGCTTCTGCTCTGTCCCAAGTTGCATCATCACCAACATGATCTTCTGGACGAGTACTGAGCTTTACAAGAAGGTTTTTGTCAAAACCGAAATCCTTGTAAACATCTTTGAGCAGACGGCAGAATTTTGCAACTTCGTCTACAATCTGTTCATCTGTGCAGATGATGTGTGCGTCATCCTGAACAAAGCCTCGAACACGCATGATTCCGTGCAAAGTTCCGCTTGGTTCGTTACGTACACAATGACCGAATTCCGCAAGACGCAGAGGAAGGTCTTTATATGAGCGTGTGCGTGAGTTAAAGATTTCAAGAGCACCAGGACAGTTCATTGGCTTGATTGCAAAAAGACGCTTTTCACTTTCTGTAATGAACATGTTCTTCTGATAGTGTCCCCAGTGACCAGAACGTTCCCAAAGGGTGCGTGGCATTACTGCTGGGGTGTTTACTTCAAGATAACCGTCCTGGATTACCTTTTTACGCATATAGTCCTGTAGAGTTACATACATTGACCATCCATTAGGATGCCAGAAAATCTGACCCGGATCTTCTGGGTCAAGGTGGAACAAGTCCATCTGAACGCCAAGTTTGCGGTGGTCACGCTTGTCTGCTTCTTCAAGCATTTTCAGGTAATCTTTGAGGTCGTTAGGCTTTGCAAATGCAACTGCATAAACACGGCTAAGCATTGTTCGGTTGGAATCGCCACGCCAGTATGCACCTGCCATTTTCATGAGTTTAAAGCTCTGTGCGTTTATTTCTTTTGTGTTTGCCAGATGTGGACCACGGCAAAGGTCTGTAAAGGTGTCCTGAGTGTATGTAGTTATGGTCTCGTTTTCGGGTAAGTCATTAATCAATTCAACCTTATATGGCTGATCCTTAAAGAGTTCGAGTGCTTCGGTTTTTGAAATTTCCTTGCGGACAAAATCAAAGTTTCCAGCAAGGATTTTTCTCATTTCCTTCTCTACAGCAGGAAATGCATCCTCTGTAAGCTTGTTGTCTGCTGGAAATTCGAAATCGTAATAAAAACCGTTCTCGATTGCAGGGCCGATAGCTATTTTTGTACCCGGATACAATTTGAGAATAGCTTCTGCCATAACGTGTGCCAAGCTGTGGCGCATCATTTGTAAATGTTCATCAACTGCCATTCAATTCACCTTTCAGTTAAAATAATGATAGTTCTATAGAATAATGTTTTTTTTTCGTTATATCAATAGTACGAATCTGTACAGAAAAATGGATAATGTGCTATTATAATTAGATACATCATTGTGAAAATGTAGCTTTGAAATAAAAGGGTGAAGTATTGCAATTTGAATTCCGATAGTATGTAAGGGATTGTGGATTCTATGTTAATAAGTTTTTGTAGGGGTAATATAAATGGACAATGCTAATCAGGATGAAAGTTTTAATGCTAAAGTCATAAAAGCTATTGATAATAAGGTGGCCTGGTTTGACTCTACAAAGCTTGTACAGGTTCAGGACAGATACAGAAATCATCTTGTTTTCGTAAAAAACATGTTTGATTTATTGCAAAAGCGTTCTCTTGTTATTCCTGATCCATATAAAAATGAACGTCAAATTTCAAAAGTTACCTGCCCGGATGAAAGTCCGTTTAATGAGAATGACCGTGCTCAACAGCTTGGAATAAGATTAAATGACTACGAAACTATGCTTGATTACATCTGTAATTACATGAAGTTCTCCGTAGACCAGCTTACAACTGACAAAATAAAGAAACTTCTTGAATTCAATAATTCTTTTGTATGGAGCAGCCTTACAGCATCTTCTAGTAGAGTAAATACTCGTGCTCTTGGAATTGCCCTTTCGGAATTGAAAAATTCTGGCATGGGAATGGCTGTAGGCATGTTGTTTGACGGACTTGAAAATACAGCCCATGAAATTGATGATATTAACAAAGCTCTGAAATCACTGGGAAATTTCCATCGTGAACGTTATAAGGGGGAAATTCGTAAGAATATCATTGCAGACAGACGTTTTAACAGTGCTGCAATGGGTGATGCTTCTTCTCTTATGGCTGAAATAAAGCGTCTTCTCCCAATATGTCTGCCTAAGAAACCTTTTTATCAGGAACTTGTTCAAGAAATTGTAGACGAAGAAACAGCTCTTGCAAAAGATGAATTGCGCAATAAGGTATTGAAGCGTCTTTATGTTGAAGATAAAACAGAAGCTACTAAAACTGCTTCTGTTGATACACATGAGATAATCATGTCTGCCATTCGCTTTATTGGTTCTCTGGCAGAACAGTACAATATTGTTCAGCAAAAAATCATTGTAAATCATGATATATTGCAGTCTGAAAGTAATGGATTTAAAGATAAACTGATGAAGCTTATCCGTAAGATTTTTGGTTTGTCAGAACCTCAGGTTGAATATGTAGTTTCTGTTGCAGAAAGAGGAAAAGAAGCCCGTAAAGAGACTATAAATTATAGTAAATTTATGGAAAATCTTGTAAAACGCATTACCTACTATGGTTCTCTTACTGAAAAAAATAGTCCTAACTATCAGAGGATGAATTCTCAGAAAGATGATTTTATCTTTAACTTTGTAGCGAATCAGGTTACAGAAAATGGAAGACTTCATATAAAGCTTACTGCTTTGGATGACTTTTTTAAGGCAACTGCAACACCTGCAGATAGAGCTAAAATTAAAGGCATTAAGATGGAGTTGACCACTCTTAAAAATATTCTTGCAAAAGTAAATCAGTGCAAGGGAGAATATGCAGCCTATGTAGAGGAGGCTGAACAAATGAAAAAATTGGGGATTAAAGATAATGAATAAAAGCCGTAAGCTTTCTCTTTTTGGCGTAGCCGTTTTGTGTGCGGCATTTATGTCTGTACACGTAGCGTTTGCTTTTGATATTTCTGACGGCATTCCTAATCTTGAGGAACAGAGAGAAGTAAGGCTCATCTCTATGACCCATCAATATGATTTAAATCCTCACACAGCAAATTATACATCTGAAGCTCAGGTTCTTTCTGGATTGTATGAAGGACTTTTTACTTATGATCCGCTTACTTTAGAGCCTAGAAATGCTCTTTGTGTGTCATATAAAATTTCTCGTACAAAAAAGCGTTGGACTTTTACTTTGAGGGAAGGTGCATGTTTTAGTACTGGCGAGCCAATTACTGCTTCAACTGTCAGGGATTCTTGGCTTAGACTTCTTGCTACTCCAAACGCTCCTTATTCTTCTTTGCTTGATTTTATTGAAGGCGCTCGTAATTTTAGAACTGGTAAAGGCATAAAAGAAGATGTCGGCATTTCTGTCCGTAATGACAAAACGTTGGTTGTACATCTTGAGGAACCTGCAGAGCATTTACCTCGCATTCTATGTCATCATGCATTTTCTATTGTAAGTTCTAAGCCGAATTCATATAGTGGTGCATTTACATTAAAATCTTACAAGAATAACACTCTTGTTCTGGCAAAAAATCCAAAGTATTATGATGCCGCTTCTGTTATTATACCTGGCATAACAATTACTCTGAGTGATGATTTGGAAGAAAATGCATATCAGTTTAATACAGGTAATGCTGATTGGATTACTGAAGGCAATGCTCTTGCTTCGAAAATAATTAATACAGATGCAATTCACATTGCAGCAGAATTTGGAACTTATTATCTGTTCTTTAAGATGGGCGATTCTATTTGGAACAATCCTGAGTTTAGAACCGCTCTTCTTGAAGCAATTCCTTATGATTCCTTGCGCAAGAATATCACCATGCCTGCAACTACACTGGTTTATCCTTTAGTGGATTATCCCCCTGTTCCTGGTATTGATGATTATGATACCGATGATGCAATTGCGTTGATGAATAAGGCTCGTGAACATGTAAAAATTCCTTATGATAAAAAGCTTACTCTGAAATTTGCTATTACTGATACAGAATTTATGAAAGATCTTGCTTCTCAGCTAAAGGCTGCATGGGAACCTCTTGGTGTTGACCTTGTTGTTGAGACAACAACCATGGAGCAGTATAACACTCTCATTCCGAGTTGGAATGCAGATCTTTTTGCGTATTCTTGGATAGGTGATTTTGCAGATCCTTTGGCATTTTTGGAGTTGTTTAGAAGTGATTCTTCATTGAATGTTGCTAAATATGATAATAAAACCTATGATGAATATCTTTTGAATGCATCTCGTGCAGATACTTCGGATGAACATTATATGTATTTGTCAAAAGCTGAAAAACTTCTTTTGGACGAAAGCATGATTATTCCTATATATCATCCAATAAGTATGCATCTTATAGATTTATCTTCTGTGGGTGGATGGCAGACCAATGCTCTTGATCTGCATCCATTTAAGTATCTATATATCAAGCATCAAACTTCTTCATTACCAAATCTTGTTAAATTGATAAAATAATTTTCATACTCAATTCATTTGATTAGTTCAGTGAATTGAGTACGTTTGTTATGCTTACTTGAATAAAACCAGCTCTTCCTGTTTTGTAAAAATTATTTTCTTCCCAAGCTACATACATCTTTGTTCCTGCTATGGCAACTTCACCGTATGTATAACCTGCAGGAAGCAGTGGTAATCTGAATGCGCAGATTGGACTGTTTTCTTCATTTTTTCTTAGATATGTAGTTCCATCTGAAAATACAATTGCTTCGTACCCAGAAACATTATCATTCAAACCTTTTGCATTGATTGTTGCACTACTGTTATTGCCTGGCTGATAGTAATTTACAGGACTTGTTCCAGAACCGTCTCGCCAGGAAACATAAAATGTAAAGTCGCTGGGAATAGAAGCAACCAGTGTTTTCAAATCTTCTGGTGCATCTGTAAATAGATGTGGCATATTGAGTGCTTTATATTCTTCTTCTGTTGCAGATTTAAATAAATAATTGTCAGACGAAAGAGCCGGTGAAAGCTCTGTAAGGTCAATTAAAGGCTGCCATGTGAAGAATTTAAATTCAACCTGACGTTCCATTCTTTTTTTTGCAGAACAAGTCCATGTGTAGCCATCCCAGAAAAATCCTACAATCTGTTCATCTTCCGTAAGATTCAGGTTTTTATATGAAACAAGTGGAAAGAACAGATGTGTATTCGGGTTAAATTCTACAAGAAACGGTTCTTTGTCAGTTTGTATGGATGTCTCATTAAAGAATGAACTGCGGTATAAATAGAATACGGGTGCTCCGCCACTGAAAACAAGCTGGTCTGCTGTTACTGACGGGAAAATCGAGTTGTCATTGTATACGCTTACAGCATCGTCTGTAAATGCTAGAATGCCAAGTCTATTTACTACGGCATAGGCTTTATATTGCGAATTTGAAATATATTTCTGTGGTACGCTTGCTGCAGAAGAAATGCGGACAGCTTCAGTCCAAGGCAACTCTATTATCTGTGGAGCATTTTGAGGTAAATCAATGGGCTCAAAAGAATCTCTTGAAAAATAGTACCATTTGTGACTTTTTTGAACTGCGGAAATTTGGGGTAGATCAACATCTCCTCCAGATTTTGTGTTTTTCTTACCGCAGGAAGTCATAAAAAATGTACTGATTATTGCAGATACTAAGAGAGCATATTTTTTGTTCATTGTATACATAATATATAACTAATTCCTTTTTACGTCTATCTTTATATCGGATTTTTTAAACTTCCCTTTATGGATAGCAGATATAATTCTGCTTCTATTTATGAGCCATGGATTTTCGTATTCTCGACAAATTTCCATAAACCTAAGCCAGTTAAAATGCTTTATGTTGTATTCGATTTCTTCTGTTTTTTCACTGGAACAATATAATTCCTTTAGAATTGATGCCGCAAATCCATCTTTGGGTGAAATCTTAGTTGAAAATGGAGGAATTGCACCAAAAGGGAGCGATAAATCCTTTCCGTTTTCAGAAATGGGGTAGGCGAGGATGTATGAAGGTGCATTTTTTTGCAAATCGGCAACTACATGGTCAAGGTTTTTGACAGTAATTGTTTTTTCTTCTGAAAAATCAGAACCGTACACAATTCGCCATGATGTAGCTTGTTCATACGAACTGTTTGCAGAAAGAACAACATCTTCTTCATCTCCAAGAACTGGAGATGAACAACTGAACAATGCTGCACCTATACAGGCAGCAAGAATAAAGTATAAAAAAAAGTATTTCATACTTATGATATTCTATCTGACTGTATATTTTGGTACAAATATTTGAATTTTTTTTATTTTATTTATTAAACATTCCAATTATTATTGTGAAGGTTTACTTCAAGATGGTTATAAGGAATTTCAATCCCTTCCTCCCTTACTACCTTCATGATTGCCATGTATACTTCATTTTTTGCCTGAACAAGATCTGTGCGGTTAATCCATACACAAAGTTTGAGCAGAATACAGCTTGAAAGAAGTCCGTCATAATATGCTTTTGGTTCTGGATCTTTTAATACAGAAGGACACATTCCCGGTACTTTATTTATTGCTTCCAGAACCTTTTCAAGGTCTGACTCATAAGCTATGGAGATGTCAAAAACTGCACGGCGTATAGGGAAGTGACTGAAGTTTGTAAGTGTTCCGTTCATGATTGTACTGTTCGGAATGCGTACCATCTGGTTATCAAGCGTGTGAACCTTTACGCTTAACAAATCTATACTGTCTACTGTTCCGCTTATGTCGCCAACGGTAATGTAGTCTCCTATCTTAAGGGCCTTTTCGCTTATGACGAATACGCTGCTTATGATATTACTAACACTTGTCTGGGCTGCAAAACCGATTGCAAGTCCTGCAACTCCTGCTGCTCCCCATATTGCGCTCAGTTTTACTCCGAAAAGGCTCATTATGTACATGACCATAAGAACCCAGAATACATAAGTCATAACCTTGTTGATAAGGACTGCCGTATGCATCTGTAGTTTTGCAAAAGACTGCTTTTTTACAATCTTCTTTATTATGCGGTATACAATGTAAAACAGAAGTATAGTAATTATACTTGTAATGATTTTTACCCTGTTCAGCTGTGCAAAGTAATTTACAATGTCATCAATGTGCAGAATAGACTTTGTTTCCTGCGCTACATTACCTGTTACGGTTGCAACAGCTTCTACTGTTGTCTGAACAACTTCTGGTGCTGCTTCTAGAGTTTCATTCATAAAAATAACCTCAAAATTTAATAAATTAAGGTATTATAGCAAACTTTCCATACTTTTACAGCCTATTTTTGCATTTTTATTTCAGCACCATTAATGTTTCTTCGGTTCCGTTGTAGGGCTTCCATTCTAGCATTGCTGTACCGTCACAATCTGTACCGTTAGGGTTGCCGTTTTTTATGAAATTGCACAGGTAGTTACACATCTTTCTTGCAGTGTCGTAATGTTTACCAACAAATGGTCTCCAGCATTTTGCCAGGGTTTCAAACCAGAACCACAAATCGCTTGAATGGAATATGCCAGGCTTGTCAAAACCTGGTATGTCAACATTAAAGCAGTAGGCATAGTTCTTAACATCCGTCCGATTAATCATTACAAGCTCCTGATATGTTTTGACAGCTCTTTCTATAGCGTTCACCATATCTTCTTCGCGTGAGCAACCCTGTGGCATATATTTAAACTCATCAGGAGTATAGCCCAAAAGCAAAGGAATTGTGTTTATCTTATTTGCTTTAAGAGCATCATTAAGGCTTGCATTAAGAAAACATCCGTCATTAACAGGAATCCATGTCTTAAATGATTTTTCAAAGCCACCATACTGTTCCCACTTTTGCCACAGTTCTTCTGTCGTCATCTTTCTTATTTCTTCAAGATTTTTTACACCAGCAAAAGCAAAGAAATCTTGTCCGTTCTTTTCTGCTACGGAAAAATCTATAGGATCAGAAATATTATCCTTTTCCATCATGAACATTCCGCTATGTACAACTGCACGGCTAAAAAGTCCGTCTGTTCCGTGTATAATCTGATTCATGACGCTTGCACCACCAGCGGACTGGCCTCCTATGGTGACATTGGAACTGTCTCCACCGAAAGCTTCTATATTTTCATGTACCCATTCCAATGCCATTCTCTGATCAAGTAAACCAAAGTTATCAGGTGCAGAAGGATTTTCTTTCGTAATCTCAGGATGGCACATAAAACCAAACATGTTCAGTCTGTAATTTACCGTAACAACAACAATGCCCCGCCGTGCAATACGTTCTCCGTCAAATTCCATTTCTGCAGTGTATCCTGTCTGGAATGCTCCTCCGTAAATCCATACATACACAGGAAGTTTTTCATCCGCAGACTTTGCTGGAGTCCATACATTCAGATACAGGCAGTCTTCGCTCATGGGAATATCTTTGTCTACAGACCACTCCCGGCAGTATAAAAATTCTGGATCGTGATAAGGTTTTACCTGTACTGGCACAGGACTGAACTTATATGCTTTTAGTACCCCATCCCATGGCTCTGCTTTTACAGGAGCATGAAAGCGAAGATTTTCGACAGGAGGCTTTGCAAAAGGAATGCCTTTAAATGAAGTAATTCGTGGATCAGCTGCACTAAGCCCTTCGATTGTACCGTTTTTTGTGTGAACAGTTCTAAGCATTTTTATCTCCTTGTAAAGAAAAGCCTTATCCCATAATGTTGGACTTATTTGTTTTATGGGATAAGACCTGGAGGAATTTTCGGACATTTATGCCCATATCGGAAGTTGCAGAAGAGGCAGCCTCTGCAACGTATCCTATTCTTTTACTCCGCCCAAAGTAAGACCTGTAACAAAGTATCTCTGCAGGAACGGATATATACAGATTATAGGAAGCATTGTTACAATCGTTGCTGCGGAGCGGATTGTTACAGGGGTAATGCTTCCCTGTGCATTTTTCATTGCATCAATTGAGCCTGACTGGTTTGAAACAGAAGACATCCTTGCCATCGCGGTCGTAGCAGGTAATCTGGATGGCGGTATTGGCCAGCTCGT
>CAMVEQ010000036.1:0-25792 GCA_947166545.1 uncultured Treponema sp. | reverse complement strand
TGCAGACAGGAACGCCAGAGTCAGATTTGACGAGGGAGATAGAGAACATGGTAGAGCAGCAAAAGACCGTAGAAGCAAACAAGGGCTTGTACTTTTACATGAGCATACACGATCAGGACAAAATAATTGAGGGCCGAAAAGAAGGAAGAAAAGAGGGCATAAATGCAAACAAAATTGAAAATGCTAAAAATCTGCTTGCGATGGGGCTTGGAACTCATGAACAGATTTCTCAAGCCATCGGTTTGCCAATTGAAAAGATAGAAGAGCTGGCGAAAGAAATAGAAGCTAAAGCTTAAGGAATAAAAAGAAGAGCCGTCTGCACTTCATTTATTTTGATTGCAGACGGCTCTTTTATTTAGCTAAATTGGAACCTTTCTCCTGTAAACTTTTGTTATTACTAGCTACTTTTACTGAATTGATATAGAAAATAATTTTTTTTCATAAATTTTTCAAAAAAAAGTGTACAAAAATGACATATCTAGCGCAATTACTATAGTAAGGAGCTTTATATGATAGAAAATAAAGAATTCAGAATGTTAAACCCTCGCCTTGACGGTACCTTCAAGGCAATCTTTACTCAGGACACGGACGACTCTCGTAATGCATTGAAATCCTTCCTTTCGGCAATGATTGGAAGAACCGTAACAGAAGTAACCGTAAGGGAAAATGAGCCTGCGGAAAACTTTGAGGGACAAAAAGGTATCAGATATGACATAAACTGTATCTTTGATGACAGCACAAGGGCTCAGGTTGAGATGCAGGGCTTAGACAGGAAGTACGACTACGGAAAACGTGCAGAATATTATGTTGCACGGCTTGTAAGTTCCATTGCTGTAAAAGGCGATGACTGGGACGATTTGCCAAAAGCCTACCAGATTACGCTGATGGATTTTAAATACGACAAGTCAAATGCAGAACCTTTGCACCGCTACACACTTACAGACATAAATGACGGCTCAAAACTGTCGGACACAATCAATGTAATATTTATGGAGCTTCCAAAACTGCCACCGATTGATGATAAAACAGACATTAAAACCTTGCCAAGTGTAATAAAATGGGGTACCTTTTTTAAAGAGGCAGATAATCCAAAAAGACAGGATTTAATAATGGAACTTGTTAAAACGGACGGAGGTATTATGGGAGCAGAAAAGACACTTGATAAAATTACAGAAGACGGCTGGCGATGGTTTGACGAGGCTTATAATCAGAGTTTCAGGATTGATCAAGTAAGCAGCATGAATGCCTGCAGACGAGAAGGCAGAAAAGAAGGCATGGAGGAAAACAAAATTGAAAATGCCAGAAATTTTCTTGCAATGAATGTGCTTACTCATGAGCAGATTGCTAAAGGTGTTGGGTTGCCGATTGAAAAGATTGAAGAACTTGCTCGCGAAATGGAGGCTACAGAATAGTTACTGCTGGCAATACAGCATTTTAAGATAGAAAAAGCCTGAGTTTCTGAAAAATTTTAGAAACTCAGGCTTTTGTTTTTATATTTTCAGAGTTGTATCTCAAAACCTACAGGTTTCGTGTCGTAAAACCTTAAGGAATTGTGTCGTGAAACCTTAAGGATTTGTGTCGCAAATCCTTAAGGAATTGTGTCGTAAATCTATAGATAATTGTGTCGCAACTCTCTAGATAATTGCGTCGCAAATCTATAGATAATTGTGTCGCAAATCTATAGATAATTGTGTCGTAAATCTATAGATAATTGTGTCGTAAATCTATAGATAATTGTGTCGTAAATCTATAGATAATTGTGTCGCCAATCCTTAGATAATTGTGTCGTAAAACTCACTGGATGTTAAGTTGGCGATAGAAAAATAGAGGAGATGACAAAAAACAAGCCGTCCATGTTTCAGGACGGCTTGTTTTATTTATAGGTTGCTACCCTTGTTTCAGAGTGGCAACGTATTAAGGAAGACGATCAAAATATGTATCAGCCTGTATTAAGTAATCTTTAAAAGTACTAATTGCATCATCGAGAGGCAAGGATACATTCAGACCGCCTCCATTTCTTACATGCCAAGTACTACCAGATAAACCATCTACAGTTGCAAGACTTGTACAGCCATCAAACGCACCTACTTCAATGCTGTTTACAGTAGGAGGAATCCATACAGAAGTCAAATTATTGTAGCCCTTAAACGTATTGGTACTTATCGTCGTCATGCCTCCAGGCAGAGAGATTCCCACAAGATGAGCTATTATACTATCAAACGTACCTGAAACAATTGCTGTCGAGATACCTCCTGCAGTAAGGTCAAGCTCAACATCAATTCCCTTACTTGCTATTGCAGAAGCAATTGCAGAAAGTGAAGGACTTGTACCTGTTACCCTCCACTCAATACAGCTTCTTGAAAAACCATCTATTGCATTAAAGTCTTCTATAGAACAAGTAATACTAGGATCTTTATACTTGTACATTGCATAGTAATCTTTATCTTCGTTAGAACCAGCAGGAACAGCCGTTACACCTGTATCAGAAAAGTCTGATGTCTCATACCATCCGCCAAATTCATAATGACTATCACTGACAGTTGGACTAGGCAGAGTTGTAGATGAAGTTGCATTATAAGTGTAAGAACTTATAGCCGTTGCACTTATAGTTCCCTTATAAGTAGAACCAGAACCAATATTTACATTGTGATACGTAATAGTATAGCTTGGAGTCCATGTTGCCCATACGTCACAGTCTCCTGTTATAGTAGTTCCGCTTGTACCGAATGTAAATGCAGAGCCTGTTCCAGTTCCGGTCTTCCAAGTGTCAAAAACATACCCAGTCTTTGTAGGAGCAGTTGCAAGAGCCGTTGCAGTCTCACCACATGCGACAGTCTGTGTATTCAAAAGCGTTGTAAGTGTACCAGAAACCTTTTCTTTATAGATACTTACAGTCGCCGTAAACTTGGCATACAAAGTAAGGTTTCCAGTAGTTGTAGCCGTAATTCCTGTAAATGCCGTCGTCAAGGCAGCATCAGTATACCATCCTGCAAAAGTACAGTTTGTTCCTACGGCATTAGAAATTGTAACAGGAGTTCCATAAGTATATGAAGACGGAGATGAAGCTCCCTGAGAGCCATAGGTAGTCACACCCTGATAGGCTATGTTGTATGTTTTAGCCTCCCAAACAGCATAATACGTAGAAATTGTTGTAGTATCTTCAGTTACAGGTACAGTACCAGTGGCAGTAGGAGAACTGGCAGACGTTGACCATCCAAGGAATCTGTAGCCTGTCCTTTCAGGCTCTGCCGAAGGAGTTGGAGTCTGTCCATACAGTACATTTACAGTAGAAGATTCTGCGTCGCCAATTTTACCACCGTTGTAGTCAAATGTAATAGGATATCTAATGGCATCACAAATTGCGACTAACTCAATATCGTCTGTTATAGGAGTGTTAAAATCAAAGCTTGAACCAGAAATTTCAGTTGAAGAAATTCTTTTTGCCCACATAGAAAATGTCTTTCCTGGAATTGAAGGAGTTCCTGGGTTTGTAGCTTTATCGCCAACATTAACCTCCTGACTAGAAATGCCAGCTATATCGCCACCAGCTTCAGTCTTAAAGCTTACAGTACAATGGGTTAAGCGAGACAATCTTATTGTAACAGTCTTGGTAACATTTGCCTCAATATCAACCGAAGCAGTACCTTTTGCAGTTATTTTGCCGTCGGATTTTTTGCCGTAAGCAGTTACATCGTAATGACCAACAGGAAGGTTTGTAAACGAAATTCTTTCGCCCTGCCCACAAGATTTTGTGTCTGAATATGCAGAAGATTTTATTGTTACCGTAAAGGATTCTACATCAGAAAGTTCATACTGCGCACTACGGGTAGTAGGCATCTGCACGCACAAAGAAGTAGGTTCACCGCCAGCAACATCGCTACCACCGCTAGCTCCACCAGCACAAGAAACAAGGAATGTACAAAGAAAAAGGCTTAGAGCCATGCTCAGCGCAATGCTAAAAGCACTATTAAGAGCCCTTCTCCTTTTTTTAACAACCTGTAAAAGTCTATTAATATTCATAAACATTCCCCCTTTATTTAATAACAACCAGTTATTATCTATCCAAATTTAGACTATAACAGAAATTTTCGCCGTGTCAACAAATTTTCAAGGAATTTATGAGAAAATTTAAATTTTATATCAATCCTTATAAAGAGAAACAATCTATAATCTGAATGATTGCAGGACCGTATTTTTGGGCTTTTGATTGCCCAATTCCGTAACACTGCATAAATTCTTCTATATTATGGGGCTTTTTCTTGGTTATTTCTATAAGAGTCCTGTCGCCAAAAATGACATAAGGGGCAACATCTTCTTCATCCGCCTTTCTACGCCGCCATGCCTTTATCTTCATGGCAAGTTCCTTGTCATAGCCCGAAGAAAGCCGTTCAATCCGCTCTTTTACATTCTTTTTAAACGAAAGTTTTGTAAATTCTACAGGAAGCCTTATTTCCAAACGCTCAAACAGAACTTTCCTGCCAAATTCCGTTACATACAAAACTCCATACTTATCAGTTTTTTCAATATATCCAGCATCGGTCAGAACGGCAGCTAATTCAAACCAGTTTTCTTTTGAAAGCTCTTTTCCAATGGCAAAAGTACTTAGTTTTTCATGTCCGTTATCAAGAATGCGCATGCTTTTTACACCAAGCAGAACATCAATAATATATGCAGTACCATAGCGTTCTTTTGTTCTGAGTATGCACGACATGAATTTTTGAGCAGGAATAGTAACATCTACCAAAGGCAAAGGTCCTTTTGCACAGACATCGCAACAGCAATCGTCAGACTGAGCATCTGCAATCTGGCTGTCATAAACTTCACCAAAATAGGCAAGCAGTGCTTTTCTGCGGCAAGTCCGACTTTCTGCATAATGAATCATGCCTTGTAAAAGGCGTTCAGAGTTTTCAGGATCATCCTTTTCCGAAAAGAAAAACCGTATTTTGTGCAAATCGCCAAGCGAGTACAGCAAAAGGGCATGGGAAGGAAGCCCGTCACGCCCCGCACGCCCTATTTCCTGATAATACTGCTCTATGGACTTTGGCATGTTGTAATGAATTACAAAACGTACATCAGGCTTATTAATGCCCATGCCGAATGCAACGGTTGCTACCATAATATCAACTTTATCAGTAATAAAATTCCGCTGATGCTCCGTGCGTACGGAATCGGTTAAACCAGCATGATAGTTTTCCGCATTAAATCCATGTGCTTTTAAATATTCTGTCAGTTCGTCCACCTGTTTCCGCGAAAAACAATAGATAATACCACATTCGTTTTTATGCTCGTTCAAAAACTCTCTAACTTGTTCAGAAGGATGCTTTTTTACTTTTACTTCCAAAAACAGATTCGGGCGGTTAAAGCTTGCAATCAGTACTGCAGGATTTTCCAAATGCAGCTGCGTAATAATGTCATTCCGTACAGCTTTTGTTGCAGTTGCAGTCAGTGCAAGACACACAGCAGCAGGAAACTGTTCCCTAACGGCTGCTATTTCCATGTAATCGGGACGGAAATCGTGCCCCCATTCGCTAATACAGTGGGCTTCATCAATAGTAATGCATTTTACATTTACGTTCTTAGCGTGAAGAAGATTTCGCATACGTTCAGTATTCAACCCTTCTGGCGAAACATATAAAAGGCGTATTTCTCCGCAATAAATTCTGTCACAGGCATTTTTATATGCATCCCAATCAAGAGAGGAATTTAAGAAAACCGCTGGCACACCAACAGCTTCCAGTTGCATTACCTGATCCTGCATAAGAGCAATAAGAGGAGACACAACTACGGTAAGCCCATTCAGCAAAAGAGCTGGAATTTCGTAGCACAAAGACTTTCCGCCTCCTGTAGGAAGAACAGCAAGGGTATCGCGGCCATCAAGAACGTTCTGAATAATTTCCTTTTGCAAAGGACGGAACGAATCATAACCAAAGACCTCTTTCAAAACCTGCTCTGGCTCGGATGCACTAGAATATTCTATATTACTATTAAAGATAAACGATTGTTGGACGGACAAGTCTTTCATTGCAGACATGAGCCAATTATATCGAACTTCATTCATTTTATAAACCTCATAAATTTATTTGCTCAAACCCTCTTGATAAATAAATTGTAATCTGATATACTCCTTCACATATTGCCGGCTTGGTGGAATGGTAGACACGAAAGACTCAAAATCTTTTGCGCGCGAGCGTGTCTGAGTTCAAGTCTCAGAGCCGGTAATTTTATTTTAAACCTGTTCGGAATATCAGGCTTCCGAACAGGTTATTTTTTTTACAGCATACCGAATCCCGCTTCAATTCCGCCAGAAACACTTCTATATAAAACAGCTTCCTGCATAGATTTTTCGTCTATAAGCTGTTTACATTCCATATCCGCAATAGTTCTTGCCAGTTTAAGACAGCCAGATACGGCACGTGGAGAAAAACCATATTTTTCAGAAGATGCATCCAGAATAAGCTGGGCTTTTTTTGAACATTTACAGTATTCCCCAATTTCAACAGAAGAAAGACTTGC
This sequence comes from uncultured Treponema sp., assembly GCA_947166545.1. Lineage (GTDB taxonomy): Bacteria > Spirochaetota > Spirochaetia > Treponematales > Treponemataceae > Treponema_D. Next base: position 19,279 of record CAMVEQ010000036.1, on the reverse strand, counting down.
ATTTTTCTTTCCAGCCCTTTCCCGCTGAATAACAGTTGCATTAGCAATGCCAACACGTAATTCTGCAGTAGAAAGATGGTGGCAGGATTTTTTAGTTTTTTGCACCTGAACCCGAATATCAATTCTGTCCAAAAGAGGAGCTGAAAACTTTTTCCAATACTGTTCAACGGAACGGCTAGAGCACAGACATAACTTTTCAGAAAAACCGTAATATCCACAAGGACAGGGATTAGTAGCCATTAGCAGCTGAAATCTGGCAGGAAACACTGTACTTCTACCAGCACGGCTCAAAGTAATGCTGCCACTTTCAAGAGGAACACGAAGCATCTGCAATACCGTCCCCTTAAATTCCGCAGCTTCATCCAAAAACAGAACTCCATTATGAGCAAGAGAGATTTCACCAGGAATGCATCGCACTCCTCCTCCGCAAATGCCTTCAACACTGGCAGTCTGGTGCGGTTGCCTGAAAGGCGAAGTACGTATTACAGAATGATTTGGAGAAAGCAGTCCTGCAATTGAATAGATTCTTGTTACAGGCTGGCTTTCTTCTTTTGTAAGAAGCGGTAACAATGCAGGGAACTTTTGAATGCAAAGAGTTTTGCCACAACCAGGAGGCCCAAATGCAAGAAGATTATGACCTCCTGCAGCAGCTATCTGCAATCCGCGGATAAAAAAATCCTGTTCTTTTACATCAGCATATTCATACTCTGGTGTAACAGCAGTAAAAGGAACGCCATTAACAACAACAACATCTTCTGTAAGCTCATTATCAAGAGTTTCATTTTCAGACAGTTTCTTTTCCGTAAAATATTCACTCTTTCCTAATGCATGAAAAGCTTCAAGAAGATTTTCTGCACCAAATACCTTCATGCCACAAACTTCCCGAGCTTCCTCCGCATTTGCAGAAGGAACAATGCACAGCCTTATTCCGCTGGCATAAGCTGTACTTACAGCGGCATGAATTCCTTTTACGGGACGGACTTTACCATTAAGTTCCAGTTCACCAATAACCAGAACGTCATCATCTGAGAAAATTCGGTTTTCAGAACTTTCTTCTTTTGCAGCAAGAACAGACATGGCTACAGCTAAATCAAAACCAGCACCTTCCTTTTTTAAGTCTGCTGGCGAAAGACTTATAAGCACTCTTTCTGGAGGAAATTCTAAACCGCTGTTCCTGATGGCACTGCGCATCCGTTCCCGAGATTCTTTTACTGCTCCATCGGCCAGTCCTACAATATCCACTGCAGGAATGCCACGTCGCAAATCAACTTCCACACTCACAAGAGAGCCTTCATAACCAAATGGTGAAAAACTATATATTTTCATATAAACCTCTATCTATGTAATTGCTGTAGATCCATCATTTTTGTACAGAAATTGGAAAAAAAATTAAAAAAATTATATAATCGCCACATGGACGTAACGCTTTTATGTGATGTAGTAGATAATTATGGTGACATCGGTGTGGTATACCGACTGTCACGAGCTCTTACGGCTCTTTCTAAAGAACTCAAACTTACACTTGTTGTAAGTAATCTTGCATCCTTTGCGCAGATGGCTCCTGAAATTAATCCGACCATTTCCTTGCAGGAATATAACGGTTGGACTGTAATAGACTGGAACAATGCAAAGGTATGTACGGATTTTTTTACAGCCCACCATCCGCGGATTATTCTGCAGTGTTTTCAGTGCATACGTCCTGAATGGCTTGAAAATATATTATTCACGCCAGAACGGAACACTACAAAAGAAATCATACACATCATCAATGTTGAATATTTAACAGCAGAAGAATGGGCGGATGGTTTTCATCTTTTAAAAAGTGCAACCCGTTCAATGTTTGTAAAAAAAATGAATTTCATGCCTGGCTTTACAAGTAAAACAGGAGGTCTCATTCTGGATCCTCCATTTATGGAAAGCCGTAATAATAGAGACTTGGCATTGCAAAAGGTAGCTCCATTTCTAACAGAACAGGATTTTTCAAAACTGAGCAATGAAAACCTGCTTAAATTTGTAATCTTTACTTATGAACAGGATTTTGCTCCTATTGTAAAAGCTCTTGTACAAGCTCAGGCTGAATGTAAAAAAGACGTATGCGTTTTTGCAGCACCCGGACTAAGCCAGAAACCATTTATGACTGCAGCAGAAAAAGCAGGTTTTCATTTACAGACCGTCAGCCTGCCATATCTTCCGCAGACGGCATGGGACGCACTTTTATGCTGTGCAGACTTTGCAATAATACGCGGTGAAGATTCTTTTGCACGGGCATGTCTTTGTGGCGTTCCATTTTTGTGGCATGCATATAAGCAGGACGAGGAATTTCAGCTGGTAAAGGTTGATGCCCTTCTAAAACGAATGAAACCTTTTTTTTCAGAACAAGAATTTAAACTCATACAGACCTGCATGATTAATTTTAACAGAAGACCAGAGCAGACTGTGGGAAAAGAAGCACAAGAAGTTCTGGATGCGTTAGACCAGCAAACTCAGAAAGAAATTCCATATACAGAATATTTTTGCAAGTCAGACGTATTAAAAAAGGGGTTTACTGCATTTTCAGAAATGCTTTTGAAAAACGGAAACATGGCAGAAAACCTGCTGGATTACATGAAACAGTTGCAATTTTAATAGATTATTTATATAATATCAGAGCATTTTTATAATGTTTGAATACTTTTTTTATTAGGAAGATAGAGATATGATATCAACAAATGAAATTAGAGTAGGTTCAGTATTCATGTACGAAGGCTCACCATTCATGGTTCAGAAGCTCCTTGGTCAGAAGGGTGGTCGTGCTGGTATTACGGTAAATCTCCGTGTAAAGAATATCCTTACAGGCAGTACACAGGATCTCGGTGTTGATGCTGGTGAAAAGTTCGAAGATGTAGAACTTGATGAAAAGAATGTAAGACTTTCTTATGTTGATGGTGACACATTCCACTTTATGGATCAGACAACTTACGACGAGATTCTTCTTGAAAAAGATGACCTCGGAGACAAGGGTGGATTCATTTCTCCAGATGATGACTATGATATCATGGTTACATTCTATGAAGGAAAGGCTGTTGGTGTTGAACTTCCAGTAAACATCACAAGAACAATCACATACTGTGAACCAGGTGTAAAGGGCGATACTTCAGGAAAATCTTTGAAGCCAGCAACACTTGATACTGGTGTAGAAGTAAAAGTACCATTGTTCTGCAACACAGATGACCGCATTGTTATTGATACACGCGATGGTTCATTCGTAGAACGTGCAAAGGACAAATAGTTAATTTTATTTATATTTAATACAGGGCAGAATTTCTGTCCTGTAATTTTTTTTGATCCACTAGCTCAATTGGATAGAGTGGTAGCCTCCTAAGCTGCAGGTTGCGCGTTCGATTCGCGCGTGGGTCATGAAATGTCATAAGATAAAAAACAAAGGCTGACGGCTTTCTTTATGTCTATCGTAAAGAAAGCCGTCAGCCTTTTTAAACACCAAATACCCTGTTAATCCAGCTGGGTAAAGAAATACGAACAGAAAGCTTGAGCCCTTTCAACTATGGCAGCTTCGACTTTCTTGCGTATAAAGAAGATGCTTGGGGCATCTGCGGCAACAAAGCCGTACACAACCCAATAATCATCGCTTTTAAATAATGCGAGGGAAAGTTTCATGTTTCCTTTACCCACGCAGGTAATAAAATCTTTGTATTTTATTTTATTCGTATTCGTAAGGTTGTACCAATATGTATAGTCAGAACATTCCGTATGAATTGCCGTACTTATAAGCCCAAACGGAGACATAGTAAAATCAGAAGTGGCATTTGACAGGCTACCGTTTACATCATTCGTCAGATTTTTATATGTCAGGGAAAGTGTCATTTCTTTTTTTGCTTCAGAAGAATAATATGGAATAGTAAATTCAGCAGGGATATTCGTCATCATATTGGCAAACTTAGTAACAAAATCATCATCTTCTTTAACAGGATATATTTTTATGACCTCTGCAATATAGTTAGGCTTAAAAGAAGTAATTTCATTCAAGACAGACTGCATTACAGCTTCATTTTTTAAGCCGCTGAGCTTTTTTGCAGAAGAGCAAGTGCGGACAAGCATTGCTCCTGCTATAAGGCTTGCCTTGTCGTCTAAAGACAGATTTGAATTAAAATGAGTTTCAAGGCTGTCTGCAGCAAGAAATGGTAGCGTCAAAAATACAAGCAATCCGATCATAAAAACTTTTTTCAAAAACATATCGTTTAAGTTTAACGCAAAACAAACTCTTTTGCAAACAAAACTCGTGTGACTTTTGAATCAACATCATTATTGAATTTTTTTAAGATTAACAGTATTCTCAATCGGTGGATTTTTATATACCATAAGAAAAAAACTCATTCTATTATCTATTGGAGAAAGATATGAAAAAGTTTATCGTTCCATTCATTATTGCAGTGACAATACTGTTTTCATCATGTTCACAAGAAAACAAAATATCACTAGACTGTTCTTCCGACTGGAAAATCAAAGGCGGAGACTCTATTAATGACTGGGAAAAGCCAGATTTCGATGACAGCCATTGGGAAGATTGCGAATCAATAACAAATAATGTTTATTTTTCAAAAAACAGCCAGTATTTCTTTATACGCAAAACACTGCAAATTCCTAAAGCTCTCAGTAATAACCAAGTATGGCTGGGAATACATAAAGTAAACGCCGCCGTTGAAGTATATGCAAACGGAGTTTACATAGGAACAGTCGGAAGATTTAAACCTAACATCTGCATACGTACAGAACGCCTTACAGAAATGCTGATTCCTCAAAACTGTATTGCAGACAATCAAGTGTGCATTGCATTTAAAGTTCAGGGAGTTACTGAAAACTTCAAATTTTCAGAACTTACATTAGACAATGCCGCAGAAGCATATTTTGAAACACACATTCATGAACTTTTTACAGAAAGAATCTTTATTATCATGACAATAATCTGTCTGTTCCTCATGGCATATTCAATATTATTGTTTTTGGGCAATACAAAAGATTTTACATATCTCTTTTTTGCCTTAACGCTGTTTTTCATAAGCTTCTACTTCTATGATCTGGGTGCAGAAAATATATTCATTCCATACAGCCTGCATCGTGTACTTGCAAGAGCCAGTCTTCCTGTCAGCATGAGTTTTATGACACTATTCTTAAACAGCTTCTTCCGTGGCAGAAAAGTAAAGCTCATGCTCATAGTAGCACTCATTTTCGATGTGTTTACATACGGAATATATTTGGCAAGCATAAAAAGCAACGACATGCAGAACCTTTTGTTCCTGCTTTTCCTGCTTCCGCTTGTCGGCGTAATCATTTACGGCTTTACAATTTCTGCCGAAGCTTTCCGGCAGAAAAAAGATTATGCCCTGTACATTCTTGTAGGTCTAACAATAGCCAGTGTACTTTCGCTCTATGATGTAATATATTCATTCACAGGAAAAATGCCGTTCATGTGGTTGCAGGGCATTGCATTCTTCATTCTGAACCTTTCAATTTTCCTTACTTTAAGCATTCACAGTTCAAACGACCAGAAAAAAGTTGTGATACTTGCTAAAAAAACAGCAACACAGCACAGCCGTCTTACAGAAATTTTCGACACAGCAAAGCAGATGGCAAAAGAAACCACTCAGATTGCAAATGAACTTGAACGCTCTGTAGAAGGCGTTACAGAAGCGGCTTTGCAGTCTCGCCAAAAAGTTGAAGTAATTAATGAAGCCCTTAAAGAGCAGACAAGAATACGTGAAGAAACCGCAACAGCGGTAAAAGCCCTTACAGACTTCCTTTGCCGCATGAAAAACGAATTTGACATTTCCTCTGCAAGCATTGAAAAATCGGCACAGGGAACAAAACAGGTTATGGACGGCATTGAAACAGTCGGCGAAGGCATTTCAAATGCAGCAGAGTTTACAAACTCTTTAAGTTCCATGACAAACATCGGAAACCAGGACATGAAAAAGCTCTTTGAGCTTATGAAAAGCATACAGAACTCATCAAATGAGATTCTTTCTGTTGTTACAACACTTGACGATTTTGCCCAGCAGACCGACTTGCTTTCAATGAATGCATCCATTGAAGCGGCTCATTCAGGAGAAGCGGGAAAAGGTTTTGCGGTTATTGCACACGAAATCAAAAGCCTTGCAGCAAAGAGTGCCAGCTGGTCTGCTAAAATCGGGGAAATCATTACATCCGTTATTCATGCTATCGATGGAGGTGTAACCCTTACAGACAAAGTAAATTCTACACTGGACATGATAAAAAATGGAGCAACGGAAAGTGCGGAAAAAGTTTCTGTAGCGGCAGAAGGCATGAAAGAGCAGCGTAGAGCAGGTAAAGCCGTTTCGGAAGAATCAGAAGCACTTTCCATGTCTGCCATACGCATGAAAAACGAAGTCGCTAATCAAAGTTCCTTTGCATCACAGGTTATGGGCAACATGGAAGAGCTGTTCCGTGCATCAGAAGCTGTAAATGAAGCTAGCTCAAACATTTCTACACATACAGAAACACTTACACATACAGTTCAATCTCTGGAAGCATTGGCACAAAGAATACAAGATTCAGCTAAAAAGCTGGAAGAATTAATGACACAATAATATAGAATAAAGGACATAAAAAAAGCTTTCTGTTTAATAAAACAGAAAGCTTTTTTGCCAGGAACCGGAATCGAACCGGCACGACGGTATTAGCTGTCGAGGGATTTTAAGTCCCTTGTGTCTACCAATTCCACCATCCTGGCTTATGTGCAACTATATTATACTATTTTAATTTTTTTTGCAACAGGAAATTAAACCAACTATCTTATGTGACTGTATAAATCAGCCATCTGATCACGCCATTCAGGCTTTTTGTCTTTATCTTCCCAATCAATTATCTTTTTTATTGTAAAATGCTTCATATCATGAGGATTTGCAAAATAAAGAATGCCAAAACGTCCCTGACCAATATATGTAATGCGTTCACCTTCTGACAGCTTTTCCTGTTCAGAAAGAATGCCCACTGCACAGTCGAAATGAATAGGCTTCCCGCTCTTTTTATTCTCTACGGCAGTAGCTAAATCGGCTATAGGAAGACCGCAGTACTCGCACACAGGTCGATTTGAAGTTTTGAAAGCAGAAATAGCTTCCTCATCAGCACGAATCTGCTCAGGAGAAACTGCATACACAGAAACAGATTTTTTATTTCCTTGATTTCTACCGTCATTCCCGCGTTTTCCACTATTGCGGGAAGACTCATTTGAAAAATTATTTTTCCAATTATTGCCGTTTCTTTTTCTTGAACGTCTATCTCTACTCATACAATATAAGTATATTCAAATAAAAACAAATTTTCTACCTGTTTACAGAAAATATATTTTTATCGCAGGACATACGTTTTCTCCGCAAAAGTTTGACTTTCTGCTATATGGCGGCTAATAACAGAGGCAATACGCTCTACAGCGTTATCTACATAATCCTTATCATTAATCTTTTCCTGTAGCTCCTTGATGCGCGGCGGAACGATTTTATGAGGATCAATAATTTTTTTTATCGGCATATTTTTTCTTACTCCGAAAAAGCATTAATTATATGATATACAGGTTCAAGTCCCGCGACATCCAAAGCTAGAACATCAAACCTAATGTACTGGTAATTATATTGTCGATGGTTTTGCAGATAATATTTAGCTGTTTTAATTATCTTTTGTTGCTTTCTTATTCCTAATTCAGAAGAAAGGGTATCGATGTCTCCGTGAGGTAAAGACTTCACTTCAACAAAAATGAGGTAATCATCTTTTTGAGCTATTATATCAATTTCGCCACTACGAATGCGGAAATTCCTGTCAACAATAGTATATCCATGCTCGGTAAGATAGCTTGCAGCCCTGTCTTCGCCCATTACCCCTTTTTCATGCGTGGACAAAGATTTTTCAGTCATCTTCCGTTATACCAAAGAAAGAAGCGTCAACATCTTCCATCTGAGCAGAAACATCCTCAGCTTTTGCCTTTTCATCTGCAATAGATGCAACTTCTTTCTCCGAAAGAATATAGCCGTCTGTTAAAAGGAATGGAATTTCCCAGCGAGAAATGGCATTAAGATGATACTTTTTTACAGGATTTTTAGCAGAAAGAAACATATTTTCCCCGTCATCAAAATAAACGGGAGCACTAAAACATACACCTAATTGAATTGAAGAACATTCTATTTTTCTTTTTGCAGAAGTTTGAGTCATACCATTCAGTATATCACATCATTTATTTTTGTCAAAAAAAAAGCCCCTCATCAAACGATGAAGGGCTTCATAAAGAATCAGAAATTATTTCTTTTTCTTAGCATCCTTATTTGCACTTGCTGATGCATTTGCAGCCTTCAACTCAGCCTTGAGCTTAGCTTCTTCTGCATCTGCAGCCTGATATGCTGCACGGTTAGCTGCAAACTGAGCCTGAGCCTTAGGTCCAATAAGCTCCTTAATCTTAGCAGCCTTACCAATCTTGTCACGTACATAGTAAATCTTTGCACGGCGTACTTTACCTGGGCGAACAAGTTCAACCTTGATTACACGTGGGCTGTGGAGTGGGAAAACACGCTCTACACCAACACCGTAGCTTTCCTTGCGTACTGTGAAAGTCTTGCGTACACCTGTATTCTTAAAGCAGAGTACAAGACCCTCAAAAATCTGAATACGCTTTGTCTTTCCTTCAACAATCTCAAAGTGAACTTTTACAGTATCACCAACTTTGAAGTTTTCAGCATTTGCCTTCTTCTGTCTTTCTTCAATGGTATTGATAATATCCATTTTAATTCTCCTGTTCAGTGCCTTCTGCTTCAGCCTTTTTTCGTTTCAGTCTTTCCTGCACGGACCTAAGCATTCGGCTTTGCTTGCGGTCATTTTTATATGTAACGAATTCCGCAAGTTCTTCGATCATTTTTTCTGCTTCGTCAGAAAGAGTACCCGTCATTCTTGCATTCTGAATAAGATCAGGTCTATTTTTCAGAGTTTTCTGCAGGCTCTTTCTAAGTCGCCACTTTCGGATTTCTTCATGATTCCCGTTAGTAAGAACTTCTGGTACTTTCATGCCCTTGTATACACTTGGCCTTGTATACTGGGGATATTCCAAAAGGCTGCCCGAAAAGCTTTCTTCGTCTAAAGATTCCTGTGTTATTACATCCTCAACAAGACGATAAACAGCATCAATAATAACCGTTGCTGCCACTTCACCGCTGGACATAACATAATCTCCAATAGAGACTTCTTCATCCACATAGTAATCAATTATCCGCTGGTCAATACCTTCGTATCTTCCGCAGATCAAGACAATTTCTTCTTTCGTGCTTAACTGCCGTGCCTTCTTCTGTGAAAACTGCTTACCGCTAGGCGTAACATAAATAACATGCTTCGTCTTTTTGTAAGCTTCTACACTATCCAAAGCCCGACCTAAAGGTTCAGGAAGCAACAACTGCCCTGCACCTCCGCCATAAGGAGCGTCATCACAAGTTTTGTGTCTATCAAAGGCAAAATCCCTGATATTCACTAAATCGTAGGCAATAATTCCCCGTTCAACCGCTTTTGCCATGATCGAATTTTCAAAAAAAGCACGCGGAATATCAGGAAACAAGGTCAGCACAGTAAATTTCATGGAATTACTCCAGAATCCAGAGGTGCATCAGCTGCATCTTCTTATTCTGAACGTCAATACCTGCCTTATTTATAAAATTATCTACAAAAGGCACATATACAGTACGGATTGCTCCGTTCTTTGTAAACTTGACGTCATCACTAATAAGAGTACAACTCTCGGACAGCAAAATCTCAACGAGATAACCTGATCCGCCTTCCTTTACGTCTGTGACAATTCCAACGGTATTCTCCGTTGTCGCCTCTTCATACCATACTGAGCACCCTTTCAAGTCCTCAATATACCACTCACCTTCCTGCAACTGGTGGGCGTATTTTCGGGGAACTACGATTTGCCACCTGTTATACTGAGCAGCAGCCTCAGGTGTGCTTATTCCCTCTAATTTCATGTACAGTGTACTGCTGGCTTCCTGAGTGTATTCAACCCTAAAAAGTTTTGATTCAGTACCATCTGTCAAGGTTACTTCTTCCATATCCGCAAAATGCGCATACTCGCCGGAAGTACTTTCAACTTTAAACTCGCCCGTAATACCGTGAGTACCACGAACAATTCCAACGACAAACTGTTCTACCATCAACGATGCCATCAGTCCAGAATTTCAAGGCTGTAACGCTTACCATCTTTGCTGGCATACGCGCTCAAAACAGTACGCAGAGCTTTTGCAATACGACCGTACTTGCCAATTACTTTACCAATATCACCCTGGGATACGCTTAACTGAAGAACAGATCCGCGCTCACCTTCGGCTTCCGTCACAGAGACTGCATCGGGATCATCGACCAATGATTTTGCGATATATTCAATCAGGTCTTTTTCCATTCCCTATTGCTCCCCCTGAAACTTATTTGGCAAGAGATTTTCCAGTTACTGAAAGACCCTTTGAATTAAAGATTTTCTTTACAATGTCAGTTGGCTGTGCACCAACGCTAAGCCAGTACTTTGCACGCTCTTCGTTGAAGCATACCTGGCTACCTTCTGCTGCGATTGGGTGATACTGTCCAATTTCTTCAACTGTAACACCATCACGAGGCTTACGAGCATCCTGAATAACAATACGATAATCAGGGCGCTTCTTAGTACCAAACTTCTTAAGTCTGATTTTTACCACTTGATTGTCCTCCGTAGGCTGAATTTGTCAGCCTAAAAGTATTATGCCATCTAGTTCTAGGCAACGCTTAGAATTATCCCTAGTCTAGCATGAGCAATTATGATATTGTAAAATATAGATTTAGTCAATGTAGAAATGGAGTTTTTGCCGCATTAAGAGCGACAAAACTCCATTTTTAATTTTCAAGAAAGCGGCGAAGGAAGGCTTTTGTGCGCTCTTCTTTTGGGGAATTAATTACATCAGAAGGATTACCCTGCTCTACAATTACACCGCCATCCATAAACAGAATGCTATCGCTGGTATCGCGTGCAAAAGACATTTCATGAGTAACAACAACCATTGTCATCTTTTCTTTTGCCAAGTCTCTTATAACAGCAAGAATTTCCCCCGTCAATTCAGGGTCAAGGGCAGAAGTCGGCTCATCAAAAAACAACACCTGCGGATGAAGAGCTAAAGCACGGGCAATACTTACACGCTGCTGCTGACCACCAGAAAGCTGACAAGGATAACTGTCGGCTTTAGACTCAAGCCCCATCTTTTTAAGAAGCTCCATTGCAACAGCAACAGATTCCTCTTCATTCTTACCAAGAACAATTTTCTGAGCCTCAGTAATATTTCTTAGAACAGAAAAATGCGGAAACAAGTTAAAGTTCTGGAACACAAGCCCAACATCAAGACCAATGCTTCTGAGAGTGTTTTTATCAGAATAAACGCCTTCACTGACCATGCTCTTTCCACAAATTGAAACAGAACCGCCAGAAACCGTCTCTAACTGACAGATGCATCGCAACAGAGTAGACTTTCCGCTACCGCTAGGACCAATAATGCCAAGAACTTCACCTTTGTGAACAGAAAAAGAAATGTTCTTAATTACTTCAAGGGCGCCAAATCTTTTACTCAGATTTTCAACACGTATTATATCATTTGTAGTAGTCAAGTTTTTTCTCCGCAACATCAAAGAACTTTGAGACACCCCAGTTCATTATAAAATAGAAAAGACCGGCAAGAAAAAGCGGTGTAACACTTACAAGACGTCCACTCTGCGTCTGTGCAACATGAAACAATTCTGCAACGCCCAAAACCTGAACCAAAGCAGTATCCTTTACAAGAGTAATAACTTCATTACCCATTGCAGGAAGAATACGCTTTACAACCTGAGGCATTATTATACGCAAGAATGTCTGAACTTTAGTAAAGCCCAAAACCTTAGCAGCCTCATATTGCCCCACAGGGATAGACTGAATGCCGCCACGATATATTTCCGCAAAATATGCAGCATAATTAATAACCATGGCAACAATTGCAGCAGTAAAACGCCCCAAACCCCATTTAAACAGAGTTGGAGGCGCAAAATAAACAAATATAAGCTGAAGCATAAGCGGAGTGCCGCGAATTATAAGAAGAAAAACATCCACAACTTTCGCAATAATCTTTACTTTGGACATTCGTCCAAGCATAATTACAAGTGCCAGTGGAACAGAAAACAGCAGAGTAAGGGCAAACACTTCAAGTGTTACGCCAGTACTCCTAAGCATTGCGACAATCAGCTTGCCCACAGTTATCTACCTATTACAGACATATTTTTACCGAACCATTTACTTGAAATTGTAGCAACGGTTCCGTCTTTTTCCATTTCTTCAAGAATCAACTGAACTTTATCGCGAAGTTCAACATCATCTTTGCGGAATGCAATACCATACTCTTCGTTTGCAAGACCTTCCGAAAGAACTATATAATCACGACCAGTCTGCTTTATGCTGTAATTTGCAACAACCTGATCCATAACAACACCGTCAACATTCTTTATTTCAAGATCATTAAGTGCAGTAATGTTTTCCTTAAACTCAACAATAGATTTCAAGGATTTTTTGAAAGATTCATTTTCATTAAGAGCATCTTCTGCAGAAGAACCAGACTGAACACCAATAACCTTTCCTGCAAGACCAGACAGAGTCTTTATGCCGCTATCTGCACGAACAACAACAACCTGAGCATTATCAAGATAAGGCTTTGTAAAAGCCATTGCTTCCTGACGTTCCTTAGTCATTGTAAAACCATTCCAAATACAGTCAATTTTCTTTGTGTTAAGTTCCTGCTCTTTTGCAGCCCAGTCTATAGGCTGGCAGACAAGTTCCTTGTTCATACGTTTTGCAACTTCTTTTGCAAGATCAATATCATAACCTACAATATTATTGTTTTCATCTCTGAATCCCAAAGGAGGGAAAGAATCGTCAAGACCAAGAACAAAAGTATTCTTTTCTTCAACCTTTTTCTTTGAACAAGAAACAAAACCTGTTGCAACAACAACAGCAGCAGCAACTACAGCAACAAAACTTCTAGCTTTCATAATATTTTACTCCTAATTTTTTTGCCCGTAAGATTTATTTTCAGAACAAAAATCTTTCAGTTTTTTTATCTGCACAGCCGTACACTCAGGAGAAGGACCTCCTGTTGTCTTACGGTTTTCCATACATGCAGCAGGGGTTATCTTTTCATATATATCATTGTCAATCAATGGAGAACATTCTTTCAGCACATCAATTTTCAAATCTTCTATTCTAGACAATCCCGCATCTATAGCACGGCGCACAGCAGAAGCCGCCACACCATGAGCTGTTCTAAAAGGCATGCCCTTGCGTACCAGATATTCAGCAACATCTGTAGCATTTGCAAAACCACCTTCACAGCTTTCTGCCATTGCCTTTGTGTTCCACTTTGCAGAAGAAATCATTGCAGTAAAAACTTTAAGGTTTGCTTCTACAGTATCAAGTGCATCAAACAAAGGCTCTTTATCTTCCTGCATGTCACGGTCATAAGCCAAAGGCAAACCTTTTACCATTGTAAGAAGATTTATTAAATCGCCATACACCTTACCAGTGCGTCCGCGAATAAGCTCTGCAAAATCAGGATTTTTCTTTTGCGGCATAATAGAACTGCCTGTAGACCATTTTTCACTCAAATCAATAAAGTGAAACTCTGTGGTAGACCACAATACAATTTCTTCACACATGCGGCTAAGGTGAGCCTGAAGCATTGCAAAGTCAGAAGTAAATTCAATGCAGTAATCCCTGTCAGAAACACTGTCTAAAGAATTATCAGTTACACCAGCAAAGCCAAGAGTCTGAGCAACAGCTTCCCTGTTCAAAGGCAAAGTACTGCCCTGCAAAGCACCGCTTCCCAACGGCGACTTACTTATGCGGTTCAAAGAACCGCTAAGCCTGCTCCAGTCACGTTCCAGCATAAAAGCCCATGCAAGCAAATGCTGTGCAAGAGTGCCAGGCTGAGCATGCTGCATGTGGGTATAGCCAGTAAGCAAAGTATGCGTATGTTTTTCGGCAATAGCAACAAGAGCTTCTATTAATGTAATGATTTCGTCCTGTAAAAGAGGAATAACACGGCGCAGGTAAAGACGTTCATCCAAAGCAATCTGATCATTGCGGCTACGTCCTGTGTGAAGCTTTTTACCAGCTTCGCCTATGCGGTCAGTAAGAGTTGCCTCAATAAAAGAATGAATGTCTTCCGCACTGTAATCAATGGAAATGCTTCCATTTTCAAGATCTTTTTCTATCTGTTTAAGGCCACAGACAATCTGTTCTGCCTCATCCTTACTTATAATTTCCTGTTCGCCCAGCATACTAGCATGGGCTATTGAACCGTGAATATCATCCAGAGCCATGCGTTCATCAACATAAATTGATGTCTCAAACTCAACAGCAGCGGCATCAGGACCTTCCGCAAAACGTCCGCTCCACAATGCCTTGTGATTATCGCCAGTAAGAGCACCATGCTCTGTAGACTGTTTTTCCATAATTAAGAATTTTCCTTCATCCAGCGTTCAATGCCTTTTTTAACATCAGCATCTATATCATGTTCAATGCGGCAGGCATTTTCTTCTGCCTGCTCGGCACTTATTCCTGCAATCTTCTGTAAAAAGTTAGTAAGCAGAACATGACGGCTATAAATTTCATTAGCCTTAGATTTTCCTTTTGCAGTAAGCTGTAAAAAGCTAGTCTCTCCAACAGTGACATATCCAGTTTCTTCAAGAACGGACATAGCCCTGCTTACACTAGGTTTTGAAACATTAAGATGCTTTGCAACATCAACAGCACGAGCTGCTCCGTTTTTTTTCTGCAACATAAGAATAGCTTCAAGGTAATCTTCACCAGACTCATGAATATCTGTAGCCATCACACACTCCCGTTAAATAATAATAAAACAAGTATACCCCTTTTTATGTAAAAAAGAAAGCATAAACTCTAATTATAACAGGTTAGCTTTGAATTTCTTTGCTTACGCTCATTATCTGATTGTAAATAGCTTTTCCACCGGGAACCATAGGAAGAACCATTTCATCAATATCAACCTTAGCGTCAATAACAGCAGGCTTGCCGCTCTTAAATGCAGCATCAAAAACCTTTGCAAACTCATCTGCATTACCAGCTCTGTAGCCGTCAATGCCATAAGCTTCTGCAAGTTTTACCCAGTCTGGACCAAAGTCAAGTGTTGTCTGACTGTAGCGTTTACCGTAGAACAGCTTTTGCCACATGCGGACATTACCCAAAGTACCGTTATTTACTACAACTATTATAATAGGAAGATTATAATGCTGAATTGTTGCAAGCTCATTACAGTTCATGCGGAAAGAACCATCTCCTGCAATATGAATTACACGAGATTTTGGATTTGCAAACTGAATGCCCATTGCTGCACCTGTTCCAAAGCCCATTGTTCCAAGACCACCAGATGTAATGAAGGTACGAGGTTTTGCAAACGGGTAGAACTGAGCCACCCACATCTGATGCTGACCTACTTCTGTAGTAATGAATGCATCATCTCCTGCAACCTTATGAATATATTCACATATAAACTTAGGATTAATAGAATCCTTTGGCTTTACATCATAACATTCAGGATACTCTTTTTTCCAAGCCTGAACCTGATTTACCCAGTCAGTACGCTTTTTGTTTTCAATCAAAGGCAAAAGCTTCTGCAGGATACACTTTACATCACCAACCAAAGAACCTGCAGTAGGAATGTTCTTGTTAATTTCCGCAGGGTCAATGTCTATATGGAACACCTTACTGTTAGCAGCAAATTTTGAAGCATCAGAAATTACGCGGTCGCTGAAACGTGAGCCAAGTGCAATAACAAGATCACTTTCTGTAATGGCCATGTTGCTGGCTTTAGTACCGTGCATACCAACCATCCAAGTGCACAAAGGATGATTTGCAGGAAATGCATCGCGAGCCATAAGGCTTTCAGAAACCGGGATATCTGCCTTTTCTGCAAATTCCAAAAGCTCCTTGCTTGCATTACTCATGTTTATGCCGCCACCTGCATAAATTACAGGACGTTCAGAACTGTTGATGATTGCAGCTGCGGCCTTAAGGTCTTCATCTGTAAATTTATTGTAAGATTCACGGCTTTCTACAGCTACAGGCTTTGGTTCAAATTCAACCTCGGCAGCAGTAACTTCTTTTGGAATGTCAATAAGTACAGGACCAGGACGTCCGCTTTTTGCTATCAAGAATGCTTCGCGGATTGTATCTGCCAAATCCTTTACATCGTGTACCATGAAGTTGTGCTTTGTAATTGGCATGGTAACACCAGTAATATCAATTTCCTGAAAAGAATCGCGTCCAATGAGAGATGTAGGAACATTGCAGGTAATTGCAACAATTGGACTTGAATCCATGTAAGCTGTAGCAATGCCAGTAACAAGGTTTGTTGCTCCAGGGCCACTTGTTGCAAAAACAACGCCAACTTTTCCAGTTGAACGTGCATATCCGTCAGCAGCATGGGATGCTCCCTGCTCGTGTGCGGTCAAAATGTGTTTAATGCGGTCAGAATTCTTGTAAAGCTCATCATAAACATTAAGAATTGCTCCTCCAGGGTATCCAAAAATTGTATCAACGCCCTGCTCAACAAGACACTCAACAACAACACGAGAACCAGATATTTTCATAACAATTTCCTTCCATTAATATAAATTGTATTATGCTGTGAATGTACTAATACTACAATGTTTTAAGTATATATGCAATAAGCGAAAAAATGATGTTAAAAAGTTGAAACTTCCATGCCTAAAACTGCAAATTTGATTTTGATTGAATTAATACATTAAGTGTAATATAATTTACTCTAGAGTAAATTAATCTGGAGTAAATTACAATGCAGACAGAAGAACTTTTCATCGGAAGAACAAAAGAACTTAATTTTTTGAATGAGCTTTATAAATCCCCAAAATTTGAAATGTTGATTATGCATGGAAGACGCAGAGTTGGTAAATCCTATTTACTCAGTCATTTTGCAAGGCTTCATCAAAATAATGCTGTCTATTTCACTGGCGATAAATCCTCGGAAAAAATAAATGTACAAAATTTCTGTGAGGAACTAAACAAGGTTCTAAATGCAGGAGATTTTTTAAATTCTTTTGAAAGATGGACTGATGTTTACTCTTTTATAAAGAATAGAGACTTTACAGAAAGACTTATCATAATAATCGATGAATTTACTTATCTTTACAATTCAAATCCAGCTTATGACTCTGGCTTACAGATTGCAATAGATACAATCCTTAAAAATAAAAACATATTTTTAATTCTTTGTAGTTCTGAAGTTTCTGTAATTGAAGAGATAATTGTCAATTCTTCAAAACCTCTTTACGGACGTAAAACGGCGGAACTGAAGCTCCTTCCTTTTACTTATAAAGAAGCAAGGGAATTTTTTCCGAATTACAATGACGAGCAGTCTGTAACAGCATACTCAATACTTGGAGGAATTCCTTTTTATCTGTCACTTTTTAATGATACCCATTCAATAAAAGAAAATATAATTAAAAACTGTCTTTCTACGACAGGGGTACTTTTCAATGAAATCGAGACACTCTTAAGAATGGAACTAAAAGAGACTTACTTTTATAAAAGCATAATGCTTGCAATTAATGCAGGAGCTTCAACCTTCAATACGATAAAAGATAAAGTTGGTGAAGAACCTGCAAAGGTTGCAAAATATCTGAATGTACTTTGCAACCTTGGTTTTATTAAGAAAGAAATTCCATGTGGAGAAAAACAGAACACAAGAAATACTCTTTATTCAATTTGTGACAATTATTTTTCGTTTTATTTCATGTTCATTTTTAAAAAACATAATATGCTGAACGGACTTATTTCTCCAGAACTTTATTATGAAAGGGAATTTACAAAAGAAAAGCTCAATACTTTTATAGGACACAGATTCGAGGCAATTTGTGAAACTTACTTAAAAGAACAATTTTATAATGGGAAAATGCCTTTTTTTGCAGAAAATCTTGGACGTTGGTGGGGAAATAACCCTGTCCTGAAAAAGCAGGAAGAAATTGACATTTTGGCATTTGACGACAGCAATGTACTTTTTTGTGAATGTAAATATACAGAAGATAAGTTTAATGAAAAGGAGCTGAAAGATTTACAAGACGCTTCACTTTGCATGAATCGTCCGAATAAATACTTTATGATCTTTGCAAAGAATGGAGTTTCTTCGGGTGTAAAAAAGCAAATCGGCAATAATAACTCATATTTTGTCATTACACTTGAAGATTTAAAAAATGAACTTTCAACTTCACAAAGCAAATAGTACTTAGTACAACATAAGAACAAACAGGCTCACTCATAGCGAGCCTGTGCTTCAATGCGAAGTACAGGCTTTTTTATCTTACTAAAGCGTATAGATGTACTGATATGACGAAGGTGACGTACAAGTTTGATTTAGAACATTAACATCTAAAGGAGCTGGCCCCCAAGCGTTACCATCATTAGTAGTTCCATGATCAACCCAGCACCTGTGCCAGTTGCGACCTCCAGCATCCGTTAAGGAAGTAACATTTGTTCCTGCAAATATAGCCTGCCCAAGATCTGTACAAGCAGTAGGTATCGTTACATTGCCAGACAGATTTGTACATCCCTTAAATGCATTATGACCAATACATGTAACTCCATTAGGAACTACAACACCTCTAAGATATGTTGCAAGAGCAGAATTGGTATCAGCATTAAAAGCACCATCAGGTATGTAAGTTATACCACTGCCAGACAAATCAAGATTTATGTACACCCCTTTGTTTGTAGCACCGCCAATCAGGCTTGCAAGAGTTGCACAGTCAGAATCAGACAGCCCAGAAAGACTTACAGTATAAGGAGTACTTGGAGTATTTGCCTTAAATGTTGTACCGGTGAATTCCGCAAGGGCTCCAGCAAAGGATGAACTCTTATATACCCACTTTGCATAAAGATTAAACTCTGATGAAACAGGAGTGTCAAAATTGTATGCCGAAGATGCATAGGTTACGGCACCATCGGCACCTGTAGTACCAACAAACCAACCTGCAAACTCAAAATTTAAGTTTGAATTAGTTGGATTTGCAGGTTTTGGGAGCTTTTCACCGTTACTAACTTCCACAGAAAGAGGAGCAACTGCCGCATTATTATGAAGCTGAATTGTATAATGAGTAAGTCTATGAATTGATATTGTTACTTCTTTCATTACGTCGGCTTCAATGTCTACGGAAGTAG
>CAMVEQ010000035.1:0-25873 GCA_947166545.1 uncultured Treponema sp. | reverse complement strand
CAGATATGCTTACAATACGTGCTTTGCAGGGTGGCTTTGAAGGTCATACAATCGGTTTCTGTGGTGACCTTAAGTTTGGCCGTACAGTTCACTCCCTTGCAAAAGCAATGAGCCGCTACAAGAACAATAAGTTTATATTTATCAGCCCAAACGAACTTAAAGTTCCAGAATATATAACGAAAGACATTCTTGAACCGGCTGGCATTGAATATATGGAAGCTGAGCGTCTGGAAGATGTTATTGGTGATGTTGACATTCTTTACATGACACGTGTTCAGAAAGAACGCTTCTTTAACGAGCAGGATTATATCCGCCTTAAAGACAGCTACATTCTTAATCAGGAAAAAATGCGTCTTGCCCGTAATGATATGATTGTCCTGCATCCTCTTCCTCGTGTAAATGAAATTGCTCCTGAAGTTGACGACGATCCAAGAGCTGCCTACTTCAAACAGGTGCGCTACGGCATGTTTGCACGCATGGCTCTCATTGCAAAGCTTACAGGCTGTCTGTAATAATCAACATTATATAGAAGGAGATTTTCCATGATAAATATTGCAGAAATAAAGAACGGACTGGTAATAGATCATATAAAGGCTGGAACAGGCTGGAAAGTATTCAAGTGGCTCAAGCTTGACAAGGCAAAGTTTTCAACCGCACTCATCATGAATGCCTCATCTGAAAAGACTGGCAACAAAGACATGATAAAAATAGACAGCATCATGAACATAGATTACAGCGTTTTGGGCTACATTGATCCTGATATCACCGTAAACGTCATTCAGGATTCAAAGATTGCAAAGAAAATAAAGATGTCGCTTCCTGAAAAGATAGAAGGCGTCATTCAGTGCAAGAACCCACGCTGCATTACTATTACCGAACATTATGTTCCTCAGGAATTCCGCCTTGTAAGCAGAGAAAAAAAGCAGTACCGCTGTAAATATTGTGATGCACTGTATACTGCAGGTACAATAGGCAAATTCGTAGAGGAAGAAAAATGAAAGATTTGCTGCTTATCTATAATGCACGTCTTATTGACAGTGAGCATGACATAAAAAACGGTGCAATTCTTATCCGTGGCGGTAAAATAGAAGGTGTACTCACAAAGCCAGCTGCAAAAAAACTTATGCAGGATGATTCTGTGGGGCAGTATGATGCACACGGAAATGTTGTAATGCCTTCTTTTATTGATATGCATGCTCATTTTAGAGACCCTGGACTTACGCAGAAAGAGGACATTGAAAGCGGTTCAAAGGCTGCTGCAGCTGGTGGATTCGGTACTGTTGTCCTTATGCCTAATACCAATCCTGTAGTCTCTTCATTACAGATGGCAGAAGAAAATAATAAAAAAGCTGATGAGCTTGGCTTGTGTCAGGTTATTCAGAGTGTGAGCATAACAAAAGATTTTGATGGAGTCACAATTTCTCATTTAGATGGCTTAAAAAATAAGACCGTTCCTGTCATTACAGAAGACGGTCATGAAGTTACAAATTCTGCTGTTATGCTTGAAGCCATGAAAATAGCCGCTAAAAAGGGCATTACGGTTTCCTGTCATTGTGAAGATCCGTTCCTTGCTGCCGCTGCTCGTCCTTTGCGTAAACAGGCATTGGAACTTTTGGCAAAAGGTAATAAATCTAAGGCTGCATCTTTGTTGCAGCAGGCAGATGCATTGCTTGCCCTTGCAGAAGATACAGCTACGTTTAGAAACATCCGTTTGGCAGAAGAAGCTGGCTGCCATCTGCATTTGTGTCATGTAAGTACAGCACAGTGTATTGAGGCTGTTCGTAGTGCAAAGGCTAGGGGAGTAAATGTTACTTGCGAAATAACGCCTCACCATATAGGTCTTGCTGGCGGAAAATCGCAGAATGTATTTCATATTGTAAATCCTCCGTTAAGGAGTGAAGAAGATAGGTCGGCTCTTATTCAGGCTCTGCTTGATGGTAGTGCCGATGTTATTTCTACAGATCATGCTCCACATACTGAACAGGATAAAGCTTCGGGAAGTCCTGGATTCAGCGGATTGGAAACCGCTTTCGGTGTGTGTAACAGTGTTCTTGTTAAAGAACATGGCATGACTCTTAAACAGCTTTCTAAGATTATGTCTGAGCGACCTGCCCGTCTGCTTGGTCTTAATGACCGCGGAACTTTGAGCGCAGGAAACAGAGCCGATCTTGTAGTACTTAATCCCGATGAGGAATGGACGGTTTGCGGACAGGAGTTTGCAAGCAAGGGAAAGTATACCCCGTTGGAAGGAAAGAAACTGACGGGAAACATTGTTGCCACCTTCTTTAATGGCAATATAGTATTTCAACAGTAGCAGGTAAGTCATGCAGTTTACAAATATATTTGTTATTTTATTTTTGGCAGGTACAGGTTTTAATTTTGTAGTAAATGAACTTTTGGAATATATAGATTATCGTCACAGGGTAAAGGAAGGCTGTAAAGTTCCAAAAGAGCTGTTCGGCTATATGGACAGTAAGCTTTTGAAAAAGACCTGTGAATATGAAAATGAAAAGTATTTTCTATTTATTCCACGCCATGTTGCAGGATTTATTCTTACTCTGGTACTTGTTCTTAGCGGATTTTATGTAATGCTGTTTAATAATCTGTTTTACTATCTTAAGAATATTTACTTGACATTAATAGTTTTTTCTTTTTTGGCAAACTTGCCATCTTCTATACTTTCATTGCCGTTTGATTTATACGGTGAGTTCTGCATAGAAAAAAAATACGGCTTTAGTAACATGACCTTAAAGATGTGGTTTGTAGATGAAATTAAGTCTTTAATAGTTAGTCTTGTAATTACTATTCCTCTTTTACTCATTGCAATCTTTTTGCTTTTGCATGCTTCCTCTTTCTGGTGGATATTGCTTGGCATTGTTTACGTAGCGTTCAGTTTAATTTTGTCATGCGTGTATCCAATATGGATTGCCCCATTGTTCAATAAATTTTCACCAATAGAAGATAATCTTCTAAAAGAGCGTCTCGAAGCTCTTCTTAAAAAGACAGGTTTTGAATCAAAGGGCATTTTTATGATGGATGCTTCAAAAAGAAGCCGACATAGCAATGCTTATTTTACAGGTTTTGGCAAAAATAAAAGGGTTGTTCTGTATGATACTCTCATGCAGCAGCTTTCTATAGATGAAATTGAAGCTGTTCTTGGGCATGAACTTGGTCATTATATGCATCATCACATTATTAAGAGAATGTGCGTAATGATTCCTATTGTTTTTGTTGTCCTGTTTGTTGTTAGTGGGCTTATTCAGATTCCTGAACTGTACAGAGGCTTTGGCTTTAACCCAGAAACATCAATAACTGTACTTGAAGATAATTCTGTCGTAGAAAAAGTTTTGCCATATATTCAGTTTATTGGAATTTTCCTTTTGGGACTGGTGTTTGAAGGATTCGGACTTATAGCTTCGTTTATTGGCAACCTATTTAGCAGACGTGATGAATTTCAGGCAGATAAATATTCTGTAGAAATCTGTGGAAATAGCCGTCCTTTAGAAACTGCTTTAATTAAATTGAACAAAGAAAATCTTTCTGAAGTGACACCGCCAAAAATTTACAGCATGATATATTATAATCATCCTCCGTTATTGGAACGAATTAGAGCTTTGTCAGGAAAATCTAAGAAATAGAAAGAAAATAAAAAAAGAGCCCAGATAATCTCCGGCACCACAACAATCTAAATACCGTTGCTTTCTTCCGAATCTGGCGGGGTTTTCTAGCTGTTGCGTGCAGAGCATCTGGACTCAAATCGGAAAGAGGGGGATTCGAACCCCCGATACCCTTTCGGGTATGCACGCCTTCCAAGCGTGGACCTTAAACCACTCGGACATCTTTCCTCTAATGACACATCAGTAAAATTTAAAAGAGCAAAAAAAATACAGGACTTTTTGAATCACAGGAAAAGCATACTTAAAAGGAACGTTTGAAGCTTTCCCTCTTTAACCAAACACCAATGCCAAAGTTGGTTAAAGAATTCAAAAACCTGTAATAATAATGAGACTGGGCGGGTTCGAACCGCCAACCTTCGGCTCCGCAGGCCAACACTCTATCCAGTTGAGCCACAGTCTCAAAAAAAATAATCCTAACAGATTTACCTCTGCCTAAGCAAGTAATAAACCTGTTTCGGTAGCGGAGGCGACAGGGGTTGAACCTGCCCGGCCCTTTTAGGAACCGACGGTTTAGCAAACCGTTGTATTACCGCTCTACCACACCTCCAAACTCCTAAAAAAACCTTTTAGGAAACGGAGCGAGAGGGATTTGAACCCCCGATACCCGAAAGGGTATAACGGTTTTCAAGACCGCCGCGTTCGACCACTCTGCCATCGCTCCAATCAATTGTATTCAGACTATACACTAAAAAATATATTTATGTCAAGAGAATTCATTATAAATTCATCAGAAAACTAATAGAAAAATATGTATATTAAAAACTAAAACAATGATATACTTCGAAAAGGAGGATTATTCTATGGGAAAAACAAATTTTTTATTCGGTGTATTGGCCGCTATAGTCGGTCTTATCGTTCTTATAGCTCCAGAAGCAAGCATTAAGGTTGTTGTAATTTTACTTGGTGCGGCAGCTGTTTTGAATGGATTTTATGATTTGCTTAAAGTTCGAACCCTTTTGGATGATTCCCGCTATAAACTGAATGTAATGATTCACAGTCTTATAAGCATTGCTATAGGATTGCTTGCAATATTCCTTCCTTTTGTTTTGTTTACTGCTGCAGAAGCTGTTTTTAGAGTAATGCTTTATGTTCTTGCTGTATATATGATTGCGGCTGCAGTCCTTCGATTTTTTATGTTTGCAAGGCTCAAAGGCGAAGGTTTGGGAGGATATATCTTCCTGCTTGAATCCGTGAGTGAAGTTATTGCCTCTGTTCTGCTTTTTATTATGGCGTCACAGCGTATTGGCATTGTAATTGTCCGCATCTTGGGACTTGCTGTGTTCTTACTTGGTACTTGCTATGCAATTTATTCATACCGAAATACATCTATTATTATTGAGCCTGAAAGCGTTCGTGATGCAGATGACTCTACGGAAAATATAAATAACGAAGAATAAATAAACTGGAGGATTATTTTTATGGCACACTGTATTGTTCCTGAAGCCGAAGAAATTCTGGATAAGGAATTTCCTGTTCTGGATAAGGGTTTTGTCCGCCTTGTAGACTATTATGGAAGTGATCAGCGTATTGTTCAGTCTGCAAGAGTTTCTTACGGGGCTGGTACAAAAACGGTCAGTCAGGATGCAGCGTTAATTGATTATCTTCTGCGCCATCAGCACACATCTCCTTTTGAGCAGGTTGTGTTTACATTCCATCTTAAAATGCCTATTTTTGTTGCCCGTCAGTGGGTTCGCCACAGAATGGGTCGCATGAACGAGGTTTCTGGTCGTTACAGTATAATGAAAGATGAATTCTACGTACCAGAAGATGGATGTATTGCAAATCAGTCCTCTGATAATAAACAGGGACGCTCTTCAGAGCCTTTGCCAGAAGAACAGGCAGAAAAAGTCCGCAAAGATTTTATTGCTGGTCAGGAAAATGCGTATAAAACTTATTCAGAAATGGTAGAAAGTGGTCTTGCAAGGGAAATTGCCAGAATAAATCTGCCTCTTGCTCTTTATACAGAGTTTTACTGGCAGATGGATTTGCACAATCTGTTCCATTTTTTGAAATTGCGTTTGGACAGTCATGCTCAGTACGAAATTCGAAAATATGCAGAAGTAATTCTTGATATGGTCCGTAAAGTTTGTCCTCTTGCAACTTCTTCCTTTGAAAACAACATGAATGCTGGCGTTACTTTTAACGGCGAGGAAATGGAAGCTCTTAGGGCTGTTTTGTCAGGAAAAGAAAATCCTCTTAGTGACAAAAAATTGCAACGCTTTGAGGAAAAAATAAAATCAGGAATCCAGCTTTAAGCAATTCTACTTAAAGCTTCTCATATAAGGCTGTCTAGGAAGTGAACAACTCCAAGACAGCCTTTTTTTATAAAGAAAGTTTTTGTAATCTTAAAATTATTTCTGAAATTATATTGATTTCGGCTGAAAATTTAACGTTCATCCCTAAAATTCAACGTTTATCCCAGTTTTATTGCAAAATACTTTTTTTATTGTAAAATATATCCGAGAAAAAGGTGGAAAGTTAGTTTTTAAAGTCTGGGTGTAAAAAAGGGAGATATGTCTATGGAATGCTTTAAAAAAGTTTTGAATCTTATGCAGTCCTTATTTTTTGCTTTTTTGTGCATAGGTTTTATTTCTTGTGCTGGTGGTGCTGGGGGTGGCTGCGAGACAGATGTTTCTGCATTGTGCGTGCAGGTGCCAAGAACAAAATCTGTTCAGTATGAGTTTAGTGATGTTGAAATTTTTACAGTAACCGTACAGTCAAGTTCTTATACAAGCACAAAATCATGTGGACAAGGCGAAAAAATTACATTTTCAAATATTCCCGTAGGTCATTATGAAGTAGTTGCATTTGGTAAAAAATCAGATGGAAGTATAACAGCAAAAGGAACTGCTTCTGTTGATATTGTTGCAGATGTAACAAAGCAGGTTACAATCAGACTTTCACGCCTATATTATAATACAGTTAGTTTTTATAAAAATTCTGATGAACTGTTATCTTCTCAGCAAGTTAATGTCGGTGAGAAAATAATAAAACCTGCAAATCCAACTGATACAGGACATACATTCTCATTCTGGAGTACTTCTTCGGATAAAGCTGTTGCTCAGCCATTTAATTTTAACAGCCCTGTAAATGAAAATATAACTCTTTATGCAATATGGGATGCTGGTTATTTTGAAATTACTTGGAATAGTGATGTAACTACAGATGATGATCTTCCTGATGTGTATGCATCTGAAACAGGTCTTGCTTTGCCAGAGCTTTCTCATACAGTTTATAGATTTGATGGTTGGTATGAAGATGAAGACTTTACAGAAGCAAGTAAAGTTACTTCAATTCCTGCTGGTTCAACAGGAGTTAAGACATTCTATGCAAAGTGGCTTGTAACTGTAACGTTTGACAGTAAAGGTGGCACTGATGTTGATTCCGCTGAAATTCTTTATAATACAGCTGTTTCAGAACCTTCTTCAGAGCCTACAAAAACCGATTGTTTGTTTGACGGTTGGTACACTTCATCTGATGGTGGTGAAACTCTTTCTTCTACGGCTTACGACTTTACAAGCTCTGTTGATGAAGCCCTTACACTGTATGCTAAATGGCTGCATACAGATTTTATGGGAACTGCTGCTGAATTCTTGGCTGCAGACTTTGCTTCGAATACACTTGCAACCTCTTATAATGTTGTTATTACGTCTGCAACAAATGATCAGATTAAACAGATTGGAAAAGCTTTAGGAAAGTCTACGGATGCTAATTACAAGGGAGTTTACGTAAATCTTATTCTAACAGATTGTGGTGCTACGGAAATCTTGGAGGGAGCATTCTGTACAGCTGATAGTTGGGGAGCTGGTTCTGATATTGCTACGTATCTTACAGGAATTACGTTGCCAAGTGGTTTAACAAAAATTGAAGATAGTGCTTTTGCAGGTTGTACAAACCTTACAGGGACTGTGACATTGCCTGCAACTTGTACTTATTTAGGTTACGGTTGTTTAGATGCTGGATTTACTGGCATTATACATGAGGATGCAACTTCTGTATGGGTAAAGTATAAATATGATGGAACTGTTATTACCTCTGGTATGACAGGATTTGCATCAACTCCGTTTAGTGGATCAAGTCCTTCGTTGGCTGTGATAAATGCAACATCTCAGGGAATAACGTATTTGCGTAAACAGTAAAAGCGTATTGTTTTGGTGACAAATTTAAATACTTACATGTAGATTTTATAACACCGTAAAGAGTTCTCTCTTTTTACGGTGTTTTTTATTTCTTCTTTTCTATTATACCCGTAGTAAACTGTTGTTCTAAAATAAGAAAATTCTTATGAAACCTAGCTGTTTGCACTCTTGTTCTTTTTAATGAGGTGACATAATGAAAAAAATAGTTTCAATTGCCCTTTCTGTGTTTGCATTTATGGCATTAAGCACAGAAGTTTTTTCTCAGCAGGCAAATCAACAAATTAAGATGAATGTACAGAATAAAGATTCTTCTTCTCCATCTCCAGTAAGAATGAACAGCTTGAGTGCTGACGTTCAGGTTATGGGAAATATTGCCATTACCACAGTGGATATGGTTTTCTGCAATGATACCGACCGCGTTCTTGAAGGCGAGTTTGAATTCCCTCTTGGAGCAGGTGAAAGTATTATTGGCTATGCTCTTGATATAAACGGCAAGATGCGACAGGGCGTTGTTGTTGAAAAAGATAAAGGACGTCAGGTTTTTGAAGCTGTTGTGCGACAGGGTATTGACCCTGGTCTTGTGGAAATGACAAGTGGCAACAGTTTTAAAACCCGTGTTTATCCTATTCCTGCAAAGGGCAGTCGTAAAGTTCAAATTACATATCAGGGAGAATTAAAGAATTCTTCTCCAGATGGCAAGTCTTATGTTTTTTCTGCACTGTCTTCTGAAGTGCTTGAAACCTTTGATTTTAAGATAACTGTCCTTGACAAAAAAAAGACTTCAGCCGATTCCTCAAATGCTTCAATATCAGACAGCAACGTTATTAAATTCGATGATCTTGATTCTGGCTATACAGCACAGTTTTCTAAAAAGAATTACAGCCTGACAAAACCTGTGTCTGTAATAATTCCTTCTCGCTATTCTTCATTGCAGGCAAATTCTGCTGATGGAACTGTGTTTATGCAGGATATTGGCAAGGAAACATTCTTTTATTATTACATGCCGCTGGAAACAAAGAGCGTTGCAAAAAAACTGCCTCAGCATCTTGTAGTTTATTATGATGTTTCTGCATCAGCTTCAAAACGCAATTTTGTTGCAGAAATGGCATTCCTTCTTCAATATATTGAAAAACTTAGCAATCCGACTGTAACACTTATTCCATTTAGCAATGCATTGCATGAAGTAAAAGAATTTTCTGGTAGCACAGAAACAATAATGGGGGGTGTGCTTGATTATATTCAAGATTGCAGTTTTGATGGTGCAACAGATTTAAATCATGATTTTGTTTCTATGTATAAAGCTGATGAAGTGCTTATATTTACAGACGGCATTTCAAACTGGAATGCTTCTGCTAACAAAAATGCTGGTAAGAATACCAGCAAAAATAATACTGTCGTAAACACAATAAACTCTTCTGCTGTTGCAGATTTTGCATGGCTTGAAAATACTGCAAGAGAAAATGGCGGTGTTTGCATTAATCTTGATGCAGGTGATATTTCTTCTGCTTTTAAGAATCGTCTGAAAGTTGTTAGTTTGAAAAACTATGATTTTAGCCGTGAAGTTAATTCTTTAATTAATGAACCGTTCCGTCTTATTCGTGCAGAGTATGATAAAAATGCTTTGTCAGATGTGTTCCCTCTGGATGGAACTGTCGTTGGTAATGATTTCTCTCTTACTGGAAAACTCCACCGCAAACAGGGTGAGGTAACGCTTTGTTTTGGGCACGGAACTCAGGTTGAAAAGACTGTAAAGGTTTTGGTCAGTGCCGTTGACGGTGTGCATACTGACAATGTTGCACGGCTGTGGGCTTCCGATAAGATTTCTGCCCTCAATATAAATTATGATGTCAACCGTCAGGAAATTATAGAGCTTTCCAAAAAGTTTGGCATTGTTACAAAAGACACTTCTCTTATTGTTCTTGACAGCGTTCAGGACTATGTGCGTTACGGCATTGTTCCTCCTGATGAACTTCGTAAAGAATATGACCGCATTGTTTCAAGACAGTCAGGTGGAGTAAAAACATCGGATGATGGCAAGAAGTCAATTCCTAACAGTGTGTATGCAAAATTTGAGGAGTTCCGCAAATGGTGGAACACTGACATAAAAGAGTTTAAAAAGAAAAAGCCTGTAAAGGATAGTGATCCAACTCCGCGTCCTCCTATTCATATCATGAACAGCGATGCTGACGTGGATCTTATGGAAGTAATGGAGTCTGCTTCTGTGCTGGATGATGCTCCTGCAATGTCTGCTCCTCGTGGCAGTGCAAGAATGAGAGCAAACTCTATGAGTAGGGAAATGGTTTCTGAACCTGCATCTTTAGCAAAGAGTGCTGTTGGGAATGCTAAGGGTGGTGCTTCAATTCAGCTTCAGGCATGGAGTCCTAATGCAGAGTATCTTTCTGTGTTAAAGCGTACTCCTGTTGCTTCAATGTATGCAAAATACATTGAACTTAAAAGTGAGTATGCAACATCTCCTGCATTCTACATGGAAGTGTCGGATTATTTTGCGGAAGAAGGTCTTACTGCGGAAAGCCTGCGCATTCTGTCTAACCTTGCGGAATTGGAACTTGAAAACTCTGATATTCTTAGAGTTTTGGGCAATAAGCTTGTTGAGCGTGAGATGTATGCACTTGCAGTTCCTGTGTTTGAAAAGCTTGTAAAAATGCGTTCTGAAATTCCACAGTTCTATCGCGATTTGGGCATGGCTTACTACTATGCAGGCGAGTCTCAAAAAGCTGTGGACACTCTTTATTCTGTGGCATACAAAACTTGGGATGGCAGATTTGCAGAGATTCAACAGATTGCACTTAATGACATGAATGCAATTATTGCTGCGGAAAATGGAAAGATTGACGTAAGTGCAATTGACAAAAAACTTATTCAGAACTTTGATATAGACGTGCGTGTTGTTCTTACATGGAACACAGACAACTGCGATGTAGATTTGTGGGTAACGGATGCTGACGGTGAAAAGTGTTTCTATGGTAACAGACTTACTGCAAACGGTGCCCGCATGTCACGCGACTTTACACAGGGGTACGGTCCTGAAGAGTTCTGCATAAGAAAAGCTCCAGATGGAAAACTGAAGATAGAAGCAAACTACTATGGAAATCATCAGCAGAAACTTTTGCAGCCGGTAACAGTTCAGGCAGAAGTGTACACTGACTTTGGCAGGGCAACCCAAAAAAGACAAGTCTTAACGCTCCAGCTGGATTCCATAAAACAAACCTTCTTCATTGGCGAAGTGGAGTAAAAGAGAAACTTGTACATAATACAAGAATGTGTGGTATAATAGAAAACTGGAGGGGTGAGTTTTTTGAGTAAACTCGGTAAGCAAGCCCCCTGGTTTGTAAATATTATGTACAAGGAGTAAACGATGGCGGATTTATCTCATAGAAAAGCTGAGGTTAAACTAAAAGTTGTGGGGCGGGATGGAAAGCCTGTCGCTGGCACAAAAGTTTTTATCAACCAGCGCAATCATGAATTTCTTTTTGGCTGTGGTGCATTCGAAGCTCTTCCATACACAAACGGACCTGAAGTTCACAATGGTAATGGTAGCTTGAATGAGGTAAAACCCCTTACTGATGCAGAAAAAGAAGCGTTCCGTTCCAGACTCGAAGATCGTATGCAAAAATGGCTGGGGCTTTTCAACTATGGAACGCTTCCCTTCTACTGGGGTGGCTTTGAGCCAGAAGAAGGCAAGCCTCATACAGAGCAGCTTATGGCCACCGCACAGTTTCTTAAAAGTAAGGATGTTACTGTCAAGGGGCATCCGCTGTGCTGGCATACTGGCTGTGTTCCGTGGCTTATGGACTATGACAACGAAACAATTTTGAGAAAGCAGCTTGAACGCATTCATCGTGAGGTAGGTGCGTTTAAAGATGTAATCGATATGTGGGATGTAATCAATGAAGTTGTCATAATGCCTATATACAATAAATATGATAATGCCATCACACGTATCTGTAAGGAGCACGGACGTGTCGCCCTTGTAAAGGCTGTATTCAATGCAGCACAGGAAAGCAATCCTGATGGAGTGTTCCTTATTAATGATTTTAATCTTTCTACAAACTATGAAATTCTCATTGATGGATGCCTTAATGCAGGCGTTCCAATCAAGGCCATAGGCCTTCAGTCTCACCAGCATCAGGGAATATGGACAAAGGAGAAGATGGAAGAAATTCTATCCCGTTATGAACATTTCGGGCTGCCTATCCACTTTACTGAAAATACGATTGTTGCAGGGCCTCTTGTTGCCCCAGAGATAGATGATTTGCAGGATGTTCACTACGAGGATGATGCTGCTACACCCGAATATGAGCAAAAGCAGGCAGATGCCCTTGAATCAATGTACCGTACACTTTTTGAAAATCATCCTCTTGTTACTGCAATCACTAACTGGGATTTTGGCGATGGGGCGTGGCTGAACGCTCCAAGCGGTGTAATCCGTAGGGATAATTCCCTCAAACCTGCATACAACACGCTTCACCGACTTATAAAGGAAGAATGGCACTCAAGTTGTGAGGCGTTTACAGATGCCTATGGCTATGTAACGGTAAAAGGTTTCAAAGGAACCTATGAGATAACGGCAAATGACAGAAAGGGCAGCTTTAAGCTGTCGAATAACAGTGATGCGGTTGCGATAGTGGAATGATCCTTTTTGAATGCCCCTGCGGTTGGAATTACAGCTGCAGGGGCTGTTGTCATTTCATATCTATTTTCGCTATACTGAGGAACATCGTTTAAAGGCAAGGTTGCCTACACATACTTTTAATTCTTCTAGGAGGAATATATGCAAGGTACATTCTGGTCGCTTGTTCCTGCAATTGTAGCCATTGTTTTGGCGCTTCTTACAAAAGAAGCTTATAGTTCATTATTTATTGGAATTATCATGGGAGGCTTGTTCTTTTCAGGCTTTAGCTTTACAGGAACTCTTACCCACATCTTTAAAGACGGCTTGGTAGCACAGCTTTCAGATTCTTACAATGTAGGAATCCTTGTTTTCCTTGTATTCCTTGGAATTATTGTCTGCCTTATGAATAAGGCTGGCGGTTCTGCAGCGTTCGGAAAATGGGCTGCTGAGCATGTAAAAAGCCGCGTAGGTGTTCAACTTGCAACAATCCTTTTGGGACTTCTTATTTTTATTGATGACTATTTTAACTGTCTGACAGTAGGTAGCGTTATGCGCCCTGTTACCGACAGACAGAAAGTTTCCCGCGCAAAGCTTGCATATCTCATAGATTCAACAGCCGCACCAGTCTGCATAATTGCACCAATTTCATCTTGGGCTGCAGCAGTTTCAGGTTTTGCACCAGAAGGAACAAACGGACTTCTGCTTTTTATCCGTGCAATTCCATACAATTATTATGCAATTCTTACTATAATAATGATGGTTTTCCTTGCTGTTTTTAAACTGGATTATGGTCCAATGGCAACACATGAGGAAAATGCAAAAAAAGGCGATCTTTTTACAGTTGCAGCACAGAATGAAAAAGATGATACTTCTGCTGTTGTTGGAAAAGGAAAAGTAATAGATCTTGTTCTGCCTATTATTGTTCTGATTGTTTCATGCGTTATCGGCATGATTTACACAGGTGGCTTTTTCTCTGGCGAAAGTTTTATTAATTCTTTTGCAAACAGCGATGCTTCTGTAGGTCTTGTTCTTGGTTCTTTCGGCGGTCTTGTTGTTACTCTCGTGTTCTATATTGTACGCCGTGTGCTTCCATTTAAGGCCTGCATGGCTTGCATTTCAGAAGGCTTTAAAGCTATGGTTCCTGCCATTACAATTCTTGCTTTGGCATGGACGCTTAAGAGCATGACAGATTCTTTGGGTGCAGCTTCTTATGTTGCAGGTCTTGTTGCAAAAACTGCTGGAACTCTTTTGTATTTCTTGCCTGCTGTTGTTTTTGCAATTGCTTGTCTGCTTGCATTTGCATCTGGTACAAGTTGGGGTACATTCGGAATCCTCATTCCTATTACTTTGACAGTATTCCCACTGTCAGATGGAAATCCTCTTTCTATTATATGTGTTGCTGCATGTATGGCTGGAGCTGTATGTGGAGATCACTGTTCTCCTATTTCAGATACAACAATCATGTCTTCCGCAGGTGCAAAGTGTGACCATCTTACACATGTTTCAACACAGTTGCAGTATGCTGTTTCTGTAGCTTTGGTTAGCTTTGTAACATACATCATTGCAGCTTTCGTAAAGAATGCAGTTGTTTCACTACTTATTGGAATTGTTTTGATGATTGCGTTCCTGAGCGTAATAAAAAAGATTTCTGCAAAAAAAGCTTCTACTGATAAATAAAGGTAATCTATAAAGATAATCTAAAAGATAAAAATAAAAACGGGGTCTGCTATAACATTTGCTATGGTAGACCCCGTTTTTTTTGCCTGTGCGATAAGCCTATTCTTTTACAGAACCGCTTGTAAGACCTGCAACAATCTGTCTCTGTGCAAGAGCATAGAAAATGATTACAGGAATGAGCGACAAGGTGAGGTAGGCAAGAACCTGAGCCCAGTCCGTTGAGTACTGTCCTTGGTACTGCATGACACCGAGAGGCAGTGTAAATTTTTTCTGATCGTTCAAAACTAGCAATGGCAAAAGGAACTGGTTCCAGCTACTAACCAGTGTAAGAACTGCAATTGTCGTGATGATTGGCTTTGAAAGCGGGAATACCATTCTGACCAAAAAGCCTAGTCTGCCACAGCCGTCAATTGTAGCAGCTTCTTCCAAATCCATAGGAATCTGTGCAAAGAAACTTCTTGTCAGCATGGTGTTGAATGCCAGACTGAACGCAGCCTGCGGAAGCATAACTCCCAAATACGTATCAATCAGACCGACTTTACGCATCTGCAAGTACATAGGCAAAATTGCAACTGCAAGAGGAAACAGCAGTCCGAGCAGAAAGTAATTGTAAAAAAGTTCCCTTCCCCAGAACTTAATGCGTGCGAATGTAAATCCTGTAAGACAACATAGGATGATTTCAATAACAACGGTTCCTGCCATGATTATCAGAGAATTTGCAAGATTTGCAAAATATGAAGAACTCGTAGGATTCAGAATTTTTGCAAATGTTTCAAGCTGCCATTGTTTAGGAAATCCGAATGGATTACCACGCAGTCCACCTGTTGTCTTAAAGCCACCCCATAGCATTACCCAAAGCGGAAATAGCGTATAAAAAGCGATAATTCCAAGAAACAGTATCTTAAAGACTTTATACCATATATTTGTATTTGTTTTGTTCATTTTGCACCTCATTCGCCTTTGGTAATAAGTTTTTGATACACAGTATTGAAGGTGACACATATAACAAAGATTATAATAGCCGCTGCACTTCCGTATCCCATCTGTGTGCGGACAAAGCCGAACTTATACAGATATGTAACCATCGTTTCTGCAGCATTTACAGGATCGCCTTGTCCCATGGCCCATATAATATCGAATGTCTGCAATGAACCGATTATGCAGAAAAATACTGTAACTACAATTGTAGGAACAAGCAGTGGAATGATGATGAACAGATTGAGCTGGAGAGGAGAAGCTCCGTCAATTGCCGCAGCCTCGCGGATATCATCAGAAATTCCCTGCAATGCTGCAATATACAAAATCATGTATAGACCGAAATATTTCCAGATGACAACTACGAATATCGCGGCAAAAACCGTTTCTGGTCGCCCTAGGAACGCAAAATCTGTTCCTGCAGGAAATAGATTCTTTAAGAACGAATTTGACAGGCCGTACTGAGGATGATAAATAAACGTCCAGACAGTACCGGCAACGACTTCGGAAACAACATACGGAATAAAATATATTGTACGCAGCCCAACATTTACTGTTGTTCTTGAAGAAATGTTGAGCGCAAGAATAAGTGCTATAGGAAGCTCAATTAAGAGCGAGAAAAAAATGATTTTCCCATTGTTTATAAATGCTTTCCAGAATATTGGATCGGCTAAAATGGCTTTAAAATTGCCCAGCGCAACGAATTTTGTTTTTCGTCCTACGTTAGGCCCCAAGAGCGCACCCATACCATTCCATTTGAAAAGACTGTAAAAGGCAGCTCTGAAAACAGGTAATACGACAAAGAACGAAAAAAGAACTAGAGGCACTATTAAAAATGCCATGGCTGTCAAGAAATTTTGCTTTTTATTAACTAACATGTACATTCCTCGGTGAGTAAAAAAAATGGAATTCCTAAAAAGAATATGTTTTTAGGAATTCCAAAGCATTAAGAATGATATTTATTTATTTGCTTCCCAAGATTTCTGAATCTTGTCACAAGCCTGCTGTGGTGTCATTGTACCAGCAAAGATACCTGCTGTAGCATCTTTGATGTCTTCACCAACTGCAGAAGGGAGGAACTGATCATAGTACAGCTGATAGTATTTTGCTTCTGAAACAGCCTTTACAACTTTCTTTGCATTGTCATCTATCAAATCATCATAACCCGGCAAGATAGGAATACCGTTAAGGTCTTTGATGATGATCTTATAGTTTTCTGGCTCATAGAATGAAAGCAAGAATTCAACAGCTTCATCTGGAGCGTCTTTTCCAATACAATAACCGTTACCGCCACCCTGTGCGTTTACGAGTTCATCTTTTCCGCCTTCAATCATTGGGAATGGCATGAATCCGAATGGATCTCCACCGCCAGTTGTAGAATTGTCACGACCTGTAGAAGGTGCCCACTGTCCCATCAATGTAATGGCAGCTTTTCTGTCTGCTACAAGAGCTTCCTGTTCTGTCTGGCTTGTAGCCATGAAGCCTTCCTGGAAAGGTTTTGTATCAACAAACTCTTTGAGCATTTCCATAGCTTTGAGGAAAGAGCCTTTGTTGAAAGCACCTCCGTTTGTTCCATTGTATGCATTAAGGAAGTCTTCCTGACCACCAAGACGCTGTGCAATGTATGTCCACCAGTAGTGTCCTGTCCAAGTTTCCTGTTCTCCAAGAGCTATTGGAGCATATCCTTTTGCCTTAATCTTTTTGCAGCTGTCAAGGAATTTTGTCCAAGTTGCGAAATCATCTGGAGTAAGTCCGCATTCCTGAAGGATAACAGGGTTGTACCAGAAACCTACAACACCCATATCGTAAGGAAGACCAAACTGTTTGTTGCCGTCAGCGTAAACGCCCATAGCACCTTTACCAACCTGTGCTACGTACTTGTTGTCCTTTATAAGACCAGAAATGTCGCGGAGCATTCCAGCGTCTTCCTGATCGTACATAACACCACCACCCCATGAACGGAATACGTCTGGTGACCAGCCTGACTGCATTACAGTTGAAAGCTTCTGTTTGAAACCATCGTTTGCAATAACTGTAATTTCAATTTTTACACCTGGATGCTTTGCTTCGAATCTGTCTGCAATAGTTCGCCAGGCAGCCTGCTGTTCCTCTGTTGTATCCAAATGCCAGAAAGTGATTGTTTTTGTCTGATCGCTGGAAGAAGAAGAAGATGTAGCAGATTCGCCTTTTTTAGCAGAACCACTGCACATTGTCAAAAGCAATGCTCCAGTAATGGAGCAAAGAAGAACTCCTAAGAATTTTAAGCTTTTTTTCATTTGTTACTCCTATTAAATCGGCAACCGATTGCCTTTAACAAGTATAAACTCGCATTATAGCGGTGTCAAGTTTTTTTTATGATTAGTAGTTTTGTGGCTAGGAGCAAGAAGGTTTTTATCTTTTCAAACTTAAAATCTGTGTTAAAATATTAATATGTTCAGACTGTCAAAAATAAAATTCTTTATATCTCTTTTTATATCTTTACTCGTTTTGTTTCCTGCATTTTCTGTAAGTGATGGCATGGAAGAAGTTGACACGCAATATTTTGACGATTTTGTTCATAAAAATTGGACAACGTCAGACGGGCTTCCTGGCATGACAATTACTACACTCATTCAGGATAAGAAAGGATACATCTGGGCTGGCACTTATGATGGCCTTGTCCGTTTTGACGGAGTAGAGTTTACAGTGTACTGCCGTACAACCGATGAAAAATACGACTTTGCATCTGCACGTTCTCTCATTCAGGATTCACGCGGAAATATTTGGGTTGGTCATAACGATGAAGGCATTACCTGCATTTCAGCAGACGGAACAATTTCAAAATTTACGGAAAATGATGGCATTACCAATAACAAAGTTAATGCATTGTGCGAAGACAAGGAAGGAAATGTCTGGGTGGGTACGTCTGCCGGATTCTGTTACATTACGCCTGAGGATAAAATTGAAGTTCCTAACTGGCTTACGGACGATGAACTGCAAAAAATTCTTGTAAAGCAGATGTTCTGCGACAATAAAGGACGTATATGGATTACAACAGAAAGTCCGGACTGTTATTTTTACGAGAACGGTGTTGTTGAAAAATTTAATGGAATTACAAAACTTGAAAATTTTGTGATCTATAGTGTTACGCAGGATAATAATGGGGATATGTGGTTTGTAGGCGAACCAAATTTTATTATTCGGATGCACAATGGTGAAGAAACTTTATTCAAAATGAATCCAGAAGGATTTAACTGCCTTACAGTAAATTCCATTATGCAAGATTCTTCTGGTAATTATTGGATTGGTTCTGATAGTGGAGTCATGGTTCTTCATGACGGAAAACGTTCTTACTATAATATTCAGTCGGGACTTCCAGACAATGGAATTACACGCATTTTGGAAGACTCCGAAGGAAACATCTGGATTGGATTAAACCGTGGTGGACTTCAAAAACTGAGTAAAGGAAAATTCCGTACGGTACGCATGGAAACAAGTGTAAACAGCATTTGTGAAGATACTGTACGTAACGTTACTTGGCTTGGTTGTGATGATGGACTTCATTGCTACAGTGACGGTAAGTTTGTAGAAAACGAAATTACGCAAGTTTGTAAAGGACTTCGCGTCCGTTATGCGGAAATGACGAAGGATGGGGAACTTCTCATTTCTTCTTATTCGAACATTCCGCAGATAAGAGTGACTCCAGATGGAAAGGTGACAATCTGGACTGTAGATGACGGAATTGTAAGCATAAAATGCCGTCTGGCAATAAAAATATCAAATGGTGATTACTATGTCGGAACCCCTCAGGGACTTTCTATAATTCATCATGAAGATGGGCACATTTCCACTCTTAATCGGGATGATGGTTTTACAAACCATTACATAATGTGGCTGTATGAAGATGAAAAAGGTCAGGTGTGGGCTGGTACTAATGGTGGTGGTGTATTCCTTCTTAAAGATGAAAAAATTATAAAGCATTATTCTACAGATGAAGGTCTTGCTGGAAATATTATTTTTAAGATATTAAAGCAAGGTGGGGGTATATGGATTGCTACAGGAACGGGTCTTTCAAGGTATATTGAAGAGACAGACAGCTTTGTAAACTTTAATTCCCATAACGGTATGGGAACGGACAGCGTTTTTCAGATGATTTGTGATGATACAGGGCTTGTCTGGATGACGAGTAATAAAGGCGTTTTTTCTGTTCCATTTGCTGAAATGGAAGAAGTTGTAAATGGTACTCGTAAAAAGGTTTCTGCAAGATATTATGGGGCTTCCGACGGACTCATTACAAGTGGGGTTACATCTACTTCATTAAGTGCAAGGGATTCACAACGCAGGGTTTGGTTTACCCTTACCGACGGCTTTGCTGTTTTTGATCCGACTAAAGGCGGAATGAATAAGTTTGCTCCTAGAATTGAAATTCAGGATTACACAGTAGATACCGTTACAAAAGATTATCACGGTGAAACAATTGTTCTTGCTCCTTCGGTAAAGCGTCTGAGCATAAAATATACGGGAATGAGTTTTATATCTTCCGACAGCATGCGTTTTCGCTACAAGCTTGCAGGCTTTGACGGTTCATATTCTGACTGGACTAGTGCACGAAATGTATCATATACCAACTTGAAGCCTGGTACTTATCATTTTTCAATTATCTCTCAAAACAGCGATGGAATTCAGGGGGAGCCTTGTACTCCTGTTACGATTATTAAAAAGCCGTATCTGTGGCAGCGTATTTGGTTCTGGCTGGCTATTGTTTTGATTGCGGCGATTTTGGTTTATCTAAAACTGCGTTCTATGCGCCAGTATCAGATTGTTCTTGAAAAAAAAGTTGATGAGCGTACTAAGGAACTTAAAGTTGCAAATGCTAAGGTTGAGAGTCTTTTGCTTAATATTCTTCCTGCTCCTGTTGCGGCGGAACTTACTGAAAATCCTAACCGTGTAATTGCTAAAAAATATATGAACGCAACGGTCTTGTTTACGGATATTGTAGGCTTTACAAAAATGAGCGGAAGCATGAATGCGGAAGAAGTTGTTACCATGCTGAACCTGATGGTTTCAAAATTTGATGAGCGTGCAAAGCGTGAGGGTATTGAAAAAATAAAGACTATAGGGGACGCATACATGGCGGCAACTGGTCTTACGGAAGAGGCAGATAACGATGGTGCTGAAAAAATGATTCGCTTTGCTCAGGGCTTGCTTGAGGATGTTCGTGCGTTTAATGAAGCTTCTAAAGCTCAGGTTATGATTCGCGTGGGAATTAACACTGGAAATCTTGTTGCTGGCGTAATAGGAAAGTCTAAGTTTATTTATGACATTTGGGGCGACACCGTAAATGTTGCCAGCCGCATGGAAAGTACAGGTGAGCCTATGCGGATTCATGTAAGCGAGGCTACTTTTACACAGGTAAAATCTGTATTTTCTTTTGGAGAATGTGTAGAGGTTGAAGTAAAAGGCAAGGGAAGAATGAAGTCCTACTTTTTGTAAGACGACATTCTAAAATGTAATTGCCATAAAATTTTGTTCTTAGAAAGAGACCTCTTCTCAATCGTTTATTATTGTACTTAAAACTTCTTTATATTCTTTTGTGTAATGGAGTTTTAAGTACATGTCCCAATATGAAAGCATTGTCCGAGAAACAGCGTGTGATTTTGAGACACTGTATGCAACATAGTCGAAAAACCATTCAAACAATTTTTCTGCCTGATTCTTACTTGTAAGAATTCCTTTTTGAACAGCAAGTTCTGTGAATTCCTTTTTCTTTTCAGTTACATCATCAAATTTTCTCTTGCCTAGAACTCGTCTAATTATATCTGTCTCTTTATAGTTATATCCAGCAGCTTCATGAAGAATATGCATGATTTGTTCTTGATAAACTATTATCCCATAAGTTTCAACTAATATTGAAGCAAATGCAGAAACTTCTTCAGGGAGTTTATATCCATTATTTTTATTTTGGATTGCAATCTGAAGATTACTTTCTAAACCGGGTTTGTAAAGAGCATTTAAAAGAACAAGATCTGTAAAACAATTGGGCTTAAAATCTTTTAGCAGCTTCTGCATCTCAGATGATTCAAACTGAAATACATTATCTGTATTACCTTGACTAAAAGCTATGAACGTTCTCTCATCATCAAGTAGGATAGACTTGTAGTCGAATTTATTTCCGATTTTTTCAGAAATAAGTTTAAGTTTTTTAAGTTCTTTTAGATCTTGTGTATTATTTTTATACACCTCGCTCATTGTAAATAAATCAAAGGAATATTCGCAATATAATTCATCATGTTCTTTATCTAGTAAAACAGGAATGTAATTCCATACTGGTTCTTTTGTAACTACATATCCAGAATGAATGCCGTGGGATCTCCTTAGACGTTTTAACTTGGCATCAACTTGAACAAGTTCTTTATTTAAAGTTTTTTCTACAGACTGTAAAGCCTGTTTTGTATTTAAAAAGTCTGGAGTGTTTATTAGAGCAACATGTTCAAATCCATACTTTTCTTTTAAAAGCTTTATTACATTATCTGTATTTTCATAATCAATATGAAAATATGGTATTTCGCATTTAGTATTCAAAAAACGTTCATACAAAAGTCCATACTTTAAAGGATTAATATTAGTAATTCCAAGTAAATATGCTACAAGACAGCCTCCTGCAATAAATTTGCAAGGACTTTGTTCTATACCAGCTTGATTGCACCAAACTGCAAGTTCCCGTTGGAATAAAAAGAACTTTTCAATATGATGAGCTATAATGTCTTTTAGTTCGTACTCCATGCGCTCTGATGCTTCATTAAAGTTTTCGAATTCTGAGGCATGTTTTTTTAGACTCTCATATACAAGAGATTGCAATTGTTGGGTTGCATTGTCAAAATCAGGAAAACTTTCGAGTATACGTTTGTTGACTTCAATTTGTGTAAAATAGTTTTCAGGGAAAATGAATGATATTTTTTCTGCAATTCGGTTTGAATTTTCTACAAGTTCCAGAACTTTCGCATTTTCAAGAACAGATTGAATTTCAGAGTAATCTACAAGATAATTATTAGAAACATCTTCCAAAGGTTGTAAATTAAGAGCTTCTCTATATGCCGTTAGAAGTTTGTAATCATCTTTTTCTATAAATCTTACAGGATTTGTTATTACTGCCTGAGTATTACAAAGATTTTCAGATAAATTCATAAAATAGTTTTCGTTTTCTTTTATTTTATGAAACTGTATATCTGCATAAAGATTATTTCCAAATAAATGTTGAAGATATTGAGAATTATATTCCTGAGTAATGCAAATGAAATGTGAACTTTCTTCACTTGTAAAAGGAAGTTCTGAACAATGTTTCTTGTTTGGATCTAAAGAATGGGAATGTTTACAAAGAAATTTGTAAGCTTCAAAATCTTTGCATAATAAAATTAAGTATGTATTCTCATAAGAATCTTCTGTCCAATTATTGGTTTTATATCATTTTCTATGCAAGACTTATAAAACTTCTCTGCTCCAAAAATTGTATTATCAGTAAGGGCAAGAGCCTTCATGTTTAATGATTTTGCCTTTGTAATAAGGTTTGGAATTCTGGCAGCACTCTCTCCAATAGAATGATCCGACATCACATTTAAAGGGATATAATTCATTTTAACACCTCACATTTATAGTATATATACATGTGACTATCATGTAGTGATAGATTAAAAAAAGATTTTATTATCTATAATGAATTAAGATTTAAATATTTTTCATAAAACTCCTCATAGTGTTTCTTTAAGTTTTCATTATTTGACTCTCTCATTTTGTTGACCAAATCATCAACATAAATAAAATCAATTAATCCTCTAATATTTTCTTTACACTTTGCTTTTGCTTCGTTAACTTTATCTCCCAAGTCCTTTCGGAATTTAGGAAAAACAAATCGAACTTCTTTGCCTTCTCCTGCGAAACAAATATTACGCCATAATTGATATTCTTCAAAAAATTCTTCTTTTGTTAAATTGTCAGTTACTTTGGCTAAACGGTTTTTGTAAATATTATCATATTTGATTTCGTGCCTTTCATTTTGTTCAGCATCTCCAAAAGCATTTTCAGAATATTTTATTTCAAACGTAAACTCCTTTTTATCTGTTTTTAAATAAAAATCTAACTGTGTACCTTCATTTTTATGTAGAACTTTTTCAAATACTTTCTCTTCTATCTTCCCTAAATCATTTTTTTTCAAAAACTCAGAAAATAAATGAACATCATTCATCAATGGAACAAAGAAATTTAAAGCAAAGGCCTGAGAAGAATTTAAATGAGAAAAACCTTTATGCAGTTCTTTTCTTTCTTCTAACAATTGATATTCCTTTTTCAAGTTATCCTTAAAAGGACTGTCTAGCAAGTTTAATTCCTTTTTTTCTTCTGGTAGTATATGGTCATATTCTT
This sequence comes from uncultured Treponema sp., assembly GCA_947166545.1. Classification (GTDB taxonomy): domain Bacteria; phylum Spirochaetota; class Spirochaetia; order Treponematales; family Treponemataceae; genus Treponema_D. The sequence goes on along the minus strand of CAMVEQ010000035.1, from coordinate 2,378 downwards.
TGTTTTTATATGAACCTTTAGGTAATTCTTTTAATTTAGAATTTGCTTTTTTATAAGCAGTCATATGTGGAATAATGTTTTCTACATTGTTATTGTATTTCTCATATTTTTCAATCCATTCAGTTTTTGCAATATCTAACTCTTTTACTTTTGAAGGATCAATATTCATGCCAACCTCAAGATTTTCACTATTACTTATCAAGCCAGATTTATTATCATCAAACAAAAAACGAGAATTATCTCTTCCATGTTTGATTTTAAAAAGTACCTTCATATTTTTCTCTCCAAATAATTGTTATTTCTATAATTCTACATCAGGTCTGCCAATTTAGCCAGTTCTTTTACATTTTTCTTCCACTCATTTACTAGCCATTCTGGCTCCAAAGGTTGCACATACATTCCATGACTTAGTACCCATCCAAGAATCGGAAAATCCTGATTGCTGGTAAAAGTCATAATTGTGCTATCATCTTCTTGTTTCTTAAACTTTTGATCATCCGTCCATTTGTAAGTCTTGATGTAATTCAATGTCTTTTCAGAAGTGATTTTAATTTTATAGTTTAAGATTTCTTTACCTATGTAACGACGAAAATTACCTTTTACACGTTTTGTGTATTCAAAATCATCTGGAAGTTCAAAGGTGTCTTTTAAGAGTTCAAGATTTTTGATACTAGGAAGATTGTAAAATCTAATTTCTTTTATATCTGAATTTTGGTTGTATGCATATAAAGTCCACATACCTTCGCTGTAAATAAGCTGCCAGGGTTGAACAACAAATTTGCGATTGTAATTTTGATAATTAAATTTAACGTAGTTATTGTTTGCAAGAGCATCTTCAAGTTTTGTCCAAATTTCGTCATCAACATTTACAGGTTCCATTCCTAAAAACAAAATGCGATTAGAAAGCTTTTTTGCATTGAGCATTGAGTTTTCATCAATGTTTTCAGAAAGAGAATTAAATACTTCAATTGCCTTTTTATAGATTGGAGTATTTTTTATCAAATCCAGTAACTTTGACATAAGACTTGCTGCAATAATCTGTTTTTCTGAAGTGAGCATTGCAGGAATGCGGAAAGATGGGCGTGAATAATAAAATCCTTTTTTGATTCTATCATATTGTAAAATATTTTCAGCACCAAATTTCATTCTTAAATCTCGTAAATCACGATTGATTGTTGGAATAGAAGCTTCTGTTTCTCGTGTAAAATCTTCTACATTCGGATATCTGCCAGAAGCAATCATCTGATCAATTTTTAATATGCGTTCATATCCATTTAAGTATTGTTTTTTTATCTTTCCTTTTCTCATTTCATCCTCCTGAATATATTATTATAACTTAGACTATCAATTTTAGATAGTCCAAAATTATTTAAAACTTTTTTATACCTATCAAATCATGATAGCTTCTCTATTTATAGTTTGATCATAAATGGAGGTCAGAATGGATGTATTAAAAGGAAAAAATCCACCGCATAATCTTGAAGCTGAACGTGCAACTCTTGGTGCCATGCTGCTCAACTGGAAGTCTGTCAGCGATGTTGTAACATATTTGCGTGCTGATAATTTTTATGATCATCGTAATCATATTATTTATGATTCCATGATGAGCCTTTTTGCAGGCGGAATTGCTGGAGACATCCTTACTATTACAGAAGATCTGACTAAGAAGGGCAAACTTGAAGAAGCTGGCGGTTCTTCGTACATTGCTGAATTGACAAATGTTGTTCCAACCAGTGCAAACGTTGATTATTATGCAAAAATAGTTCTGGACAATTCAACCCGACGAAACCTTATAAATATTTCTTCTGAAATTCAGGCAGACAGCTACGACGAAACAAAGGAAAGCCGTAAAGTTCTTGAAGAAGCCGAACAGAAGATTTTTAAACTGACAGATTCAAACCAGTCAACGCAAGTATTTTCAATGAGCGATGTTGTTCCTCAGACAATAAAGCTTATAGACACCCGTTATAAAAATAAAAACACTTACTCTGGAATTCCTTCTGGAATTACTCAGCTTGACAGCATGACAAGCGGTTTTCAGAACAGTGAAATGATTATTGTTGGAGCTCGTCCTTCTATGGGAAAAACGGCACTTGCTCTTTCAATGATGCAGCATATTGCAATTGATAAAAAGATTCCGTGTGGGTTTTTCAGCCTTGAAATGGCTGCTGATCAGATTGGTCAGCGTCTTCTTTCTCAGGTTGCCCGCATTCCAGGTACAAAACTTAGAAGCGGTATGCTTAAGACAGAGGATTTTCAGAAACTTCAAGACGCTGCAAGTTTGTGCTATGATTCTCCGCTGTATATTGTTGATACTCCGAACATGAAACTTCTTGATTTGCGTGCCATGGCTCGTCGTATGAGGGCAAATCAGAAGG
>CAMVEQ010000034.1:0-26231 GCA_947166545.1 uncultured Treponema sp. | reverse complement strand
CATCGAAACGATCACCGAGTCTTAATCCCTTAAAGCAGGTCTATTCTTTTTTACAAGCGATCTCACATCTTTCAATTCTGATGGATATGACGTCTTAATCCCTTAAAGCAGGTCTATTCTTTTTTACCCCTGACGCATCCTCAATTATCATCGAAACGATCACCGAGTCTTAATCCCTTAAAGCAGGTCTATTCTTTTTTACACTATACATTATAAATACTTAAATTACAAGCATTTACAACAGCATTTCCGCACATCAGCCCAAATTCACCTAATGATAAGCATGACAATGCCTTCACAAGATCCTTTTTCAATCTATAACTCCGTTCTATACAACAATTTACAAGTTTCCGCACACCTCACTCCTATTCAGCTCAGTTTTCAGTACTGAATATATAGATGATGTCAAAAAACATTGCAAAATTTTAGCATTTTTATTGTACACCAAAATACAGCCATTTGCAATGAAAATTGCAGATTGTCAAACATAAACCGAAAACCTTTTATTTTGCAGCTATCTTTGTGGGCGTAAGCGTATATCCTATAGCCTTAAGTATATTGCATACAGTAATGAATGCAGGATTTCCGTTTGGAGAAAGGGCCTTATAAAGTCCTTCTCTTGTTATTCCTGCTTCCCTTGCCGTTGCAGCCATGCCCCTTGCACGTGCTATTGTATTTATTGCACTAAGAAGTTCTTCTGGGGTTCCTTCCTTTGCAACAAGGTCAAGATACCCTTGTTGGAGTTCTTCAGTATCAAGATATTCTGCAGCATCAAATTCAGTGAGTTTTTCCATATTCAAATCTCCTTAGCCATTTTCTTGGCTTTCTTTATATCCTCATCCTGAGAAGTCTTATCACCGCCCGAAAGAAGTATTATTATTTCAGTTTCCTTGTTTATGAAATAAATCCTGTACCCCTTGCCGACATTAATCCTAAGCTCAAAAACACCATCACCAACCGACTTTGAGTCTCCCAAATTTCCAGCCTTAAGCCTTTCCAATCTCCAAGTTATGGAAGTTTTTGCTACATTATCTTTAAGCTTCTTAAACCACTTCCTGTAGGTTTCCGTCTGCAATACCCTGTACATAATCTCATTGTAATCTATAGTTCACACCTCGTCAATAACAAATGATTTTTTGTACTAATTTTTGTTTCGGCAGCAACTTTTTTCGTTCTAGTAAGCAATTGTGTTCCGTTCTAGTAAGCAACGGTCTTCCGTTCTAGTAGCAACTTTTTTCCATTCTAGTAAGTAATGGTGTTCCGTTCTAGTAAGTAACGGTCTTCCGTTTCGGTAGCATCGGTGTTCCGTTCTAGTAACAACGGTGTTCCGTTCTAGTAAGTAACGGTCTTCCGTTTCGGTAGCATCGGTGTTCCGTTCTAGTAGCAACTTTTTTCCATTCTAGTAAGTAATGGTGTTCCGTTCTAGTAGCAAAACTCGGCAAGTTGTCAATTTATCAAAAAAAACAAACTTTCTTCTATTATATATAGAGAAGATTCACTATTACAGCACCAAAAAGTCCCTGGTGACATAACTGTCCTTAGAATCGCACGTTCCAAAGCGCACATGCTTCTTCCAATCCTCCGATGTAAACTCATAAACCAAAAGACTGTCGTCTTCGGGTTTTATCCACATTTTCAGCTTTGGCAAAATTTTTTCCATCTCATCATGAGTTGCTTTCATCTCAAATACAGAATACTGAGCCCTGTAAGCATAGTCACTCAAAGTTTTTACAAAGCGGTTGCGTCTGCGAGTATCACTTATGTCGTATGCAATTACGTAATATGGCATAGTTTCCTCCTCACTTACATGTAAAAGGTACATACACACAGCCTTTTTCTATGGCAAGACGGTAAAGATGTGCCTGCTCAAAAATCAACTGCTCATAAGTTCCATCAAAACAGTAATAATTTATGCGAGTCTTAATTTTATTCTCAAAGGCATTTATAATCTTTTTTCTGCCACTTTCATTCAGGTAGATTGCTCCATTTTCTTCTGGCAAACAGAAATCCTGACAGTTGAGTATGCCCAAATTAAAAGCACTGCAACAGACGGAATCTGCAATGCACGAACGGAATTCTTCCATTATGTCATAGACAAGGGAATCTCTTCCGTAGTGAACGCTGTGCAAGGTTCCAGTTTTGCAGTCAAGCCCCTCGCCTTCCAATGCACACCTAACCCTGGCTTCAAGCAACGAGTACAAAAAACTTAAAACCGCATTCACATTCGTTTTAGGAGGATGCTTGCTTCTGCATGGAAATTCTGCCCATTCTGGACTGATGTTATATTTAAGTACAGAAAAATACAGCTTTGCAGACATTCCTTCTATGCCCCTGAGAGCATTCAGGCTGTCACAAGGTTCTACCTGTTTCAGAAGTTCCTTTATCCGCCATATAGAATCATCAGCTTCCCCCGAGTGGCATTTTCTGCGGGCTATACGCTGCATATATGTAATCTGATTTTTTATTTTTCCAGTCACAATAGCTTTTGCCATTGCAAGAGACTTTTCTTCATCATCCATAAGGCGACACTGGATGTGCCTTATATTCATGTTCTTTGCATCATCGTACTGTATAAAAGCTTTGAACCTTCCGCTTTTTCCCATAAACAGAACAGGTGTTTTATTTTCAAACAACTCATTCATTGCTTCTCCTGTAATGGAAACATGTCCGCCAAGAACAAGCAACCGTGTCTGGAACAACAGAACAGGCTTGTAATTTCCGTTTTTGTCCATAAATACAAGATGATTTCCGCTCTTTGAAAGTTTTCCATATTCAGAAATAATATATACAGCTCCCATAAAACACCTCAAAAAAAAATCCTTCCATGAAAAACATTTATTCACGGAAGGATTAACCCCTTTTTAGTCGCAGATTTCTATAAGCTTATCCATAACATCATCCATGACAGATTCCATTTTATCTACGACACCGCAAACAGCATCTGCAACAGAATCAGCAGCCTTTACAATCAACCCCTCAAGGCTGTTTTCATCGAAATCATCTTCTTCGACATCATCGCATTTTATGCCTTTGCTTTTGCAATCTTCAATATAGTCCAATGCATCCTGAGGAGTTGGGATGTATCCTTCTGGCCAATCCTGACCTACAGTTGATTTTGCAGTTTCTTCGTTTTCCATATTATCTCCTTACTTTTCCTTTTCTATATGTCAGCATCACCTGCAGCAAGACCAGCAACTGCAATTACACTGACAGCCATAAGGCCTACAGTCCCAGCAATAGCCCGTTCAACCTGTAGGCTTTTTTCTTCACCATATTTGCACCAATTGGCAAAATGTTCACAATTATGAAAGGCAAGATTGTACGTTCCCTTACCAGACCCAACAGCACTAAGTGCCCGTTCTACAGTTTTTTCTCTGCTAAAACACTTTTTAGCAGTTACTTCTGCCTTAACAGGACACCCCCTGCGGAAATATTCAAAAGGAACCTTTTGAATAAATGCATTTTTAGCAGAAGTTTCATTTGCAGAATCTGCAGCAAAATGCACAACAACACCATTACCGCAATATATCCCATAATGGTTATACAACCCCCGGTTTGCAACGAGTACATCCCCGGGCATAAAGTTAATCTTTTCTTTCATTCTCCTACTCCTTGCAGGCAAAAGCAGAAGAGCTGCCTTTGCCTGCATAGTCAATCCTCCTTATCTTCGGCCGAACAAACCGGCACACAGTGCAGTACTAACAGAAGTACCATTGCCAGCACTAGAATCAGAGCTGTCATCCAGAGAAGACTTGTTTGAAGCAATATTATTGTATATTGCCACACCCCCTGCCACAGCACATAATACGCCCCCCGTGACTACGGCTCCCACCACAATTCCTTTCTTTATACCTTTCTTTGTAGCAGCTCTGATTTCAGGACTTGCGTTTGAATCTTCATCAGAGTCTGCAATACAGTCCACAACTGCACCCGCGACTACAGGAATTACAGCTTTACCAACATTAGAAAAGATTTCTTCCCAATTACCGTTTTTATTTAAGTCGCTCATTAGCGTCCTCCTAATAAAATTTTATTGTACGTTTTCACGTCTCTATACATAATAGAGCTTGCTTTTTTGGAAAAATTGACAGTTTTTTCCAAAAAATTTCATTTTTTTTATTTAGTTGTTTATGCCACAAACAATAGGAGGTGAAAACCTCCCATTGTTTGCCCTATGCAGTTTTTATTTTAGGGACTATAGTTTTTTCAATAAGGTCCTTGTTGAGGTTGGTGCTTATAGAAACATCCGAAGCGGCTTGATCTTTTTCCATAAGATAAAACATGACGTTGTTACCGGTTGCACGAATTCCTGCCTTTCTGTATTCAGTCTGTTCCAGAGCTTTGTTCCTTAATTTTAGAACGACAATCCGGTTTATTCGGTCAGGAGTAGATTCACCGTAGACATCTTTCATCGTCACAAAGTCGCAGGATTCACCAATCAGGGAGCGGTACAAGAAGAAATTGTCCTGATGAATTTTTACGAGCTTTTCGATTTCAGAAGATTGCTCTCCAGTTTCTTTAAAGAACATGAGTAATTTCTGCAGAGCTTCCATGTCAGAACAATACTCGGCAGCGTCCAACTGCGTAACGCCATTTTCCATAGACTTTGCAACCTCAACAACATCTCCATACTTTGATGCCGCATCAATGAAAACATCAACAAGTCTGCCTGCGGTAGCATCTGTCAAGTCCTCTGCTCCCTCCCTATGCATAAGGAATTCATTAATCTTGTCACTAAGCGTTAAAGCACTTGATGATATCTTAACGACATCCTTACCTGACTGAAGGTTTATGTACTTAGCACAGATGCTGTAAATGGAAGCGCACACCGTTCTTCTGAATTTTTCCCATTGCTGGTTGTCAGGGAAGTTATTGGTGCCGTAGCCAATTAGTCCATTTGCCCAAGCGTAAATTTCATCTTTTGAGAGAACACCACATGCTACGACAGTCTTTACGATTTTCTGCAGATAAAAGCAAGTGCGTGGGGTCATCAAATTGTAGACATTACCATCGGAGTTTTGATAAATATTCCCTAAGTCAGTATTCGAAAAGTCGAGAAAACCACGAGAACCTTTTCTGTCTGAATAGATGCCCAGTAACTTGTTAAAAAAATCGAGCACATCGCTGTCGATTTTTCTTGCAATATCTGCAGAAAGTGCATTATAATTATGCTGTTCAATAGGTTTTTGTTCTGTCAAGAATTCCTCAAGGATCTCAAGATTATTCCGTCCTTCAAGAATGTTCACGATGACAAAACGGTTGAGCGTAGGTGTCAGGATATTCATCATCGATGGCAGATTACGGGCATAGTTTGCTGCACTTACGATGAGACAGTCTTCAGGAAGTTTTTCACCTTCGCTGTTCTCTCGGTCTGCAACGAGTGAAAGCAAAGATCCCTGCACGACTTCAGGACAAACAGAAAGCTCGTCAACAAAAACGAGAGTAGGCTTGCCTTTTTTTGCATTTTCCTGAACTCTGTTCCACCAGCTAGGGTTAAGATGCGTAAGTGCAGTGCCACCGTTGTTCACTTGATAGCCCAAGATTTCTTCTGGCGTATTGCGCGAACCAATAAGAATCTCAAGCTCATATCCGTTAGCTTTTGCCCACTTGCGGACGTGAGTTGTCTTTCCTGTGCCAGGGTTTCCCATAAGAAGAATAGGAAGACCGCTTGCCCTTGAGATTGTAATAGAATCTGCTATCAGCTGACCAATAGTGTTCTTAGCCATAATTAAACCTCCAAAAAGTTTTTTTTGTGTCTACATATAAGAGAGTGGCAAAGAGAAAAAAAATTGACACATTTAAAAAAAAAAATTTTTTTTAATAGAAGAGTTGACAAATCAAAAAAAAAAGTTATAATCATAAACAAAGCTTATAAAAACCACTTAAATAACAAGTCACCTAAAAAATGCTTTTACGAATTTTTTATTTTCTCTACTGAAGATGTTTCTTCAAACCTCTTGCTTTTTTGCAAGTTGTAGTAGGGTAATTTTATTGTACAGGCGGTGACTTAATGCAAAAATCCTTTTACCAAAAAAACATTATTTCTCAACTAGAGGATTTCAAATTCGAAATCCTTAAACGGCAAAAAAAACGCTGTATTTTGCAGAACATAATTCAATTTCTTGAGTTTGTTCTACAATTGTTTTTTTTAGCAAGTCCTTTAGTGTATTTTTTTTCCCCCATCGATTTAATTCCAGACATCATCCCAAACTTTGGTTTTGTTGATGACTTCGCCATGATTTTATTTTTTTTTACAATAAAAAAGGAGGTTCTATGACAATTATTGCACGGAGATACTGGAGAGGGGACAAAAAGGCAGAAGTTGATATTTCTGAAGTTCTTACTGTTCGCTGGAGCAACGTATCTGGATGGTCCTACCGTGTATATCATCCTGGTGTTGCTCTTTACGGTTACATCGACTATGACTTAGCCGTAAAACTGGGGCTTAGTACAGGTAGTCATTATGATCGAGCTCATTCAGTGAAGGTTATTTTCCACAAATGCGACAATGCAAAAAAAACTTATTCTGACGCCTATCATTTACTGGCAAGTAAAGCCTCTCAGATTCCTAAGTATTTTTAGATCTGTTCAAAGGTTTAGCAGTAACGGAAAGGCGGAAAAACTACCAAAAGTTTTGTAATTCTTCCGCCTTTTTTTAACTTTTTACTGCATAAATTATCTAACACATACTCTATTATAAGTAAGGAGAAACATATGCAGAGCATTGCACCAGATAAGATTCGGGAAATGAGCGAGAACTTAAAAAAAAGTATAGCAGAGAACACTTGGAAATATGAAGATGAGATGAGGAAAATTGAAAAGGAACGTTATGAACGTTTAAACGGCAGCGTTGAACGGACTCCTGAAGACAACCGTAGAATCAAAGAACTGAACAATAGATTGCGGGAACTGACGGGATGCGTCATAGAGACACAAAATGAAATTATAAAAATCATGGACAAATATCAAAAAAATACAAATTCTTTTGATAATGATGATGATTACATGATTGAATAAAGTTATGCTACACGTTAACTAAATTGTACAAATTAATTAATTTAAAAACGTATATTTATGTTGAATTGATTAAGAGCCGAATGTAAAATAACCAGTCCAATTAAGGGCTGGTTATTTTTTATACCCTATTTCTCCTCTAAGGCTCTCGCATCACCTGTAGCTTTTAGAGGGTTGTCAATATATAACGAACCAGCCCACACTTCCATCAGGGTATCATAGATCTTACTTCGTGTAACACTATTTGGTACACGAAGTAAAATGTTTTGATTGTTGCTAAACCACAGGCGAAGTCCTGTTTTTGGCACTTCATCAACATAGCAAACTTTATTCAAGTTTACAATCTTTGCCCCTGATTGGCAGATTACAAAATCCACAAATGGATTCTCATTGTTGACGAGTTTAACATCAGATTCGATATTCACAGCACCAATGTGTGAAATAATTGTGTTGAAACACAAATCCCTATCCTCGACGTTCTTAAAGCGCCAGTTAGCACTTTGATTAACGCCTGTCCAAAAACGAATCATCGGACTTACTGCAGACTTCTCGATGTTCGTAACCTCATTGAGATTCACAATTGAATCTTCATGTCTTAATACTTTGTAGTATTGTTTCATAACAAAATCTCCTATAAATTTAAGTTAATAGGTTGACCCCTCAATTTTTAGAGGGGCGTCAACCCAAATGTTAAAACTTTAATTAATCTTTCAATATCTTTCTGAACAGTTCCGTTACAGCTTTCTCACCTCCCCATACACGCCTACAATCATCAGGATCCAGTACTCTGCAATGTCCTGTTAAACAGTTTTTCTGAAGTCTCCAACCATTAACTTCAAGTAAATTAATCCAAAAAACATGCCCGCCAAGTGTTGGGCATGTTATATTTGGTAAACATGGCAGATTATCCATTTTACTCCATAAAGAAAGTACCTTTCCTGCTTTTTCTAAATCCAGTTCAAAATCTTTCATCAGATTCCTCCATTAATTATACTTTTATAGTACGGTTTCTCCGAACTTCCTACTTATAATAGAGTTCATCTCATTAAAAAAATTGACAGAAAAAAAATATTTTTTTTCATTTTCCAATAAAAAAACGGACTTTAAATAGAAAAATGCGTCTTTTGCTATTATTTGACTTCCATAGATACTCAAAAAAAGGAAAAATCCAAAGTTTAGACTGGTAAAAATCTAAAGTTTAGGCTGAAAATCACATTCGCAAATCCATTATGTATTTTAATTTGAAAATCATTCTCAAATTCTATTGATATTTTTTTGTATATTCTATAATCTGATAACCGTTATCAAATTGGAGTACAGATTGAAAAAATTAACGCTTCGGACAATATCCATCATATTGATATTTTCAATTTTTGCAGCAATTCTTTTTGAAACCCTTCATACAGGGCATGAAGAACACTGCCACGAAGAAAACTGCCCGATTTGTCTCATACTAAAAATACTCAAACCTTCCATAAACACAGCCGTATTAGAAATATTCGCTAAAAGCACCGCTGTGTTTATAATCTTTTCCATAATCATAAAATTACTGCCGCATTCCCTGCCGGTAAACACTCTTATTGCTCAAAAAATAAAACTTACAAACTGACCTCAGCACATAACTCCACCAATCACTAAACAAATTAAAACTCTGAGGTATTTCTCTATGAAAAAATTTATTAATGCAGGTGTATCTGCATTTGTTCTTTCTTATATTGTCCTTTTTGGAAACAGCTGTGGAACAGAAAAAAAAGTTCAGTCCGATAAAACAAGTCTTGTTGTTGCCGTTACGGAAGAACCTCCAGCAGGCTTTAATCCTGCAGCAAAGTGGCCATGGTCTGGAGAACCTCTTTTTCAGAACATGCTTTACCGTTACGACAAAGACGGAAAAGTAATTGAAGATTTTGCAACTTCATGCGAAATCAGTAACAATAATACAATCTATACAATAAAGGTTAGAGACGATGCCGTTTGTTCAGACGGTGTAAAAGTTACAGCAAAAGACGTTGCTTTTTCTTACAATCTTATTGCAGAAACAAGTACATGGGTAGATTACAGTTTTTTTGAAAAGGCAGAAGCCATAGACGAACAGACTGTAAAAATCTTTTTAAAACGTCCTAATTCTCTTTTCAAGCATACAATGGCAATGACTGCCATCATTCCAGAACATGCCTACGACAAAGCAACTTACGGACAAAATCCTATTGGAGCAGGTCCTTTTGTCATGAAACAGTGGGACAAGGGCGAAAAGATTATAATAGAAGAAAATCCATATTATTATGGTAAAAAGCCAGAAGTAAAAAAAATTACATTCCTTTTCGTAAATACAGATACTGCACTTGCATTGGCACAGCGGGGCGAAGTTGATGTGGCACGCCTTAGTGTAAATCTTGGAGACATAAATGTAAAAGGCTACACAAAAAAGATTGTAAAAGCAAAAGACAGTCTTGCCATTTACATGCCGGCAATTCCTTTCGGTGCTATGGAAAAGGACGGTGTAAAGTTAGGCAACGATGTTACAAGCGACATTGCCATAAGAAAAGCCTGTGCATTGGCTTTAGACAGAAACGCCATGGTTCAGAGCGTTGTAGGCGGATACGGACAGCCTTTATATACACTGTTTGCAAACACTCAGTATGGTACAGACGAAGTTGCATACAAAGATAACGACAAACAGAAAGCCATTCAAATTCTTGAAGATGCCGGATGGCATGATACAGACAATGACGGCATAAGAGAGAAAAACGGTGTAAAGGCACAGTTTACATTGTATTCAGTTCCTCAGGATCAGACTTATTCACCACGTCAGGGAGTATGTCTTGCAATGCAGCAGCAGTTGCATGAAATTGGCATTCAGCTGGATATTATCTTCAAACAGTTTGCAGAAGTTAAAAATGAAAATCTTTTATATCAGCAGTGCTACATGACTGGCATGGGAGGAGACAATCCATTGGATGTTGTTACATCATTCCATTCCTCAATGATGTTTAATGGAAGCTACAATCCTTCGTTGTACAGCAATCCTGTTGTAGACGGCTATATAGACAGTGCATTGAATGCATCATCGGAAGAAGAAGCAATGAATTATCTTAAACTTGCACAGTGGGATGGTAAAACAGGAACAGATTTTACTGGCGACTGTGTATGGCTTCCAATTTTAAGAGTACATCACATCTATCTTGTAAAGGATGGTGTAAAGTTCCCTGTAGAAGATGTGCGTGAAGCTCCGCACCGTGGTGGCACTTGGACAATAACAGAACAGATTTTAAACTGGGGATTTAATAAATAAACTATGAATACAAAAAACATGTACGCAAAAGGTAAATTCATTGGAGGAAAATTGCTCCGCCTTACAAGCGTGCTGTTTGCCATAAGCATAATTTGTTTTGTGCTTATGGCTTTTTCACCGCTAGATCCGCTTTTACAATATCTTGGCGGGGAAAGCGCCGTTGTCAGCGGTGAAAAGGCACAAAAAATAGCAGCGGAACTTGGATTAGATCAGCCTTATCACATTCAATATTTCAGATGGATAAAAAAACTGTTCAGTGGTGATTTTGGATATTCTTCCATTTATGAATACCCTGTAATAAGTATCATAAAAGAAAAAGCAGGAGCTTCAATGCTTCTGCTTTTTGTCTCGTGGCTCATTACTGGAATTCTTGGCTTTACTTTTGGAGTAATCGCAGCTCTTAAAGAAGGTAAAATTGCAGATAGAATCATAAAAGTCTATGCGCTGGCAATGGCTTCTGCTCCTCCTTATTGGGTAGGGCTTTTACTTGTAATGTTCTTTTCTATTTATTTAGGTTGGTTCCCAGTAGGATTGAGTGCATCCATAAATGCTGCAAGGACACAGGCTTCTTTTGCTGATGTTTTAAGTCATCTCTTTCTGCCAGCACTTACATTGAGCCTCAGTGGAATTGCACAGATGACTCTTCATGTAAGGCAGAAGCTTCTGGACATTTTTTCTACAGACTACATTCTGTTTGCAAAATCGCGTGGTGAAAAAACATTAATGCTGTTTAAAAATCATGGATTCAGAAATGTTCTTTTGCCAGCCGTAACAATTCAGTTTGCATCTCTTGGTGAAATTTTCGGAGGTTCAACTCTTGTAGAAAAAGTATTTTCATACCCAGGACTTGGCAGTGCAATTGTAGCGGCAGGAATAAAAGGAGACATTCCCCTTCTTTTGGGAATAAGCCTTATAAGCTCTGTATTCATTTTTGCAGGAAATTTCATTGCAGACATCCTATGTTATTTTATTGATCCAAGAATAAGCAGAGGAGGCGTTTATGAACTGTAACAGAAGACGACATACTTTAATCTTACTGATTATCTCGCTTTCAATTCTTTTTGTTACGCTTTTAACAGGCATTTTCATGCCAGATAAAATGTGCGAAATAAATCTTTCGCAGGTAAAAATTGCTCCATGCTTAAAACATATATTTGGTACAGACTGGCTTGGAAGAGACATGTTTTTCCGCACATTAAAAGGTCTTTCCGTAAGCATGGAAGTTGGCATTGTAACGGCACTTGCAAGCTGTGCTATTGCTGTTGTGCTGGGGGTAATTGCCGCATACTTCGGAGGAAAGGTAGACAGTTTTATAAAATGGCTGACAGATGTAACAATGGGCATGCCTATGACAATCTTTTTAATTATGATTTCTGTCTTAGTTGGTAAAGGAAAAAAAGGAATTATAATCGGCGTTGTCCTTACTCACTGGGTTCATCTTGCAAGAATTATAAGAATTGAAGTAATGCAGCTGAAAAACCGTCAGTACATACTTGCATCCCGTTCATTCGGTAAAAGCGGTTTTTACATCATGAAGAATCATATTCTGCCAGCCATCCTGCCGCAGTTTATTGTTGGAGTTGTACTTTTGTTTCCACACGCAATCCTGCATGAAGCTGCAATTACATTTTTAGGATTCGGAATTCCGCCAGATAAAGCCGCAATTGGAATTATCCTTTCAGAAGCAATGGGATATTTAAACACAGGCATGTGGTGGCTTGCAGTATTTCCAGGAATTGTCCTTGTCTGCATTGTAAGAATTTTTGATAAACTCGGCGAAGGCTTAAATTTTTTGCTTAATCCAGCAACCGCACAGGAGTAATTTTATGACAGAAAACAAAGAAAATAAAAATGCATTTCTTGAAGTTGAACATCTTAAAGTTTCGTTCATTCAATATGACAAGGGCACTCAGAGAAGGAATCTTGAAGTTATTCATGACATAAGTCTTTCATTAAAGCAGGGAGAAATTCTTGCGGTAATTGGAGCAAGCGGTTCTGGAAAAAGTCTTTTGGCACATTCCATCATGGGCATACTTCCTAAGAATGCTGTAACAGGCGGAACAATAAAGTTTAACGGAAAAGTTCTTGATGAAAAACAAAAAGAAGAACTGCGCGGCAAAGATATTGCTTTAATTCCCCAGTCAGTAAGTTATCTTGATCCTATGATGAATGTAAAATCTCAGATTGAAAGTCCGCTTTATAAACACAAAAAAAAGGGATTTGCAAACATGCTCCTGAAAAAGTTTCAGCTGGAAGAAAAAGTTGGAACACAATATCCATTTGAACTTTCTGGCGGCATGGCACGCAGGGTTTTAATCAGCACGGCAATAACCAGTGGAGCAAAACTCATTATTGCAGATGAGCCTACTCCAGGCATGCATGAATCGGTTGTGCAGGAAACATTAAAATCTTTTAAGCAGATGGCAAAAAGCGGTTGCGCAGTTTTAATGATTACTCATGATATCGATTTGGCATTCAGCATTGCAGATAAGGTTGCAGTTTTCTGTGATGGCAGGGTTGTAAGTGTTGAAGAAACAGAGAATTTTGTTTCACACCCAGAGCTTTTAAAATCTGCCTATTCCAGAGCTTTGTGGCATGCACTTCCACAAAATGGTTTTTATGTTGAAAAGGGCAAAACTTACAACGGAGAAATTTCAGACTCAGAAGAAACCCTCAAGGCTATAAACGGTAAGGAGGCTGTTTAATGATTCTTGAAGCCCGTAATTGTTTTTTTAAATATAAAGGCTCATCTTCCTGGCTCATAAACGATTTTTCCATACAGATTGAAAGCGGAGAAGTTGTAGGCTTAATTGGTCCAAGCGGATACGGTAAAAGCACGATTGCAAAAATTCTTGCAGGCCAACTAAAAGCTCAGAAAGGCAATGTTTTAATTGATGGCGAAAGCATAAAGCCGAACGGCTATCATCCTGTGCAGTTGATTTTCCAGCACCCAGAACTGGCCCTAAACCCAAAATGGAGAATGAAGCAAATTTTGGAAGAAGTTGGAGACGTAGACAAAGAGCTTTGTTCAGAACTTGGCATAAAGGACATTTTTCTAGACCGATTTCCACAGGAACTTTCTGGCGGAGAAAATCAAAGGTTTAATGTATACAGGGCATTGTGCAAGGAAACTAAATTTATTATTGCAGATGAAATTAGTACCATGCTGGATGTAATTACACAGGCTCAGATATGGCAAGTAATTCTGGATTATGCAAAGCAGAATAATATTGGCATTCTGGCAATTACACACAATAAAAATCTGGCGGATAGAGTTTGCACAAGGCAAACTGTTGCACGGTAAAGGCTTTTTTGGTAAACTGAATGGCATGGTAATAGCTTCTATAGATTTAAAGGACGGACACGTAGTCCAGCTAAAAAACGGAAAAGATTTAGTCCTCCAGCGCGACGATGCAGACAATCTTATTGCAGAATTCAACAGATATGGAGAAGTAGCCGTCATTGATCTTGACGCAGCAATGCGCAATACCGATGAAAAAGGAAATACAAAAAATACAGAGCTTTTAAAGTCACTTCTACGTAAAGGCAATATCCGCGTTGGCGGTGGCATACGCACAGTAAAAAAAGCAAGAGAATTAATTTCTCTCGGTGCAGAAAAAGTAATAATCGGTTCTGCAGCCTGGAATACAGAAAGAAAAGAAGGAGATCCAATCCTTAACACAGCATTCCTTGAAGAACTGTGCAATGCTATTGGCAAACAGCGTGTCATCATTTCTGTAGATGCAATCAACGGAAAGATTGCCGTAAAGGGATGGGCAGAAACCGCCAACATTTCCATGATTGACGGAGCAAAAGAAGCTGAAAAATATGCCAGTGAACTTCTTTTTACATGCGTTGAAAAAGAAGGATGCATGCAGGGCACAAACATGGACATGGTACGGGAACTTCGCAATGCCGTTAAGTGCCGTGTTGTTGCAGCAGGCGGTGTAAGTTCTCAAAAGGAAATCTGCGAGCTTGAAAGCATGGGCTGTGACGTACAGCTTGGCATGGCATTATACACTGGTGTCGTAAAGCTTAACGAAAGTTTTATTGAATGTCTTGACTGGAAAAAAACTGACGGCATGATGCCTGTAATAGCACAAAGCCCAGCTGGTGAAGTTTTAATGATGGGATATGCCACAAAAGAAGCTTTTGCCAAGACTTTTGAAACTGGTAAACTCACCTTCCACAGCCGCACACGCAATACGCTGTGGACAAAAGGCGAAACCAGCGGTCATTTCTTAGAGCTTGTAAAAGTACGTGCCGACTGCGACAGGGACACAGTTCTTGCAACAGTAATTCCAAACGGCGGAACATGTCACACAGGAAGCTGGACATGCTTTGGAAGCGATCCTGACGAAAAAAGCTCAATGGAGCGATTGTACGCTATAATAAAAGACCGCTTTGCAAACCCAAAGCCTGGCAGCTACACCGCAACATTGAATGACAAGCGTGTACGCGAAAAGGTCATGGAAGAAGCCGAAGAACTTACTGAAGCAGAATCAAAAGAAGATGTAATCTGGGAAGCTGCCGATGTTCTGTATTTTATAAGCGTACTCATGTACAAAGAAGGCGTTACCTGGCAGGATGTTTACAACGAGCTTGATAAACGCCACAAAGAAAAGTAAGTAAATTATTGTATAGATAAAAAAAGAGCCGTTCACTGAGCATTTTATTGAAGTGCACTTCAATTAGCCAGTGAGCGGCTTTTTTTATCGGCGTTCATCCACTATTTCTATTGAAATGCGAACAGCCTTATGTGGCAGGAACCTTTGCAAAACAGACTTCAACTTGTCCATTTCAACAGGCTTTGTCATGTATGCACTAAATCCTTCTGCCAGATACTCACCCTTTACACCCTCTACAGCATTAGCCGTAAGAACAACAATAGGTGTAGTCGGGCAAAGTTTTTCTTTCTGAATGACTTTAAGAGTTTCGCCACCAGTAAGAACTGGCATCATATAATCCATGAATACAATATCAAACTTTTCATGACGCAGAATTTCAAGAGCCTTATGACCACTTGAAGCCGTTACAGTCTTTAAACCAAAGCGCTTGAGCAGTTCGGAAACAAGCTCCATGTTCATCTCGTTGTCATCAACAATAAGGGCTTTTGTGTCCTGCATAAACTGCAACTGTTCATAATTTGCATTCTCATTTTCTTCATCTTCATCAGTTGCCATTACAATCTTGCCTATTGGAGTAATGTCATCAACATCCTGTTCCACTTCAAAAGAAAAGTTACTTCCAAGCCCTACTTCACTCTGAATAGAGATGCTTGAATTCATCATTTTCAAAAGACGCGAAACCAAAGCCATGCCAAGACCAAGCCCCGAAATGTTACGTGTGTTACGCATATCAAAACGGGTAAAGGCTTCTTCTACGCGCATTACATCTGCAGGCCGCATACCTATGCCGCTGTCTGCAACGGCAACTTTAAGAATGCCATGAGGACCTTCATCTTTTGTCCAAGAAACAGTTAAATCATTAAAGCCTTCTTTTGTATATTTTGCAGCATTTGAAAGCAAGTTTCTGATAATCTGCTCAATACGCTTACCGTCGCCAACCAGGCGAGAAGGAAGCCCTTCATCAATATGAAGATAAAGCTTTAATCCCTTGCGCTGAGTCTGTTCCTGTGCATACAGGACAATGGCATCAATCAATGCCACAACACTATACGGTTCATATTCAATAGAAAGCTTTTCATCCAGAATAGAAGAAAAGTCCTGAATATTTTCCACCATGGAAAGCAATGTCTGTCCGGACTCGTTTGCACACTTTGCATAATGCTTAAGAGTTAAATCGTATTCATCTTTTAAGATAAGGTCACTGTAACCAAGAATTGCCTGAATAGGAGTGCGCAGTTCATGGGACATATTCAGTAAGAATTCATCCTTTACATTATTTGCAAGCATTTCCTTTTCACGCGAAACCCTAAGTTCTTCGAGCGTAAACAAAAGTCGCTTGTAATCGGGAGATTCCATTGAAAAATAAATAATATACATTCCAACAGAAGCCAATGGCAGACAAATTAAAATGTCTCCGTTGGAAATTGCCTGCACCACCCCGCCAGCAATAACTACAAAAAATGCCATCTGCATTGCAAAGTTGCGCCGCTTGTTCATGCGCTTCATGCTTGAAAGATACATGATAAGTGAAATAATCAGACTTAATGCAGGAATGCAGAAGCCTACAAGCAGATAGAGCGGACCATGATAATAAACACCATCTTCTGTTACACCCATTACAAACGGATGGAAAAAGTTTAATGTCAAAAGAAGAATGTCAAAAGCAAAAATTATAACATGAATGTTCCAAAATGCAGTCTTTGTAGGAGTTTTACTTGCATAAGTACAGACATACAGACCAAACACGAATGCAACAGCTGTGTTTTCTATGAAATCCAAACTGTGCATTATGACTTTAGTATACGGTAAGAAAGAAAGCCCCGAAACATACACGGTAATGATTTCTACAATGTTAGCAGCAAAAATATTTGCAACATTTATTTTAAACCACATCCTGCTAAAATTGCTTTGAGAACGGTCTGTAAAAACCATAACCAGCAGGACGAGATTAAATAAAGTTGCAGTAATTTCAAAATATACTTCTGACATTATATTTTTCCTGCCTCTTCTACTACGCTGTCGTACAACGACATCAGGGCTTCTATATTATTCTCTACAAAACTTACGTTATTTTCTACGTTCAGGTCGTTTACAATCTCTTTAAGCACCAGCTCCATTGCTTTTGCATCTTCCGAAAGCTGCTTTGCACCAATGCTCAATGAAGAAGATTTTAAGGCATGAACTTCTATAAGCAAGTCGTTCCAGTTTTTTCCCTCCAAAGCATCAAGAATACATTGTCTTTTTGCAGGAGCCACATCTATATATTTTTCGGCAATAGTTCTGTAAATGTCCAGTGAACCAGCACAATATGAAAGCCCCAATTTTTCATCAATATTTTTCTTTACAGAAAACTCTTCTTCTTCCAGAGCAAATTCTTCAGCAGGCACATCCTGAATAAGATTTTGAGGTAAAAGACCATGAATAACTTTCTTTAAAGCCTGTAATGACACAGGCTTACTTAAATAAGAATCAAAACCTGCACTAAGATATTTTTCACGGCTACCAGCCATTGCATTTGCAGTAAGTGCGACAGACAGCGTATGTTTATTTACACAATCATCTTCTTTTAATTTTGTAAGCAACTCAACTCCATTCATGCCAGGCATTATGTCATCCAAAAGAATGATATCTGCCTTCTGGACTTTTAAGTAGCCCAGTGCTGTAGCAGGATCTTTAAAGCTATGAGTTTGAACTTTCATTGTGGCAAGAAGCTTTTCTGCAACAAGAAGGTTTACCTCATTATCATCAACAACAACTATCTGGGCATCAGGAGCAATAAAATTAAGGTCATGTTCTTTTGAAAGAACTTTCAACGAACCCATTTCCTGCATGTTTTTATCGCCAATTATTTTCTGAGGAACAATTACTTCAAATTCAGAACCTACTCCGTAAACACTACGAACCTGAACCTGTCCGTCCATAAGATTGACCAGCTGTTTTACAATTGCAAGTCCAAGTCCTGTTCCTTCTATATATTTATTGCGGTTTTCATCAGCACGGGAATAGCTGTTAAACAGGAACGGAATATTCTCTTTTTCAATGCCAATTCCAGTGTCCTTTACAAGAATGTGCATGTTAATTTCATCAAATTCACGCTCACCGAAAATGCGGAGTGTAACCGTACCATGCTCCGTATACTTTACAGCATTATTCAATATATTTATTAATATCTGCTTTATGCGAATTTCATCGCCAAAAAGCTCATCCGGCAAATCATAGTCAATATCTTCCTTAAATTGCAGATTCTTTGCTTTTGCCTTTTCCTTAATCATCATTGACACATCATTAATGAGTGCCAAAAGATGATACGACGCATTATGAATTTCCATCTTGCCCGATTCAATCTTAGAAAAGTCCAACACGTCATTTATAATAGAAAGAAGTGTATCGGAAGATTTCTTTATTTGCCCGGCATACTCTTTTATATTAGCTTCTTTTGTTTCACGCAATACAATATCGTTCATGCCGACAATGGCATTAAGAGGAGTTCGTATTTCATGCGACATGCTTGCAAGAAAAGAACCTTTTGCCTTGCTTTCTTCAATAGCCGCTTTTTTTTCGTTGGTTGCAAGCTTAGACTTTTCTTCGGTATCCATCACAATGAACATACCAACGGCAATGAATACAAACAGGATTCCGAACACCCAGAGCAAAGCACCTTGAATAGAGTTGAACCCCTTATTTACAAACTCTTCGTCTATAAGTCCAAGAATACGGAAATCAGAATTAATTACTTCCGACTCAAACAGATAATATCCTTTATTCAAATATTTAAAATGCACAACGGCAGCAGAAGATGAAATCATTTTATTCCTTAACGGAATAAAAGCCTTCCTTATTTCTGCACTGTCATAAACATCCAATAAGGGACTAAGATAGCTCTTAAACGGAATGACCACTTCTCCATCACTTTTGACAACACAAGCAATACCGTGGTCACCATAGCATTTCAGTGAAAAATTTTCATTCAACTTTAATGGTGTATACTTTCTATATAATACACTGCCTACGTTTCTTCCTTTATAAATAGGCACGGAAAAAGTAAGTCCTGAAGCATTGTTGTAGCCCAAGGAATCCCATCCTCGAAATGAATTCAAGATTTCGGGCGAAAGATACGGAATGTCATGAATGTTGAAAATGCCAAGCTCGACATCACCGTTTTTGTTTACATGATTAACAGCCTTTGCAAACTCAGGACTAGTTCCACTTTCAACCAGAGCGGCAATTCTCTTTAATTCATTAAATTCTGCACTAAGCTTTTCTGAAAACAAATCGGAAAGGGCTATTGCATTTTCCTTTACCTGATATTCAACAATTCTGTCAAACAGTATGCGGAGCCTATAATTCATAAACAAACAGACTATAACAACAGCACTGCTTAAAAACAAAAGGACAAGAAGAGGCTTTAGTTTCTTTGACATTTTACTGAGCATCACCGATTTTCACTCCTTCAACATACCAGTTAAAATCACGGAGGATTGCTTCATCCGTCATACAGCATCCATCAGGAACCCTAAGTTCGCCATTATTGTCATATATAGGTCCAAAAAATATATCTCTGTTATTTACCAGTATTTTTTTCAGTTCCCTGCTTACTATGTACTGCACACGCTCTTTATCAGCTACGTTATCTGTAAGATTTGTCAGCATTACAATGCCGTCTTCAATGCCGTTCCAAAAATAGCCTCCGCGAAGCTTTCCGCTGATTAATTCAAAAATCTTTTCCTTATAGAATTCCTGCCAGTTCCACACGGCACCAGTAAGATACGTTTCAGGGAACAGCTTCTCATTATCAAAATTATAGCCTATTGTCCAGATTCCGTTCTTATCAGCTTCTTCAAAAGGCACTAAAGTGTCCGTATGCACCGTAAGAACGTCAATTCCCTTTTCAAAAATAAGCTTTTGGGTTGCAAGCCTGTTTGCCCCTTCATCAAGCCAGGAATCAGACCACTCTACAACCACTTCCGCATCTGGATTTACCAGACGAACCCCCATAGCAAAGGCATTAATGCCTCGGTTTACTTCATCAATAGGAAATGCTGCAACATAGCCTATTTTACCGGTTTTAGTCTGCATTCCTGCAACAATGCCAGTTAAATAGCGCACCTGATACATTCTTCCAAAGAAGGTCGTAAGATTAGGCCGTTTTCCAAGCCCCGAAGCATGAAAAAAATATACATACGGATACTTATCCGTAGCCTTATACAAATCTTCAGTATAATTGTAGGAATTTGCTATGATAATGCGGCATCCTGCAGTAACAAGCTCGTCTACAGCAGCAATAAACGGTTCACCATTTGATATATTTTCCTTGTAAACAAAGACAATATCCTTAGCTCCCTCCAAAGCAGCCTTTAGACCATCATAATGAGACTGACTATAGCTACGGTCATCTATAGTTCCATTTAAAATCAATCCTACTTTTGAATTTGTATAGACATTCTCAGGAGACTCATCATAAAAATTTATAAAAAACATGCCTGCAAATACTAAAAAAAAGAAACCTGCGGCAAGAATAAAAAGCTTCTTCATACCCATTATATTATACATTACTCTTATATAATTACAACAAAACTGGGATAAACGTCGTTTTTTAGGGATGAACGTCAAATTTTATGCCCTTTTTAAACTTTTTTTAGATGGCAAAACTCCAAATCTTCTATTATAATGTCTTAAAATGCTAGCTATGAACATCGCAGTCGTTGATGATGACGACGTTGACAGAACACTATTAGAAAATCTCATTAAAAAATCTGCTGCCACTCTGGGTATTGAGCTTAACTTAAATTTGTTTTCAGATGGGCAGACATTTCTTGAATCTACGGATTCCACAAAGTATGACATAGTTTTCATGGATATCTTCATGAAAGGCTCTGATGGAATTGAAACAGCAAAGGCTTACCGCAATAAAAGCCTTCAGACATATATAATTTTCCTTACCGCAAGCCCTGAACACAGACAGGGTGCATTTTCAGTACATGCATTTGACTACATAGAAAAACCAGTCCGCGAAGCCGTAATTTTAAGGGTTTTGAACGATGTAAAGCTGGTTGCCCCTCACGAAGAACAGCCAATGCTTACGGTTACTGCCCACAAGCAGACTTACAGCTTCCCATATACAGACATTCAGTACGTAATGTCCGACATGAACTACATAAAACTCTACATAAAGCAGGAACTCCGATTCCGCATGAACTTTTCAGAAATAGAGGAACAGCTTTTAAAGGATTCACGCTTTTTTGTACTTAACAGAGGCATAATCATAAACCTTGACTGGGTTGAATCGGTGGATGATGAACTTACAGTCTGCACACTGAAAAGCAAGGTAACACTTCCTATTGCCCGAAGAAAAGCCTTTACATTTAAAAATCTCCTTTACGGACGCATTTTTTCTGATTGACTTTCAAAGTTAAATATAATTTTTTGCAACAATCCTTTTCATTTTGTGTCATAATCTATACAATAGAAAAACACCAAAAACAGGAGTATTACTGTGAATTACCTTGCAGACTATATTGAGAATTACCAAGAGGGTCTGTCTTACGAAGACTTGAAGAAAAGCTTTAAAATAAAGATACCTGCAAATTTCAACTTTACTTATGATATTGTAGACCGCTATGCAGCAGAAGCTCCAGAAAAAAAAGCTATGGTCTGGTGCAACGATGAAAACGAAGAGCATATTTTTACCTTCAAGGATATGTCTGACTATTCTAAAAAAGCAGCTGTTTTCCTTACAAAGCACGGCATTCAAAAAGGGGATGTTGTCATGCTCATGCTCCGCCGCCGCTATGAGTTCTGGTGGATTATCCTTGCATTGCACAGAATAGGAGCTGTTGTAGTTCCTGCAACAACACAGCTTAAGGCAGACGACATTATTTACCGCACCAACACAGCTGGCGTAAAGATGATTATTTCTTTTGATGACAAGCGAGTTCTGGAACAGATTGAAGAAGCCATGCCAAAATCACCTACAGTAAAAGCCCTTGTAAGCGTTACAGAAGAACGCAAGGGCTGGTTGAATTTCCACAAGGAAATCGAAGCTTGCGAGGCAGACTTCCCGCGTCCGCAGGGCGAAAAGGCTACACACAACGAAGACCCGATGCTCATGTACTTTACAAGCGGTACATCAGGTTACCCAAAAATGGTAACCCACAACTTTACATATCCACTCGGGCACATTGTTACAGCAAAGTTCTGGCAGAATGTAATGGATGACAAGCTTCACCTAAGTGTTGCCGAAACTGGCTGGGGAAAAGCAGTCTGGGGCAAACTTTATGGTCAGTGGATAAGCGGAGCAACAGTATTTACTTATGACATGCTCGCTTTTACACCAGATTTGTTCCTTCGCCGCATTTCTCAGTACAAAGTTGCAACCTTCTGTGCTCCTGCAACAGCATACCGCTTCCTTATCCATCAGGATTTAAGCAAATATGACCTTTCACACCTCAAGTACTGTGTTACAGCTGGAGAAGCCATAAACCCAGAAGTTTCAAATAAATTCTATGAAAAAACAGGCCTCAAACTTCACGAAGCCTATGGTCAGACAGAAACAACATGCTCTATCGGAACCTTTGTTGGCATAGAGCCACGCCCAGGTTCAATGGGCAAGCCAGCTCCTGGTTATGACATAGACATTGTTGATGAAAACGGCAACACCTGTAAACCGAACGAGACGGGTGACATTGTAATCCATCTTGAAAACGGCAAGCCTTTCGGTCTTTTCTCTGAATACTACAAAAACCCAGAACAGACAGAAAAGGCTCTTGGCGGAAAGCTTTACTACACAGGAGATACAGCATACTTTGATGAAGACGGCTACATCCACTTTGTTGGACGCAATGACGACATCATTAAGAGTACAGGCTTTAGAATCAGTCCATTTGAAGTAGAAAGCGTTCTTGCACGCCACCCAGCTGTTCTTGAAAGTGCCGTAACTGGCATTTCAGATCCAAAGCGCGGTCAGGTTGTAAAAGCAACTATTGTTCTTACAAAGGACTACAAGGCAAGCAAAGAACTTGAAACAGAAATTAAAACTTTTGCAAAAGAAAACCTTGCCGTATACAAAATTCCACGTGTTGTAGAATTTGTAGACGAATTGCCAAAGACAATCAGCGGTAAAATCCGCCGTGTAGAAATCCGAAAGAACGACGAAAATAAACAGTAAAAACTTTTAACGAATATAAATAAATGTATGTGGCAAAATTGCTTATGTGTGATTTTGTCACATACATTTTTTTTTGCCCATGTAAAAATAGACAGCATGAAAGCTCTTTTTAATTTCTGGAAAAAATATTCTTTTGTTGTATTACTTGCAATGATTGTGGCAAGTTTATTTGATTTTAGATTTGCACTCGCAGCAATCCTATGCATGGTCAGCCCGATTGCAATTTCCTTTTTTGCAGGCAGATTCTGGTGCGGAAACCTTTGCCCACGCGGAAACTTTTTTGACCGTGTAATGAAACGTTTTTCTGCTAAAAGATCTGTTCCACGTTTGTTAAAAAGCGTTCCATTCAGAATTGCTGTTTTTGCATTTATGATGACTATGTTTGCCTTGGGAATTAGAAAAAACTGGGGTAACATTACAGGAATCGGCTTTGTATTTTACAGAATGATTGTAGTCACCACTCTTGTTGGAATTGTTTTCAGTTTTATCTGGACTGAGCGCACATGGTGTTCATTTTGCCCGATGGGCAGTGTCGCCGCAATGATTGCACATTTTAGAAAGCATCCTAAATCACTTTCGGTTTCTGAAAAATGTATTTCCTGCGGAAAATGTGCCCGAGTCTGCCCCATGCAACTTCATCCGGCAAAATATAAGGATGGCACAATAAAAGAAAGCGACTGTTTGCGCTGCGGTATCTGCGCCAAAGCCTGTCCAAAAGATGCAATATCAATTTTGGGCAAATAACTGTAACCCGGAAGGTTTTTTAATTATAATTTGACCCCTTTTTACTTCTAGAATTTTCTGTTCCTTAAATGTAGAAAGAGTTCTTGAAACAACTTCGCGGGCGGTTCCCAGTTTTTTTGCAAGAACCTCCTGCGTTATATTAACAATTAAATCACCTTCCTTGCCGTTTGACATTTTCGCTCTTTTCAGAAGCATTTTTGCAAGTCGTTTTTCTACTGGCACAAAAAAAAGTTCTTCAACAGCATTCATAACATTCGCAAAGCGAGATGTGATTGCTTTGTAAGCAAAAAGTTCTACCTTTATGTTTTGCTCACGAAGTTTTGCAACTATTGTAGAAGGAATTATGTAAACTTCTGAAACTTTTTCTGCGGTCATTTGAACATGAAATGTTTTAGGAAGAAAAATGCAGGAAGCCGAAAGAATGCACATTTCTCCTGCCGTTAAAGAAAAAAGCTCAACTTCGCGTCCGTCTTCGCTGAGCATGCAGGCAGCAATTTCCCCGTTTTTTACAAAAATAAAACCCTGACAGGAACCAAAGCCATCTACTAAAACAGAACCTTTATTCAAGGTTTTAAGCTGAATGTTTTGTTCCACCATAGATTTTTCTGAGGAAGAAAGCTCATTATAAAAAGGGATTATATCTTTGAATTCTGTCGGGTCTATAATCATTTAGTTTTTCTCACAGCGTATTTCCAGTAATGCTACAATGTCTTTATACTCTGTTTCACCCTGATTAACTTCCTGCATTTTGATAGAATTCATCTCCTATCATTGCCAACTGAGAAGTATCTCTTCTTTTGTAATTTTCTACCAATTCTGCTATAGGTTTGCTTTTTTCATAATATTCCCGCTTGGCTGCTACATTTACAAAATTGTTCTTTTTCAATTCGTACATCATCAAATCTTTTGACCAAAATCGGAACATATCTTCGTAGATTGTTTCTGGGCAATATTTATATACCCACCATTCTTTCATACATTCTGGTTCTATGTTTCGGAATCTTAATACTCCACCCTTTTTTAATGTTTTATATATTTTACTAAGACTCTTCTGCTTATTTTCAAAATGATGGAATGCAAAATTACATACGACTAAATCTACAGATTCTTCTTCCAAATTAAAGTTTTCTGCAGAACTGTTTATAAACTCGGCTGTTAGATTTTTGCTTTTTGCAATATTCAGCATGTCTGGAGACAAATCTATTCCAATCCATCTTATATTTTCGCCTTGATAGTATTTCTGCTGACTTAGTAAATAATTTCCAGTTCCACAGGCTAAATCCAATACAGTAATATTTCCGTTCTTTTCCAAAAGTTTGCCTATGTCTTCATCTTTTGGAAAATCTGTCCTGCCTTTATTTTTATCATAAACTTTTGAAACTTCACCATAATTTGTCTTTAGCATGATTTCACCTCCCTTATAGTATATTTTCTAAAAAACAAAGTTGTCAATTCAAAATTTTTAACAATTCTTTTTAATAAAGAAAACTACACCAAAAATAAAGTAATACGTAACAAACAAAAAGTAAAAAATAAAATTTGGAAGCATCCAAAAGGATGTAAGAAATAGCAATTTTGCATAAGTAAAAATATTTTCTTCTTTGATTTTTCCATCTTTACAAATTTCTATTGGATGAATAAAACTTGTGCCCAACAACTCAAAAGCGAATATTTCAATATTCTCATCATGATCAAAATTATCTATATATAAGATAGCATTATCTGGAAAACTTTCTGTTGGAAACTTGTATTCCAAATCATTTTCTATTAGAGTTTCAATTTCTTCTTTAGAAATCATATTAATATCAAATATTTTATTTTTTGATATTACCCCTCCATCTAGCCAACCGCCAGAACCTCTAAAAGTTGAAACAATATATGTATCATTCACAAAGTAAATATCATAAACATTTTCAACATTTTTCAAAAAATATTTATTCTGAGGATGAATAGGAAAAATAACATTGGATATTATCATTCCAATTATTATAAAGCAAAGAATAAATTGATTATAAATAAATATTTTTTTCATCTCGATATTCTTTCCCATGTCAGTATAACAATTCGATTATTTATCTTCACAATTGTCCTTATAGAATTCATACGATTTTATATACGATTCAATAAACCAATCATATCCATTTATATTCCTACATTTTAACAGGGTTTCATAAAACTCGTCAAATCTATTACTCTGCAAATATAACAGAGCAAGCTCAAAATTAGCAGAGACAGAGTAATTGTCAAATGTTGTGGACAGAAGTTTGAATCAGCATAGTTTTAAGCCACTTCTTTCAACACGCCATCTTCAAATATTATATCTTTGGCAACGAGAGAAAGT
The DNA here is from genome assembly GCA_947166545.1 of uncultured Treponema sp. Lineage (GTDB taxonomy): Bacteria > Spirochaetota > Spirochaetia > Treponematales > Treponemataceae > Treponema_D. Next base: position 51 of record CAMVEQ010000034.1, on the reverse strand, counting down.
TTTACCTCTATATTTCCGCATGATGTCTGAACCTGACGCTCCTTGTGGTAT
>CAMVEQ010000033.1:0-26258 GCA_947166545.1 uncultured Treponema sp. | reverse complement strand
TGCAACACAAAAATTTATTAAGATTCCTACTCATGATGAGTTGCAGCAGATTTACATCAGCATGGGAAAACATTCTAAGGCAGATTTTTATGACTGTTGTGCCTGTGGTTATACTGGTTGTGAGCAGATGGCTATTGCTATCTTTAATGGTCTGAACCGTAGGGAAAACTGTCACTACTATGTAGCACATCTTGCAAATCAGGATCACGAGAAAGAAATTCGCGAGGCTATCAAAGGTATTACCGAAGCCGTGCGTTCTGGAAGTGCTGCTTTGCAGAGCAATGTTCGTGATTTGCAGGAAATCAGGAACATGAATACTCTCACAATAAAAGGTATTAAGGAACTGAATACAAAGATTGACGGTATTTGGGACATTGTGGGCATTATCAACAATGTTGCCGATCAGACTAAAATTATTGCGTTTAATGCCGAACTTGAAGCTTCCAGTTCAGGAGAAGCTGGAAAGAACTTTCACATTGTTGCAACTGAAATTCGTCGTCTGTCAGATACCATTATCGATAGTATTAATGAAATCAAGGATGTTATTAATGAGATACAGCGGGCATCTGATACTCTTATTCTGGACAGTGAGAAAGGAACTCGTCAGATAGATGCTAGTTGTGAGAATGCTAAATCTCTTGAGCGTGGATTTGGAAGCATCATGGCTTCTTCTGATGAGGGTAGCGAAAATTCCTCTGAAATCAAAAATTATGTAGGAAAGGTGTCCTCTTCGGGTGATAAGATTTTTAGTTCACTACAGCAGATTGCAAAGGGCATTGAACAATTTTCCAATAATACAGAAGGCATTTCTTCATCATAGAGGTAGCCTCAGGAATAAAGTTCCTGTGGAAGGATCAAATTCCTCATCAGCAAGACCATAGAGCTGCTGAATGAAATTTCCTGAAAAGATTTCATTTGGCGAGCCTGTCTTCACAATATGAGAGCCGTTTACGCAGATTATAGTGTCTGAAACGGCTTTTACAAGATCTAGTTCATGTAAAGCCATGATTATGGTTTTATTTTTGTTCCTCGCTAAATGCCATATTGTTTTTAGAATGTCAAGCTTGTAAGACATGTCTAAAAAAGATGTTGGCTCGTCAAGGATTATAATGGGGGTGTCCTGACAGATTGCACGGGCAAGCATGACTCTCTGCCTTTGACCGTCGCTTATTCTGTTAAAATCTTTATTTGCAACGCTTTCTGCATGAACAATCTTCATGGCACTGTCAACTTCTTTCCAGTCTTCCTGTGAAAGAATGCCAAGTCTGCCTGTGTAGGGGTAGCGTCCTGTGGAAACAACATCCCTGCAGGTCATGCATTCTGGGTGTATTCGTTCCGTTGTTACCATGGAAATGTATTTTGCAATTTGACTGTTTTTTAAATTTTGCATGTCCTGTTCTAAAACAGAAACTTTTCCGCCAATACTTTTTAATTGCCGTGTGATAGTTTTTAAAATGGTGGATTTACCAGAACCGTTGGGACCAATAATAGTTAATATTTTCCCGCTTTCAATATTAAATGTTATATCCTGTATGATTACTTCTTTACCATATCCTACTGAAAGATTTTCTGTCTGAAGATTTTTCATATTAACGTTTTCCTTGTTTTGAAAGCATCATGTATATTACGACTGGAACTAAAAAGAATGCCGTTACAGAGCTTATGCTTAATTCCGTTGGTGAAAATACTGAGCGTGCAATGCCGTCACAAAACAGTGTAATGATTGCACCGCCCATAAAACATGCAGGAATGAGTATTAAAGGTTTTGCTGTGCCTGATGCAGATTTTACAAGATGTGGTACTGCAATGCCTACAAAAGATATTGGACCTGCAAATGCTGTTACACATGCAGAAAGCAGACTTGAAAGAAGTATTAGTGCAACTCTTAGCGAAAGAATGTTTACGCCCATGTTCTGTGCGTATCGTTCCCCCAGCTGATAAGCTCCTATTGGTTTTGAAAGCAAAAAAGACAATGTCGTCACTGTACATACAATGACAGTTATTATTTTTATGTTTGTCCAGTTTATGCCAGAAAAACTTCCCAGTGCCCAGTTGTGAAGATTGACGATGTTTGAATCGTTTGCAAAGGTAATGAAAAAATCTGTAATTGCAGAGCAGATATAGCCTAATAAAATTCCGCAGACAATAAGAACAGACATGTTATGAACTTTTAAGGAAAGCAGAAGAACTATGCATAGTGAAAGCATTGCTCCTACAAATGCTGCCGATACCATTTCTATTGCACTGAGCGTAATTCCGTGATCTAAAAAGAAAATAAGCGTAAGTGCAACAGAAAGCTTTGCCCCAGAGGATATTCCGAGTACATAAGGACCTGCAATTGGGTTTCCAAAAAATGTTTGAAGCAGAAAGCCAGAAACTGAAAGTGCTCCACCTAAAAGTATTGCTGCAATAATTCTTGGTAGTCGTATGTTCCATATCACCCTGTAGTATGCAAGATTTTCTGTATTGCCAGAAAGTATGTTGCACACATCTTTGACAGGAATGTTTACGCTTCCTATGCAGATATTTAAAATTGTAAATATTATGAGGATAATGAACATAATTAAAAATACCATGCATAATCGTCTATTCATAGCATCATCCTTATGTTACTGTATTTTTTGCATGGAAGTTAAAGGTTCTTCTGAACCGTTGACTATGGTATGGATATCTTTCAGAAAATCTGTCATGGCTGTTGTTTCCTGAAAAAAATGTTTTCCTACACAATATGCATTTCCTGTTTTTACGGCACGAAAGTCTGCAAAAAGGCTGCTTTTATTTATAAGATCCTGTATTGATTTTACATCTTCTGTTATGTTGTTATTGTAAATAATTATATCTGCATTTATGCATGAAGCATAGAAATCTTCAAGCTGCATGTTTAATGTTGACAGTGCATTGTCTTCTTCGTTAGGAATGTGTTCTGGAAGATAAGTACCCCCTGCCAGAGAAATTAGCTTTGAAATGTAATCTCCTGGTTTTCTTATGTTGACAGCACCGTGTGAGGTTACATAAAAGAAAGCTATTGTTTTGCCTGTGTTTTCTGATTGCATTACAGTGTCTATTTCTGCAATCTTTTGTTCATAATATTCATTCGTTTCTTGTTCTTTATTAAAAAGAAGTCCGTACAGTTTTATCCATTCTAGTCTTCCGAGAGGATGTGGCTCATACCCAGAACGTTCTACCAGTACGGGAATGCCAAGTTCTTCAAGCTTTTCTTTTGCTGCAGGCTTGTGATAAATCATAGTGTTTTCAATTGCGAGCGAGCAGTTATTTTCCAGCAGAAGCTCATAGTCTGGGCTGCTGTATTTTCCTGCATACTTTATCTTTCCTTCCTTCATTGCCTGTACTGCCTGTGGAATGTACCAGTCGTTTTCTTTTGTTCCTGAAAACTTAATGCTGTCCATTGCATCTATGGTCTTTATAAAATCCATTACAGAAGATGATACAAGATATGTCTTGTTAAGAGGCTGCTTGAGTACTACTGTCTGTGCAGGTATATTGTCTGGCACAGTTTTGTCTTCTGGTACAAGCAGGAAGGTATCTTTATTGGCAATAGTTATGAGTGCGTAATCTTCATATTTATCTATAGAAAATTGTGTTGCATACTTTAAATCAACTTTTTCGGTTACATTCAGCTTTGTAAAGTCAACGTTACTATTTTCTTTTGTCTGCTCATGCTTTGCAATACAGGATGTGAAAGTTAATAATACTGCAATGGATAATCCATATAATTTTTTCATGATTGTTTTCTTTAATTCCTGCTATCTTTAATATTGAATGTCAATGTATATTCTATCTCATGTGGCACACTCATTGCTACTGTATCGGCAATGATTTTTAAAGGTTTTGTAATGTCTTGTACTGGAATGTTGAATGTTGATTTTCCGTCTTTTATGACGGCATTATATTTTACACCTTCTGAGATGATGTAATCGTAGTTTTTGCTGTTCCATATAAGTGTAAGATTATATGTGCCATTATGAACGGTGAGGGTAGACGGGTTCTGGATTTTTGCTTTTCCAGAACCACCATCCAGTTTTATTGCAACAAAATATGTTCCGTCATTCAGTTTTTTTTTACTACATCAAGAACTTGTACTTTGTGGTCATACCAGATGCCTTTTTTCCCTATAAGGGCAAGATCAAATTCTTTGCCAATTTTCTTTACAGGAATGTCAAAACCAAAAACTTTTTCTGTCGTTCCATCTTCGTATGTAACGATATCTGTTGTTGGCTGCAACCATCCATGCTCATCAGTCTTTGCCTGTTCTGCTGTGCCACAGTATAAATTTACAATGCTTTTTCCGGCAAGACTTACATGAAATGTCATCTTGCCGTTCTGTACGGTCAGCGTTCCTTTTCCACCACAAGCTTCATTTGCATGAAACATTGTGCTGTCAGTCTTGAACACTGCCGTATAGATGCCGTCTTCTAGTTCAGTTTTTTTTTTGCTTCAGCAGTATGTTCTACATAAAGCTGCTGCACGGCTTCAATTCTTCCCATGCCTTCAATCTGGCAGTCAATTCTGTCAAAAGCATTTGCTGCTGTAAACATGCTTTTCCATGAATCTTCTTCATCGCCTGCCATGTCGTTGTTTGCATGGTCTCCCGCAACAACCATGAGAGGGCGGAGTATTACATTTTTGTAGCCGGCATTTTTTACGTCTTCAATGACGTTCTCACATGCAGTTTCTTCTGGTTCTCCCTCAACAGTTCCAATAAATACATTGTCATAGCCAAGCTCTGCCATCTGTGACTTCATCTGGCTGTAGCTTACTTTTGCTGTGTGAGAAGTTCCATGTCCCATAAATACAAATGCTGTTCCATTCTGCTCTGCTTCTTTTCTTGAACCGAATCCAGCTGATTTTACAGCCTGTGCGGTAATTGCCTGTGCAACAGATTTTTTGTCTGCATTGATTTCAGAAGCATTTTTTCCAACCTGTCCGAGCAGAGGTTCTGCAATGACTATAGAATCAAATTTATCCTCGTATTCTTTTGCGGCTGCAGAAAGCTCGTCATATTCTGCTCCATGCATAAGGTGGGTAGGCTGGATAATCAGGTTCTTTACACCGTTTGCAACTGCACGTTCCAAAGCTTGCGTCATGTTGTCAATCTTTTCGCCATCGCGAGCCTGTATGTGGTTGATTATAATCTGAGCTGTGAATGCACGGCGTACAGTCCAGTCTGGATTTGCCTTTTGAATGGCTTTTTCTACGCTGCTGATGTCCTGTACTCGGCTTTCATTGAATGAAGTTCCAAAGCTTACGACAAGAATTTCATTCTCGCCGATTCCGTCCTGATTAAGTGGGTTGTCAAGAGAAGCGTCTCCTGTATCGCGTCCAAAGTAATCAGGATCTGCATTTTCGCCTTCAACAAGTTCTTTCTGTTCGTCAGTAAGGGCATCCCATGCTTTTTTTGCCTCGGCACACTGTTCATCAGTTTTTTCTGTCCGTTCCTGAACGTAAATTGCATCGATTAATGATGCAACTTTGTCTGCTGCTGCCTTGTTGTCCACTGGTACATCCTTTTTACTGCAGCCTGTCATAACTGCAAGTGTAACAATTCCTGCAATAGCTGCTGTTAATGCCTGTAAGTTTTTTTTCATAATATTATACTTCCTTTATAAAAAAAGCCCTGATATATCTGTTTTGTACAAAAGATACAGTCAGGGCGTAATTCCAAAAATAGAGAATGTGTAACCACCATGTAGGGGCGTTCAATCAGTACGACCAATTACTCGTGGTCTGGAATATATCCTGTACTATTATAGCTGGCAGGTTTCCTGACTTAAAGATCATTATGCAGGTACTGGCTTCCCAAGCTTTGCTCAGTGTCTTTTTTGTACAGCACTCCCTTATTACAGTGACGAGATCGTACAGGATTTTCACCTGTTTCCCTTTTAACCGCCTTTGTGTCATTCACAAGGTGGCACCAACTACTATTAAAATAAAGTAACATATTATATTTTTTTTTGCAATACGGTATAATATTGGCATGGTAAGGAAAAACTGGACCGTAGCACAAGAGGAACGTCTTGATGCTTTTCTTAGAAGAGAGTTGCCTCTTATTATTGATAGCTCTGTTTCTAACAGTAAGGTGCGCAGGTTTATAATTGCAGGTTCTGTTTGTGTAAATGGGCGGCAATGCAGAATCCCATCTTATGAGCTTAGAAGGGGTAGTGCCGTGCAGGTAAGTATAGATGAACAGAAATTGTTTTTTGAAAAGAAACCTGATGACATAGAGTTTACTCTGACAGATAAAGATGTTCTTTTTGAAGATGAATATATAATAGTAGTAAACAAGCCTGCTTTTCTTCCTGTTGAAGACAGCATTGTTGGAGGTAGGGGAAACATGCATGATGTTGTCGTTGATTATTTATGGAAAAAGAATCCTTCACTAAGAAATCCGCCGTATGCAGGAATAATGCATCGTCTTGACAGAGAAACTAGTGGGGTTCTTCTTTTTACAAAAACTCGTTCTGTCAATGCTGCTGTTCATGATATGTTTGAAAAGCATACTGCTAAAAAAATATATAGGGCAGTATGTTCTTGTAATGCAAATAGTAATAATGAAAGAAAACGAGGCTCTTCTTTTACAGTTGATGATTTTATTGGACGAATAAGCCCTAAATCGCAAGCATGCAAGATGGGGCTTCTTTGTGAGGCTAGGGGAGGGCAACACTCCCATACTGATTTTTATATTGCAGAAAAAAAAGATGGACTGTATTACGTTGACTGTAAGCTTTTGACTGGAAGAACGCATCAAATCCGTTTACATCTTTCTTTGTCGGGGCTTCCTATTGTGGGCGATGAGCTTTATGGCGGAAAAAAAGGATTTGATTTTTTAAATGGAAGAATTATGCTTCACGCTCATACTCTGGAGTTTCCGCATCCTGTAACGCAGGAAGTTATGACTGTAACGGCAGAACTTCCTGAAGGTTTTGTTGGCTAAAAAAAATTAATCTTCCCAGCTTCCAGTTCGTATTTCTTCATTCATGCGTTTCCAACTTTCGTAGCGAAGTGTACTTATGTGCCCTTCTTCTACAGCCTGTTGAATTGCACAGCCTTTTTCTGACTGATGTGAACAGCTCATTCCATAAGTGCATTTACCAAGAAATGGAATGAATTCCCTAAAGTACAGGGCAAGATTTTCTGCACTGATGTCGTGAAGAAGAAAACGTCGTACACCTGGAGTGTCTATTATGTTTGCTGTAACTCCACGTATACCGCCTGTAAGAGCTTCATCAATCTTTATGTGCATGAGGGCGCCTTTTGTTGTTGTGTGGCATCCTCTTCCGTATTTTTGTGAAAGGCTTCCTGTTTTTAGTACAACGTTATTATCGAGCACATTGATTATGGAACTTTTTCCTACACCGCTTTGTCCTACAAGTGCTGTAAGATGGTCTTTTAAAAGTTCTGCAAGATCCATCATGCCTTCACCTGTTTTTGCACTTAAACGCAGGACTGTATAGCCTGCTTTTTCCCAGACTTCAATCTGCTCTTGAAACTCATCATCTTTTGCAGCTGGTAAATCATATTTATTGCAGACTATTACAGGCGTAATCTTTTCGTATTCTGCTTGTGCAAGAGCTCTGTCTATGAAGTGCGGTCTAAACGGAGGCTGATCTGGTGTTGCTACAATCAGAAGATAGTCAAGATTTGCAGCAAGCAACTGAGGCTGACGTTTTTTTACATTCCAGCGTACATATTCATTTGTGCGTGGAACAAGTTCAAGGATTAGCCCTTTGTCTTCTTCTAAAGTTGCATCATCGATTTTTACTATGTCTCCAGGTGCAAGAGGATTGTAGTATCCTCTGCTGGATTTTAAAATTTTTCCTTTTATGGAGCAGTCACGGATAATGCCGTCATCACATTCAACTTCAAAAATGTTTTTAGTACCATTCAGTATTAAGCCTTGCATATATGTCTTTGAATTCTCTAGGAAAATACGATGTATGTCAAGGGTATTTTATGGGCATTTGTATGTAAAGTATGCCTGTTGACACAAAAATGATTTTAATGTATAAAATGCAACTGTGTTGCAAAAGTCGTATCACACTAAGACATCTGACTTAATTTCTCAATTTATACAGACAAAAATTGACTGTGGCTTTACTGCGGGGGAATTATCTGCGTTTCTAAAGGAACATGGTGTGAATGTAAATAAGACGACTGTTTACAGAAATCTTGATAAGATGACGGAAAATGGACAGCTTGTAAAGCATAAATCTATGGTTTCTGATGGTTTTGTGTATCAGGCTTCTGAGGAAGAATGTAATTGTGATGAACACATTCATTTTCAGTGCTGTAAATGCGGTTCTGTAATTCATCTTTCAGATAAAAAAACTTCGGAATATCTAAAATCGATTTCTGAAGAACTTGGACTTCAGATTAATCTGAATCTTTCTTCTTTTAATGGAATTTGTCAGAAATGCAGAACTCAAAGTTGAACAAAAGAAAGTTTTCTAAGTTGCGCACTGCAATGGCAGTTCTGTTTTTAATATTTACTGTCTATTCTGTTTTTTATATTGCACATGAAAGCCATCATGAATGTTCTGGTGAAGAATGTCCTATTTGTCAGGTCATTCTTATTTCTGTTCAGAATATCAGGCTTTTAGGGCTGGCTCTTGCTTCTTCTATTGTTGTAATTGTTTTTAAAGCTTCTACAAGACATAATTCTTCCTTTATATGTAAATCTCTTTTTAAGGCAAATACTCTTATTGCCCAAAAAATCCGACTAAACGATTAGACTTCCTGTTTCATATTATTAGAAAAATTTTTTAAATAATTAGAAATAGGAATTTATATGAATAAGAAACCAGTTACTCTCATTACGGGATATTTAGGTTCTGGTAAGACAACTTTACTTAATGAAATTCTCCGTCAGGAAAAAAGAAGAGTTGCTCTTATTGTGAATGACATGGGCAGTATAAATATTGATGCTGCTATAATAAAAAAGAACGGTTCTGCAGTTGCTCAGAGTGAAATGTATGAAATGCAGAATGGATGCATATGTTGTACTCTGCGTGAAGAATTTATTCATCAGGTAGAAAAAATTTCGGATAATGATTCTATTGAAACAGTTTTTGTTGAAGCTTCTGGAATTAGTGATCCTGGTGCAATTGCAGCATCTTTTCTTGCTTTTGAGGAAGATAATCCTGATACAAATGTATATCTTTCAAATATTGTTACTGTTGTAGATGCTGACCGCATTTACCGTGAATTTTTGACTGATTTGCAGAATTATGATGAAAAAGATGAAAACAATCTTTCTTCTAATGATATTACAACTCTTATTGTTGATCAGATAGAGTTTTGTAATGTTATTGTGCTTAATAAGTTGGATTTGCTTAATGAAACTCAGATTGAACAGGTAGTTCAGATTATCCGAGATTTTCAACCAAAGGCAGAAATTATTAAGACAATTCAGGGTAAGGTTGATATTGATAATATTACTTCTACTCAGAAATTCAATTATGACATGGTAGATTCTTCTTCTGCAATTCAGAAAGCTATAAATTCTCTTTCTGATTCTAACCGTGGCTTTACAGATGAATACGGCATTTCAAGTTTTGCATACGAATATAAAAAGCCTTTTGATGAAGAAAAATTCCTTAACTTTATTAACGATGATTTCCCTAAGGAACTTATTCGTGCAAAGGGATATATCTGGTTTAAGGATAGACCAAAGGATGTTCTTCTTTTTGAACAGGCTGGAAGAAATTCTTCTGTAATGGTTGTTGCTAGTTGGGTGGCTGCTTTGGATGAAGCAACTCAGAAAGAATGTCTTGAAGATGATGAATATCTTCGTGATAACTGGGATCCTGAATATGGTGACCGAAGAAATCAGATTGTGTTTATTGGCAAAAATTATGATAAGGCAAAAATTCTTTCCAGATTGGAACAGTGTCTTGCTTAATACTTTCTATAAAAAGAGGACAAAATGAAAAAGATTGTAAAATTATTGATACTTTCAGTTCTTATGAGTTTATCTGCTGTAGCTTTTGCAGCAAAAAAATCAATCGTATGTGTTACTTATCCTGAGTATGACTGGGTAATGAATATTCTTGGAGATAAGGCTTCTCGATTTGATGTGACTTTGCTTCAGAATAATGGAACTGATTTGCATAGCTATCAGCCTTCTGTAAAGGATGTTGCAAAAATTTCAAAATGTGACATGCTTGTTTATGTTGGCGGAGAAAGCAATGAATGGGTTGAAAAAGCTGTTTCTAATGCTAAGAATAAAAATATGACAGTTGTAAACATGTTGGAAGTTCTTGGTGATAGAGTTCGTGAAGAAGAAATTGTTGAAGGAATGGAACATGAACATCACGACGAAGAGCATCATCATCATGATGCAGATCATCATCATGATGAACACGATGATGATGAGGAGGAAGAAGTTGAGTATGATGAACATGTTTGGCTTTCTATAAAGAATGCTGCTGTTGTTACAGAAGTTCTTTGTGAAAAGATTGTAAAACTTGATTCCTCAAATGCAAGTGTTTATAAGGCAAATACAGATTCTTATGTCAAGCAGCTTACAAGTCTTGATTCTGAATATGAAAGAGCTGTTCTTTCTGCTTCTAAGAAAACAGTTCTTTTTGGAGACCGTTTCCCATTCCGCTATCTTACTGATGATTACGGTTTAAAATATTATGCAGCTTTTGTTGGCTGTAGTGCAGAGTCAGAAGCTAGTTTTGAAACAATTACATTCCTTGCAAAAAAGTGTGATGAGCTTAATCTTAATAGTATTCTTACTATAGAAAAGAGTGATAAGAAAATTGCTAAGACAATTTCTGCAAACACAAAGAGCAAAAATCAGGAAATTCTTGAAATGGATTCATTGCAGTCTATAACAAAGAAAGAAATTGAGTCTGGTCGAAATTATCTTTCTGCAATGAAAAATAATCTTGAAGTTCTAAAGAAAGCTCTGAAATAAAAAATAGGAATAAAAATGGCTCTTTTGGAATGCAAAAATCTTTGCGTAGGGTATGGTTCTAAAATCGTACAGGAAAATTTGAATTTCACAATAGAGAAAGGTGATTACTTTTTTATAATTGGTGAAAACGGCAGTGGAAAGTCCACTTTAATGAAGACTATGTTAGGCTTTATTAAACCTCTGAGAGGAATCATAAATTATTCTTCTGAATGGAATAGAAAAGGTGTTGGATATCTTCCTCAGGCTAGTGAAATTCAAAAAACTTTTCCCGCAACGGTTTGGGAAATTGTAATTTCAGGTTGTCAGTCTAGTCTTGGGCTTTTTCCTTTCTATAGCAAAGCCGCTATTGAAAAAGCAAAAACTAATATGAACCGACTTGGAATTCAGGACTTCGCAAAGAGAGGTTTCAAAGAGCTGTCTGGCGGCCAACAACAAAGGGTGCTTCTTGCACGTACTTTGTGTGCCGCTGGTTCTGTTCTTATTCTTGATGAGCCTGCAAAGGGCTTTGATGCAGAAATTACAGAAACAATGTATGAACTTGTTTATGATATGAATATGGAAGGCATGACTGTTATTACAATAAGTCATGATCTGGATGCTGCTGAAAAATATGGAAATAAAATTCTTAAACTTGGAAAATCTTGGGAGCTTAAATCTTAATGGAGTCAAAAAGTGATGGAATTATTTGAAACTATAAAAACATATTTTGGATTTTCTTTTGTCCGCTATGCATTTCTTACAGGAACAATGATTGCACTTGCATCTTCTTTGCTAGGGGTAACGCTTGTCCTTAAACGCTTTTCTTATATAGGCGATGGTCTTTCTCATGCTGCATTCGGAGCTATGTCCGTAGCGTCTGTTTTAAAAATTGCAAACGATACTGTTTTTGTTCTTCCTATAACAATATTGTGTGCAGTGCTTATTTTGTGCGTAAAAGAAAATTCTAAGGTTAAGGGGGACGCTGGTGTTGCAATGATTTCTGTAGGTGCTTTGGCTGTAGGATATTTTATTATGAATATTTTTTCGCCGCCTGCAAATCTTTCTGGAGATGTATGTAGCACCTTATTTGGTTCAACTCTTATTCTTACATTGTCTAAAACAGATATGCTTGTTTCCATTTGTATTTCTGTTCTTGTAATCATATTTTTTGTATTTTTTTATAATAAGATTTTTGCCATTACCTTTGATGAAGATTTTGCTTATGCCTGTGGTACAAGGACCCGTATTATGAATATTGCTCTTGCTACTGTAATTGCTGTAATAATCGTACTGGCAATGAATCTTGTTGGGTCTCTTTTAATTTCAGCTCTTATAATATTCCCTGCAATTTCTTCAATGATGCTCTTTAATAGTTTTAGGAATGTTATTATTTTTTCCTGTGTTTTTTCTGTATTTGGGGCTGTTACAGGTATTTTTGCTTCAATATTGGCAGGGACACCCGTGGGATCAACAATTGTAATTATAGACATTTCAATATTTGCTATATGTAAATTGGTTTCTGTTTTAAGAATTTGATATAGCAATAGCGAATAAATTCCGATAAATAAAGGTAAGTGTTTATTGGAGAAAGCTAAATGAATATTACTAAAGTCAAAAAATCAAGTTTTTTATATGTATTGCTTATTCCTGCAACAATTCTCTTTGTTGTTTTGGGCTCTAGATTCCTTTTTATTCAAGGTCAAAATGCTTTGCATACGCAGTTGCAGAGAACTATGCAACTGGATTTTGAAAGTGGATTTAAGGAACAGCTTGCTCTTGCACGCCAGATGGCTCGTTCTCCAATAATCATAAAGTATATAGAAGATCCTAAAGATAAATCTGTAAAGAATTTGGCTTTTGAGGAGTTTCAGTCTTTTGCCGACTCTTTTAAGAGTAAATCTGTATTCTGGGTTTCTACTGCCGATAGACGATTTTACAATGGAATGCAATTTCAATATGAAGTTGATCCTGATTTGCCTTCTGAGTATTGGTACAACATGACCATATACGAAACAGAAGAATATAATTTCAATATAAATTATAATGCTCAGCTTCAAGAGATTGCTTTGTGGCTTAATGTTGTAATCAGGGGAACTGATAGAACAACTCCTGTTGGAATGGCAGGAACAGGAATTCTTCTTAGTGATTTTATTAATAATATGTATAAAGATTTACCTGCTGGGTATGAAATGTATATTTTTAATGATTCACTTGAAACAACAGGTTCTAAAAATCTGCAGCATTTGTCTGATAAAACTCCAATTTCAGAAGTTATTCCTTTTATAAAAGGATTTGAGCAGGACATAATAAATCAAAAAAGGAAAAATATAAATAATTTTGGGGTTTACTGTTCTTTTGGACGTATTGATGCGGTAAACTGGAATGTTGTTATATTTAAGAAATTTGATGCTGTTACATTTGCTTTGAATGCAAGGCTACCACTTTTGATTGTTATTATTGTTGTTATTATAAATATTATTTTGCGTTTATATAGAAAGAAAACAATGAAAGATAATTCAAGCGTTGGTCAGTCTTTGCTTGTGGAAATGGAAAAACTTGTTAATTCTTCTAAGGAAAACGCTCAAACAAGTCAGGATCAAAGTGCTGCTGTAAAAGAGATTGTAACTACAATGGAAGATTCTCATTCCATGTCAGAAACTATTTCAAAACGAATACAGAATGTTTCTTCTGTTGCAGCAAAGACTTCTGCGGATGTTATTGCTGGTGTTGATACTCTTGCTCAGAACTTTCAAAAATTGCATGACATTTCAGACGCTAACTTGAAAACTATTGAAGGCATAAAATCTTTGAGTGATAAAATAGAAAATATTTGGGACATTGTTTCTATTATTAACTCTGTAGCGGATCAGGCAAAAATCATAGCCTTTAATGCTGAACTTGAGGCAAGTAGTGCAGGAGAAGCAGGTCAGAATTTCCATATTGTAGCTACTGAAATTCGACGTCTTGCAGATGGTATTATTGACGGTACAAAAGAAATAAAAGAAAAAATATCTGAAATTCAACAGAGTTCTGATCATCTCATATTAATGAGTGAAAGTGGAACTGAAAAAGTAAACGAAGGCTGTGAAAAAGCTAAAGAACTTGAAGAAAAGTTTTCCAGCATAAAAATGAGTGCCGAAGTTACTGCTGATTCAAGTAATGAAATTTCAAGCATTATTAGTCAGCAAACAGTTGCAAGCGAACAGATATTATTAGCTCTTAAGCAGATTGCTTTTGGTGTTGAAAACTTTAGTCAGGCTACGGATAGAATATCTGAGTCTGCAGAAAATGTTCGCATGATTGCTGAAAAACTGAATGGTACCCAATCAAGTTCTGAATAATATAATTTATTTTGTATAACCTATTGACAAGGTATGCAATATCCTGTATATTAAACCTATCAATCCAATAGGATAAGTTTATAAAAATAAATGCAGGAGGCACAAAATGGAGATTTACTTTGAAACATTAGTCCGTCAGAATTTCCGCAATGGACGGATGTGCCTCTGCTGTCTTTCTTGTTAAGCTGAGTCTTCAGCGAAAAATCAATTTTTTTACATTAATAATTTAGATTTACGCAAAACTGCATGATGCATGGTGGTAATGTCATAGTGCTCTGTATGTAAATTGTATATCCCTGTAGGGGTGGTGTTTGTAAATCTATTTAATACTTTTGTATTTAAGAGTTTAAAGTAGTTGCATAGGTGTAGACTTTGATGCATACTTTTTTCATAAACTTTATATAAACATAGGAGTAAATTATGTCAGACATTAAACAGAGTGCATTGGAATTGATTGGAAAAACACCACTCTTGCAGTTGAATGGGTATTCAAAGAAGTCAGGAATTAAAAATGCTACAATTCTTGCAAAACTTGAGTACTTGAATCCTGCAGGAAGTGTAAAGGACAGAATTGCCCTTGCAATGATAGAGGATGCAGAAGAAAAAGGTCTTTTGAAACCAGGTGCAACAATTATTGAACCTACAAGTGGAAACACGGGAATTGGTCTTGCCGCTGTTGCTGCTGCAAAAGGCTATCATGCAATCCTTACATTGCCAGAAACAATGAGTGTTGAAAGACGTAATCTTTTGAAGGCTTATGGTGCAGAAATTGTTCTTACTGAAGGTGCAAAAGGAATGAAAGGTGCTATTGCCAAGGCTGAAGAACTTCATGCAGCATCTCCTGGTAGCTTTATTCCAGGTCAGTTTATAAACTCTGCAAATCCTGCAATTCATAAAAAGACAACTGGTCCTGAAATTTGGGAACAGACAGATGGTAAAGTTGATATTTTTGTTGCTGGTGTAGGAACTGGCGGAACTTTGACAGGTGTTGGTGAATATCTTAAAGAAAAGAACCCTAATGTAAAAGTTGTTGCAGTTGAACCTGCATCAAGCCCAGTTCTTTCAAAAGGAACCGCTGGTGCTCATAAGATTCAGGGCATTGGAGCAGGCTTTGTTCCTGCTGTTCTGAATACAAAAGTTTATGATGAAATTATTCCAATTGAAAATGATGATGCTTTTGCAGAAGGCCGTCTGTTTGCTCAGAGTGAAGGTATCTTGGTTGGAATTTCTAGTGGCGCAGCTCTTAAAGCTGCAAAAATATTGGCTGAACGTCCAGAAAATAAAGGAAAGAATATTGTTGTTCTTCTTCCTGATTCTGGAGACAGATATTTGAGTACACCTCTTTTCAGCAATAACTAAAGGAGTATTATGCCAGCATCTTTTTCAGAATTGGCATTACGGCATCCTTGCTTTGGACAGCATACAGCCAATACAGGACGTATTCATCTTCCTGTTTGTCCTGGTTGTAATATAGCTTGCCGTTTTTGCGAAAGGTCAATAAACACGACCGAAAACAGACCGGGGGTTTCTTCTTGTGTTCTAAAGCCAGAAGAAACAATTACACTCATAAAGAAGGCTATTGAAATAGAACCTGAAATCACCGTTGCAGGAATTGCAGGTCCTGGTGATACTCTTGTGGGGGATAATGCAATAAAGACATTTACTCTTATAAAGAAGGAATTTCCTCAGCTTTTTAGATGTATGAGTACCAATGGTCTGTTGCTTTCTGAAAGAGCTGAAGAGCTGATAGAGTTGGGCATTGACAGTCTTACAGTGACTGTCAATGCTATTGACCCTGAAATTGAGGCTCAACTTAATGATTATATAATCTACCACGGAAAGAAAATTGAAGGAGTGGAGGGAGCTGAGATATTAATAAAAAATCAGCTTGAAGGAATTAAAAAAATAGCAGATGCAGGCATTACTGTAAAAGTAAATACAGTTTTGGTTCCTAGCATCAACGGTAAGCACATTAGGGATATTGCTTATGCTGTGGCAGAAGTTGGTGCTGAAAAGTACAACATCATTCCGCTTATCCCTCAGGCAAAGTTAAAAAATGAAAAAGCACCTGATTGTGTGGATTTGGAAGAAGCTTATGAAGCTGCAGGAAAGTATATAGAACTTTTTCTGCATTGTAACAGATGTCGTGCGGATGCAATTGGTATACCTGGTAAAACAGAGGTTTCAAAACAGGTTTACTCTTTGTTTTCAAAAAATGTGAACTTTAGGGAAAACTTTTCCCATGGTTGATATTTGTAAATAAAAAATTATTTAGTTTGTAAAATAGGAGCAGTAACGTGGCAAAAAAACTTAGACAGATAGCAATTTATGGAAAGGGTGGAATTGGAAAATCAACCACAACACAGAACTTGACAGCTGGTTTGCTTGAACTTGGAAAAAAAGTTTTAGTAGTTGGATGTGATCCAAAGGCAGACTCAACTCGTCTTTTGCTTGGTGGTTTACATCAGAAAACTGTATTGGACACAATCCGCGATAATAAGACAGAAATCCAGCTTGATGATTTACAGAAGATTGGATTTAAAGGAGTTCGTTGCGTTGAATCTGGTGGTCCAGAACCTGGAGTTGGATGTGCAGGACGTGGCATCATTACTTCTATAAGTATGCTTGAAAACCTCAATGCTTATACAGAAGATTTGGATTATGTTTTCTATGATGTTTTGGGTGATGTTGTTTGTGGTGGTTTTGCAATGCCTATCAGAGAAGGCAAAGCTCAGGAAATTTACATTGTTGCTTCTGGCGAGATGATGGCTTTGTATGCTGCAAATAATATTTGTAAAGGAATTGCACGCTATGCAGAACGTGGTGATGTTCGTCTTGGTGGAATTATCTGTAACAGTAGAAATGTTGACCGCGAACTTGATTTGCTTCGTGCTTTTACAAAGGAACTGAACACACAGCTTATTTATTTTGTTCCAAGAAACAATATTGTACAGCAGGCGGAAATTAGAAAAAAGACTGTAATAGAGTATGCACCTGAAAGTTCTCAGGCTCAGGTTTATCGCGATTTGGCTCAGGCTATTGATGATAATACTAAATTTACTATTCCTACTCCAATTACACAGGAACGCCTTGAAGAAATTCTTATTGAAAATGGCATGATGGAGCAGGAAGACAATTACGCCATCTAAGGTGAGTTGTATATGGGTGAAAAATATAAAGTTGCCGTTGCTTCTAGCGATGGCAAAACTGTAGATTCACACTTTGGTCATGCACAGTCATTTTTGATCTTTGAAGTAGATGAAGAAAGCGGTTCTTTTGAGGATGTAGAAGAACGTGCCGTAACGGCTGGCTGTGCAGGGGGTGAGTGTGGTGCTGTAAAAGGAAGCTCTGCTTGCGGTAACAGTCCACATGAAGCTGCTTCTCCGTTGGATGCTGTGGCTGCTTCTCTTAAAGATGTTGACTATGTACTTGTTGCAAAAATAGGTCCGCATGCAATAAGGGCCCTTGCACGGTTTGATATTACAGCTTATGACATAGTTCTTCCTATAGATGAAGCAATAAATAAAATTAATGAGTTTCGAAAAAAAATAAAGGCGAGAAAACTGTAGAGGTATTTTTTATGGCGAAAATCTTAGACCAGCCGCGATATAAGTGTGCTTTAGCGGCTATGCAGACTGTTCAGTCTATTCCAGGAGCAATCCCTATCCTTCATTCAGGTCCAGGTTGTGCTTCTAAATTGAATGATAACAATGGAACTAGTGGCCGGTACAGTCCAAATATTTTTCCTTGTACATCAATCAGTGAGAAGGAAGTTGTATTCGGTGGTTCAGATAAACTCCGTTCTACAATTCATAATGCCCTTCGTGTTATTGATGCTGATCTTTTTGTTGTACTTTCTGGATGTACAGGTGAAATTATTGGCGATGACATAAAAGAAGTTTCTGAAGAATTTGAAGATGAGGACAAAATTGTAGTCTGGGCAAAAACACCTGGATTTAAGGGAAATAACTATGTTGGTCATGATTGGATTCTAAAATCTATATTTGAACAGTTTTTGAGCAGAGAAGATGTTCGTGAGGAAATCCTTGAAGCTGGCACAGAAAAAGGCTTGGTTAATATTTTCGCAGGACCTCCTCAGCAGGATCCTTACTGGCTTGGAAATTTACGTGAAATTGAAAACCTTATCAGTGCAATCGGATTAAAACCAAATACTATTTTTGGCTTTGGTAGGGGAATTGAAAATATAAAGAAAGCTGCAAGGGCAGAATTTACTATTTTAATTTCTCCATGGGTAGGATTGGAAAGTGCTCAGTATCTTGAAACTAAATTTAAAATTCCTTTATTGCATTATAAAATTCTTCCTGTAGGAGCTACAGAAACAACAAAATTCCTGCGTGCAGTTCAGGAATTTACTGGTGCAGATAAAAATCTTGTAGAAAAAGTTATTTCTGAAAAGGAAGCTGAGTTCTACTATTATATAGAACGTTTTGCAGATACTCTTTTGGAAACTCGAATTTTAGGAAAGCGTTTTACTGTTGTAAGTGATAGTCAGTATACAATGGCTGTTACAAAATTCCTTGTAAATGATATGGGATTGTTCCCTGAAAAAGTTTTCATTACAGATGATGCTCCTGAAAAGTTCCGTACAGAAATTGCAAATGAAATATCAAATTTGAACTATGGAATTCAGGCAGAAGTTCAGTTTACAACAGATGGTCATGATATTCATGAGCAGATTAAAAAGACTGATTTTGCTGGAACTCCTTTGATTATAGGTTCAAACTGGGAAAAGAAACTTGCTGTGGAACTTGGTGCTCATTATATAAATGTGAGTTACCCAATGCTTGAAAAACTTGTAATTAACGATCATATTGCCGGATATTCGGGCGGTTTGCATTTGCTTGAGCAGATTTTCACTGCCGCAATGAGCAAGCTTAAACTCTAGGAGGATAATATGCCATATAACTTTAAAAATGCAAATCTTGCTGTACGAGAAAATCGCCTTGGATCTATTACAGGTTTTACAGGAGATCTTGAAACACTTGTTTACCGTTCAGAGTGTGGTTCTCTAAAAAATCGTGAACGTTGTTTCAGCCAGTCAAGTTCTTGTCTTTCAGGTTGTGCTTTAAATGCTCTTGCTGCAATTAGAAATGTTGCAGTTGTATATCATGCTCCTGCTGGTTGTACAGCAATGGCAAGTAACGATAACGTAAAATTCGGACAGATTGCGGCTCGTATAAATAAAACAACAAACTCTGTTTTTGTTTGTACCGATTTGAACGAAAAGGATACTGTTTTCGGTGCAATGAATGATTTACGCAAAATAGTTGAGCATACATATAAAACTTATAAGCCTGATGCAATTTTTATTTCAACTTCATGTGTATCTGGTGTAATTGGTGAAGATGTTGACGGACTTGCAGATGAAATTAATGAGGAACTTCCAATTCCTGTTATTCCTGTTCACTGTGAAGGCTTTAAAAGTCGCATTTGGGCAAGTGGTTTTGACATTTCTGATCATGCTGTTCTGCAGGGAATTGTAAAACCTCCAAAGGAAAAGCGTAGAGTTATTAATATAAAGAACTTCTATGAAAGTGCTAGACCGCAGATTACAAAGATTTTTAACGAAGTTTTTGATGCAGAACCTCAGTTTTTGTATTGTAACTCAACAATTGAAGAACTGTCTCATTTGAGTGAAGCTTTGGCAACAGTATGTATTTGTGGAACACTTGGAACTTATCTTGGTAATGCTCTTGAAGAAACTTATGGAGTTCCTTATGTTCGCACAATTAACCATTCTGGTATAACAGGTTTTGAGACTTGGCTCCGTGGAATTGGTGATGCAATTGGTAGACGTGAACAGGTTGAGGAGTACATCAAAAAGCAGAGAGAAATTTATCTTCCTCAGATTGAAGAAGTAACAAAATCTTTGCATGGTCTTCGTGCTGTAATAGGAATGGGCCCAGGCTTTACTTATGAAATTGCACGTGTTCTGCAGGAATTTGGAATGAAAGTAGAGTATGCTCTTGCCTGGCATTATGACTATAAATACGATAACGGAAAAGTTCCTCCTGCATTGGAACATTTGCTTAAAACTTCTCCAAAAGACATGAAGGTTGCTGTTGCAGACCAGCAGAATTATGAAGTTTTGAACATCTTGAACCGTTATAAGCCGGATGTATATTTCAGCCGCCATCCTGGTACAACTGTATGGGCAATAAAGCAAGGGTATGCTGCTGTTTTTGTTGCTGATGAATACACAGTCTTTGGATATGAAGGAACTCTTAGTTTTGCAAAACTTATTCGCGATACTGTAACAAACCGCAGCTTTGAAAAGAACTTGGCTGCAAGAATAAAATTGCCATATACAAAATGGTGGTATGAACAGCAGGCAGATAAGTTTATTAAACCTGAGGGTGTAAAATAGAAAGAGAATCTTTGGAATAGGTAATACTTATGGGAAAAAAATTAAATCAAATTTTACAATGTGTACTTCCAGTTTCTGGTGTAATTTTCGCTATTCTCATACAGTTTGTCTTTAATGATAGTCCTCTTCATCCGCCTGTTGAAAAGCATTATTACAATGTGTTGCTTTTTATTCTCCTTGGTGTGAGTATTGTACTTTTCGTAATTTCTGTTTTTCAGCAGCGGTTAAGAGATGCTCTTTCTTACAAAGGTCCTTTTTTCTTAGGTGCAGGAATTCTTTTAGCTTTGCTTAATTTGATTACTGCAAAGTTCGCTTTACTTCCAGTAATCTTTTTTCCTAGCTACGATAATGTTCTTGCAATATTTGTAGAGCAGACTCCGCTTTTGTTAAAGTGCATAGGATTTTCCTTCAGACTTCTTATTTTAGGAGTCTTCTGGGGAATTCTGACAGGTTTTATTACAGGAATTTTTCTTGGCTTCTCAAAAAAAGTTTATTACTGGATAAATCCTTACATAAAACTTATTGGACCTATTCCTTCAACTGCATGGATTCCGCTTGTGCTAACAACCTTTCCTACACCTTTTGGAGCTAGCGTTTTTATTATAGCGTTGGCAGTTTGGTTTCCCGTACAGCTTATGACAAGTTCGGGAATACAGAATACAAGCAAGGTGTATTTTGAGGTTAGCCGAACATTAGGTGCAGGAACATTCTTTCAGATTTTTAAGGTAGCTGTACCTGCTGCACTTCCTAACATATTCCAAGGAGTATTCAATGGAATTTGTGCAGCGTTCATTGCTCTTATGACTGCGGAAATGTTTGGTGCAAAATATGGAATAGGTTGGTACATCAGTTATCAAAAAGCCATGATGCTTTATTCTGGTGTATATGCAGGACTAATAATGATAGCTGTTTTCTGTACAGTCATCATTACTGCTCTTTTTCAAGTTCGCAAGCGTCTTTTGAATTGGCAGAAAGGCCTGATTAAATGGTAGAAAAAAAGTAAAAATAAAACCGAAAGGAGATTTTATGAAAAAATCAATTTTAATTAGTGTAATTACACTGTTGGCAATTTCTTTTATGTTTACTGCTTGTAATAAAAAGCAGGAGGTTTCTTCTCAAAACTCTTCACAGAAAGTTGTAAGAATAAATTTTCAGACTGGTACACTTTGTGCTGCTCCTGTTCATGTAGCAATGAAGATGGGACTTTTTGATGAGGAGCTTGAAAAAATAGGTCAGAAAGCAGAATACGTACAGGTGGTTGAAGGTGGCGCAACTTTAGGCGAAATGATTGCTTCTGGTAAAGTTGATGCTGGTTACGGATTGTATGCTACACAGCTTCAAGCAATGGAAAATGGACTTCCTATTTCATATACATCAGGAATACATGTTGGTTGTACAAAGTATTATGTTCGTGCAGATAGTGACATTTATTCTGCAAAAGATCTTCGTGGAAAAAAGATTGGCGTTCCTGGATTGGCAGATTCCAGCGTTATGAACCTTAAGCGAAAACTTATGGATGAAGGTATTGGCGTTACTGCTGATAATAATGAAGTTGAATTTGTAGCTTATGCTTCAAGTGATCTTGCAATTGCACTTAACAATGGAGCTGTTGATGTAATTGGTGCTCATGATCCTGTAGCAACAAAAGGTGAACTTGCTTATGGCTTCAGAAAAATTCTTGATACAGGAATAGATGAAAAGTTCGTTAATGAATATTGTTGTCAGCAGTTTGTTACACACAAACTTTTGCGTGAAAATCCAGAAGGTGCTGCTGCTGTAACAAGAGCTTTGCAAAAGGCAAGTGCTTATGTTGAGGCAGAACCAAGAGCTACAGCTCTTCTTCAGATTGAAAATAATCTTGTTGCCGGAGATCTTGATTTTAATGCCGCACTTCTTGATGAATTGAATTTTATTCCAAGTCGTTCTTTGGGTAAAAAGACTTTTGATTCTGCAGCTAGACAGCTTCAGGATGCAGGAATCTTGAAAAAGACAACTGACATAGAAAAGTTTATTGCACAGGGATACATTGAACTGTTTGGGGTACCTGACGGTTATAGTTACGACAGTGCAACAAAGACTTATTCAGAAATTAACGGTGTGCGTACAAGTTTTAAGGAAGGTGCTATATGAAAAAAAATATCGTTTTTGCTGTAATTATATTCATTCTTGGAGTACTTGTAGCACTTGCTCCTTATTCATTTGCAAAAGTCTGTGAAGTCGGTGAAAAAGTAATGAAATGTCACTGGACTGCACGCATAGAACTTTTCTTGGGAATTGCAATTGCAGCTCTTGCTTTGCTTAAGTTTGTTTCTTCAAATGCTAAGTTCCAGTTGGGTGTTAATGCTGGCATTGCTGTGAATGCATTGGGAGTAATCCTTGCACCTACAGTTCTCATTGGAGTCTGCGCAATGTCTAAGATGCACTGTCATTCTGTTACACGTCCTGTTTGGCTTGTATTTGGAATTCTGCTTTTAGTAGCAGTTTCTTTGCAGACGGTGCTCTTATGGAAAAAACGCTGATTGAAAAGTTGCCATTAGAAAAATTTCTGGCAGTTTCAAATCTTTCAAAGAAGGTTTACAGAACAGTTTCAATTGGAATTGTTGTTGCAATTTCTTCTGCTGTTCTGTTTGCTTCTCTTGTTTTGGGGGCAAGTTTGAAATCTGGAATAACAGGACTTCGCTCTAGATTAGGGGCAGATTTACTTGTAGTTCCAGAAGGCTATGAAAAAGGGGCAGAGAACGTTCTTCTTTTTGGTGAACCGAATTATTTTTATATGGAACGCTCCGTTATAAATTTAATTCGGAACATAAAAGGAGTAGAAAAAGCTAGTGCACAGTTTTACTTAACAAGTCTTTCAGAAAGTTGTTGCGATTTTCCTGTGCAGATTATTGGCTTTGACAGTGAAACAGATTTTGTAGTTCAGAGTTGGGCAAAAACTCGTTTGTCAGAAACTTCTTCTAATAGTGAAGTTCTGTTTTCTGGCAGTAATGTCAGTCTTACTCGCGGAACTGTAAAATTTTTTGGAGGTGAGCATAAAATTTCAAGCAGGCTTTCAAAAAGTGGTACTGGCATGGATAATGCAATTTTCTGTGACATGAAAAGCTTGCAGAATATTTTTGATGATGCAAAGTCAAAAGGTTTCGGATTTATTTCTGATGGAGACACAGAAAATAAAATAAGCACGGTTCTGGTAAAAGTTAGTTCAGATGCTGCAACGGATACTGTTGCTGTGAGAATAAAAAATGCAGTTCCTGGAATTCAGGTAATTGTTGGCGAAAAGTTCATAAAGAACTTTTCAGAAAGAATCTCTTCGTTTCTTGTATTTTTTTATTCAATTTCTGTACTGGTTCTTTTAGCAAGTATTTTTTCTTTAGGACTTGTGTTTTCTATTTCCATTAACGAACGCCGTAGGGAATTTTCAATTCTTCGGGTTCTTGGTGCAAGTAGAATTAGATTAAGAAGAATATTGCTTTTGGAATCATTACTGGTTGGTGGATGTGGTTCTATTACAGGAATAGCAACTGCTGCTCTTGTAGTTCTTCCTTTTAATGCACTGATTTCAGAAAAAATATCTCTTCCGTTTGCTATGTGCGGCATTGGCGAGATTTTGGTTTTTGCAGTAGCGGTGTTCTTTATTTGCACACTTTCTTGTGTTTTGGCATCTGTAAATGGTGCTGTTAGAATATCAAAGGTTGAACCTTATGGAGATGTAAAATGATTAAAATTGAAAATATTTCCAAATCATTTACAACTCCTCGTGGAACAAAAACAGTACTTTCAGACATTTCCTTAACTGTAAAAAGCGGTGCTTTTTTAGGAATTGCAGGAGAATCTGGAGCTGGAAAAAGTACTTTGATTTCTATAATAGCAGGGCTTCAAAAGCCAGACAGTGGAAAGGTTCTGATTAACGAAACAGATGTTCTTTCTCTTTCAGATAAAGAAATCTGTGAGTTTAGAAATAAGAATATAGGATTTATTTCACAAGAACAAAGTTTCTTGGAAAATCTTACGGTTTTAGAAAATGTAGTACTTCCTGCTTTTATGTCTAAAGACAGAAAGATAAAAAAACAGGATGCATTAAAGACGGCTAAAAAACTTCTTGCAGATTTTGGAATAGAAAATCTTTGCGAAATGTATCCGTCTTCTCTTTCTGGTGGCGAAAACAGACGTGTTCTTATTGCACGTTCTCTTATAAATGAGCCAGAAATTATTGTCGCAGACGAGCCGACTGATGCCGTCAGCAAAAGTCAAGCAAAGGAAATTATTAGCATTTTCAAGCAGCTTGCAAATATGGGAAAAACGGTAATTCTTGTAACCCATGATGAAACAGCCCTTGGACAGTGCGATGATGTTTTTTATTTAAATCAATAAGGGGTACAATATGGCAAAAAAAATTCACAATTCACTTACCGAGCTTGTGGGACACACTCCGTTGGTCAGACTTAGCGGATACGAAAAAAAACTTGGCTTAAAAGCTCATCTTCTTGCAAAGGTTGAATATTTCAACCCAATTGGAAGCATTAAGGATAGAATTGTCCTTAGAATAATTGAAGAGGCTGAAAAAGCTGGAAAAATCATTCCTGGAAAGACTACACTCATTGAATATACCAGTGGAAACACAGGTATTGCAGTAAGTGCAATTGGTGCAATGAAAGGCTATAAAGTACAGATATATTTGCAGGAAGGTGTAAGTAAAGAGCGCTTGCAGGTTATGAAAGCTTTTGGTGCAAATGTTACAAAGATTGGAGATGTGCCAGAATTGCAGGATGCTCTCAAAGCTACTAATAATGACTTTGTTGCTGCAACAAACATATTAAAGCAGCACATCCGCGACAGACAGGCAGCTGGCGATAGCATTTATTTTGTTGACCAGATGCTTAATCCTCTTAATCCTACGGCACATCATGACACAACAGGAAAAGAAATTTGGGAAGATACAGAAGGTGATCTTGCTGCCGTAGTTGCTAGTGTTGGAACAGCAGGAACAATCAGAGGCATTGCTGATTATATTCACGAACAGAGTAGCAGTGTTAAAATTTTTGCCGTTGAACCTGCTGCCGATGATACAAAGCTTACAGGAATTCACAATTTTACAGATGTTCCTGCAGAACGCATTCCTCCAAGTTTGAGGGAAAATAATGTATTGTCAAAAAAAGTTTTTGATGAAGTTTTTGTTGCAGATCCTAATGGTGCTTTTGAAGCTGCTCGTACAGTGGCAAAGACAGATGGCGTTCTTGTTGGAAATTCAAGTGGTGCTGCTCTTTGGGGCGCAACAAAAATTGCACAGAAAAAAGAATTCAGCGGAAAGAATATTGTTGTTGTATTCCCAGATACAGGTTTGCGATATTTGAGTACAACACTTTTTGAAGATTAAAAAATAAAGCGGAGGCAATATGCTTGGAAACATAAAAATTCAGAACGTAAATAAAAGTTTTGATGATGTTAAAGTATTAAATGATTTTTCTCTCGATATCGTTCCTGGAACCTTTGTAAGTTTGATAGGACCTTCTGGATGTGGAAAATCAACATTGCTCCGCATTATTGGTGGTCTTGAAAAATCTTCTTCTGGTTCCGTATTTTCATAAATAAATCTATGATTACAGATTGC
>CAMVEQ010000032.1:0-27828 GCA_947166545.1 uncultured Treponema sp. | reverse complement strand
GGAGAAAAAATCCTGAAAGCTGGGAGCGATAGAGGTTTTGCATTTCAAGGCTCTAATCTTTTTCCTTGGCTTTCTGTTAAGGAAAATGTTTCTTTCGGACTAAAAGCTCGAAAAATCTATAAACAAAAAAAACAGGATGTAACAGACATTATAAATCTTGTAGGACTGAAAGGGTTTGAAAACTCTTATCCTCATCAGATTTCTGGTGGAATGCAGCAGAGGGCATCTCTTGCACGTGCTCTTGTTGGTCACCCGAAGGTTCTTCTTTTAGACGAACCTTTGGGAGCTTTGGATGCTTTTACAAGAATGAATTTGCAAGATGAAATTCTTCGCATAAAAAATGAAAATGACATGACAATGATTATGGTTACTCATGACGTTGATGAAGCTATTTATATGAGTGACAAAGTTGTTGTCATGAGTGCTCGTCCTAGTCGTGTGGAAGCTGTTATAGATATTAATCTTCCTCATCCAAGAATTCGTGTTCAGGACACGTTTACCCTTTACCGTAACAAGATTTTGGAAGTTCTTGATCTTGGAGGAAAGATACAGGAAGCAGAATATAACATTTAATATTTGTCTGATTATCTTAATCAGATGTGAAAAAAAATAAATTTACCCATTGACAGAATAGGCTTTTAGTTATATATTTTAACTATCATTCCAGTAGGGATATCATATCTAACAAGGAGGCACATGATGGTTATTTATTTCGAAAAATTAGTCCGTGAAAATTTCCGCAATGGACGGATGTGCCTCGTTTCTCTCTCTTAAGCTAAAAGTCTTTTAGCAGAAAATCTAAATTTTTATAATTTCTCAAATTTAATTTCCTAGAGGAGAAAAATATGTCTGGAAACATTCTCTTTAAAGATTACTCATCATCTGATTATGTAAAATTTGCGGAGCAAAGTGCTGCATGGATAAAAACAACAAAAAAAAGCGGTAAGTTCGGAAACCTCTGGCTTCAAAGTCCTGATTCAAAAGAAGACTTTTCTGATTATCCGATGCTCACTCCAAAATCGCTTTACGGTGGTTCAAGTGGACTAGGACTTTTTTATCTTAGACTGTATCAAGAAACAAAAAAGCCTGAATACCTTGAAGAAGCTGAGCTGGCTGCAAAAGAAATTATTGAGACAGATGAGGGAGTGGCTTTTTATGAACGCACTCTTAACTCAAAAGCTAGTGGAGCTTCAAAACTTGTGCATGTAAAAAATATGCCAGGTTGGGCTGCAGGATACTATAATGGTCCTACAGGAAGTGCTTATCTAGTCATAAAGCTTTTTGAACTCACAGGAAAAGAAGCTTATAAAAATTATGCTGTTAAAGTTGCTGATGATTTACTTGCTGCTGCAAAAAAATCTGACACAGGAATCTATTGGAGTGAACAGAATGATTTATGTGGCGATGCAGGATTTGTTACATATCTTTCTTCTGTTTATGATCTTACAAAAGACGAAAAATATCGTGAAACAGCAAGAAGCTTTGGAAATTTCCTTCTTTCAAAAGGAAAGTCTGCACCAAAAGGTGGGACTTACTGGAACGTTGTTGACCTTACAATAATTGATTTTCCAAAAGATGTGTTTTGGGTAAACCATGCTCATGGCACAAGTGGTGTAGGCTGGATTTTTACAATTCTTTACAATTTAACAAAAGATGAGAAATTTTTAAACGCTGCAAAAGAAGCTGCCAAATATATAGAAGGTATTGCCGTGGGTGATGAAAATGCTGTGCTTGTTCCATATCTTGATAGCCTTGAAAGAGGACCTTCCACAGAATTCTATTATTTGAGTACATGTCACGGTCCAGCAGGAACCTCAATACTTTTTCAGTCTCTATACAGAATTACTGGTGACAAAAATTATTTGGACTGGGTGCTTAAACTTAGTCGTGGAATAATTAAGGCAGGAGCTCCTGAAATTTTCAGTCGTGGTTACTGGCAAAGTCAGGCTTTATGCTGCGGTACACCTGGATTGGTAGAACATTTTGTATCTGTGTATAAGCTTACTAAGAATAGAGAATTTTTGGATTATGCAAGAAGAGCTGCAAAAACTGTTGTTGGTCAGTCTTTTGTTGAAGATGCAGATGGTGACATCTATCATCAAAAAGCAATCAGAAGATGGAGCGGGGCTTGGTGGAGAACAATTCCTACCGATGTACACTCTTACACAGGACTTTATATTGGAACAGCAGGAAATGCATGGGCTTTGCTTTCACTTGCTGCTGTAGAAAAAAATGAAAATCTTATAGAGCTGATAGAATACAGTTATTTCAATTGATGAGTTTAACATAAAAAGGAGATTTGATATGGCAAAAATTTATGATTCAATTACAGAACTTGTTGGAGATACTCCTCTTGTACGTCTTCACAGATATGAAAAATCAGAAAATCTTGAAGCAAATATACTTGGAAAGTTTGAATATTTTAATCCTTCTGGAAGTGTAAAGGATAGAGCTGCCTTGAACATTATTGAAGAAGCCGAAAAGCGCGGGGACATAAAGCCTGGCATGACTTTAATTGATTACACAAGTGGTAATACAGGAATTGGAGAAGCTACTTTTGCAAATGCAAAGGGCTACAAATTTGTTGCAGTCATTCAGCCACAGGTTTCTGTTGAACGTTCTCAGATTTTAAAAGCTTTAGGGGCAGAACTGCTACAGGTTACAGATGTTCCAGGTTTTGCAGAAATGCTTAAAACAGGACTTTCTCTTGCAGGTCTTTACAAAGTTATGAACGATTTTGCAAAGTCTAATGGTTGGTATTACCTTAACCAGTGTGGAGACAGAGCAAACTCTGAAGCTCACATTAAAGGCACTGGTCCTGAAATTTGGGAAGCTACAGGTGGAAAGGTTGACTATGTTGTTCAGCTTGTAGGAACAGGAGGAACTCTTTCTGGACTTACAGAATTTTTCAGAAAAAAGAATCCTGATGTAAAGATAATTGGTGCACAGCCTGCTGTTCAGTCTTTGAAAAATCCAGAGTTCCCGGAGCGTAATACAATTGATGGCGTATTAAAATTTAACGGAGTTCCAGATGATAAAGTTCCTGAACTTTTTAAGATTTTCCATACAGAATATGATGAATGTTTTGATGTTATTGCGGAAGATGCATACGAAACAGGACGTAAACTTGTAAAGCAGGAAGGCTTCTTTGTGGGACAGTCGGCAGGAGCTGCTCTTTGGACTGCAACGCAGGTTGCAAAACGCCCTGAGGCAAAAGGAAAAAATATTATTGTAATTCTTGCAGACAATGCCTTTAAATATCTTTCCACAAATATGTACAGGTAAAAAATCATTCAGGAGGAGTAGCATGGCTTTAAGTTTTGAATCAAAATGTTCGCATTTAGAAAATAAAGATGAAGATGGATGTAATCACTACGGAGCTGTAAGTTTTCCAATTTATCAGACTGCAACCTACGCCCATCCAGCAGTGGGACAGAGTACGGGGTTTGATTATAGTCGTTTACAAAACCCTACTAGAGAGCAGTTGGAAAAAATTGTATGTCAACTTGAAAATGGAATTGATGCACTTGCACTTTCAAGTGGCATGGCTGCAATCACATTAATAATGGAATTGTTTTCTCCAGGTGATCACATAATTGCAGACAGTGATTTATACGGAGGTTCAATAAGATTGTTTGATAATGTTTCAAACAAGAATGGACTCACTTTTACACGTGTAAACTGCTCAAATGCAGATATTGAAAGTCTTATTACTCCTAAGACTAAAGCTATTTACATTGAAACTCCTACAAACCCAATGATGAACGTAACGGATATTGCCGCAGTTTCTGCCATTGCAAAAAAACACGGCATAATCCTGATTGTTGATAATACTTTTATGTCTCCTTATTTTCAGACCCCTCTTGATTTAGGAGCTGACATTGTTATTCATTCAGGTACAAAGTATTTGGCTGGACACAATGATACTCTTGCAGGTTTTATCATAACAAACAGAGCTGATATTCAGGAAAAACTTAGATTCCTCATAAAAACAACAGGTGCAGGTCTTGCACCGTTTGACTCCTGGCTTACTCTTCGTGGAATTAAAACCTTAGCTGTTCGCATGGAAAAAGCTCAGGAAAATGCAAAAAAAATAGTTGAATGGCTGCAAAAACAGAAATGCGTTACAAAAGTTCTTTACCCGGGAATTCCTTCTCATCCTGGCTATGAAATTCAGAAAAAGCAGGCAAGGGGTTTTGGAGCAATGATTACTTTTAACGTTACGGATGAAGCCAAAGCAAAATCCATATTGAATAAAGTTCGCCTTATTCAGTTTGCAGAAAGCCTTGGTGGAGTTGAAAGTCTTATAACGTATCCTGTTACGCAGACACATGCAGATGTTCCAGAAGAAATCCGTCTAAAAAACGGAATTACCAATGCTACTCTCCGATTTTCTGTAGGAATAGAGTCGGCAGATGATTTAATTGCAGATTTAGCACAAGCAATGGAGGCATGATGAAGTACGATTTTGATTCTGTTGTAGACCGTAAAAATACCTTCGCAATAAAATATGACCTTGCAGAAAGGCGTCATAAGCCTTTGGATGCCATAAGCCTTTGGGTTGCCGATATGGATTTTAAAGTAGCCCCATGCATTCAAAAAGCCTTGCAGGAACGTGTTGAACATGGAATTTTCGGTTACAGTCTTTTGGATAGCCGTTATTATTCTGCTGTAAAAAATTGGTTTAAGAACCGTCACAATTTTGAACTTAAAAATGAATGGGTTGTAAACACTCCTGGCGTTGTGTTTGCTATTGCCTGTGCAATAAAGGCATTCACAAAAGAAGGAGAAGGTGTCCTTATCCAAAAGCCTGTATACTATCCATTTTTCAACACAATAAAAGCTTTGAATCGTGTTGTGGTGAATAATCCTCTTGTTTTGAAGAACGGACATTATGAAATAGACTTTGAAGATTTTGAAAATAAAATAATTTCAGAAAAAGTAAAACTGTTTATTTTGTGTTCTCCTCACAATCCGGGAGGAAGGGTCTGGAAAAAAGAAGAACTTGAACGCTTGTCACAAATCTGTTTGCAACATAAGGTTCTTGTTGTTTCGGATGAAATTCATTCGGACATTACTTTTAATGGCAACACTCATACTATTTATGCTTCGCTTTCTGAGCAGGCTGCCTGGAACAGCATAATTTGTACTTCGCCAAGTAAAACTTTTAACCTTGCAGGTTTACAGTTTTCAAACATTTTTATTCTTGACCCTGAAAAAAGGTTGTTGTTTAAAAGAGAAATTGCTCGCACTGGTTATGATGAACCAAGCCTTATGGGCATTGCTGCTGCAACAGCTGCTTATGGAGAAGGTGGAGAGTGGTTTGATGAAGTAAAAGAATATATCTGGCAGAATATTCTGTTTGTAAAGTCATATATTGCTGAACACTGTCCTAAAATCAAAGTAATTGAACCTGAAGGTACATATCTTTTGTGGTTGGACTTTACGTCATTTACAGAACTTTCAGACAAGGACATTTGTGAAAAAGTTTTGAGAAAAGCAAAAGTGTGGCTTGATGATGGCAACATGTTTGGGACTGAAGGTGAAAAGTTTCAGAGAATAAACTGTGCCACACCAAGGGCCATACTTAAACAGGCTTTGGAACAGATTTGCCGTGAATTCAGTTAATTATTTTTCTTCTATATATTCTGGTTTCTCCGTTCCATTTACTCGTCATCTGCTGAAAATAGGTGAATCCGTATTTTTCGTATAGACCTGTTTCGGCAGTTGATATGTAAACATATTCTGACTTTGGGTACGTTGAACTGGCGATGCTCATGCAGTGTTCTATAATTTGCCCCATAAGATGCCGTCCGCGGTACGCTGTTGCGGTGAAAACAAAACCAATCCAAGGACGGAGTGGAGAGTTAATTTCATCTTGATCAGTGAAATTGGCAAATGCTGCAATAGTCGGCTTACCATCTGTAAGTTTTTCTTCATCTACAAGAATCCACATAGTTCCGCTTCCAAGAGTGGAATGGAATTTGTTTTCTTTTATAAGTGAAATTAGTTGCGGAATTGCAGCCCATTCGTTTTGCATGTCTTCCAGTTGTTTTAGAATAGAATCCTTGTCTTCATAGTTAAAAAAGTCAATCAATTTCATTTGTTTTCCTCATAAGTAATATTCTACGCTACTTTTATCAAAAGGACTATATAGTTTTTTTCTATAGCTGTGCATAGAAAAATAGTATTTCTCAAAGTTTTGATTTTTCTGTATAACTAAGAATATCGAGGGAGGGGTTTAAAAGAACCTTTTATTTTAATTATTCAGGAGGAATGTGTTATGGAAAATTTTTCTGTTTTTGGGGATGTTAAGAATCGCGTTATTGTTTTTTGTGAAATGATGTCTAGGTACTATTCTTTCTGTTGTTCTTCTAATCCTGTTCAGTTTCATGGATCTTCATTGGGCTTAAGTGGCTGGGGATGGTGGCTATGAGCGAATATATTATTCCTAATGATTTTGAAAAATCTGATGAAACTGTTATAGAAATTAAAAATCTAAGTCTTTCTTATGAATCTGAAAAATCAACTGATGTTGCATTGAAAGATGTAAATCTTGAAATAAAGAAAGGTGAATTTATCTGCATTGTTGGACCTAGCGGATGTGGAAAAAGCACTTTGCTTTCTGTCCTTGAAGGTTTGAATAAAGCTACAAGCGGTGAGGTCAGGATAAACGGAAAGGTTGTTGACTCCCCGGGAGTTGAAAGGGCTGCTGTTTTCCAGAATTATTCACTTTTTCCCTGGATGACAGCATTGCAGAACGTGTCGTTTGCTGTTTATGAAACTCAAAAGAAACGCGGTAAGAAAATTTCAAAGAAGAATGCAGATGAAATTGCAGCTAATTTTTTAAACCGTGTCGAGCTTAACCATTTTGAAAATAAACTTCCAGGTGAACTTTCTGGTGGAATGCAGCAGCGTGTTGCCATTGCACGTGCCATGGCTTGTAATCCTGAAATCCTTTTGATGGATGAACCTTTCGGTGCATTGGATGCAAAAATCCGGGAAAGCTTGCAGTCACTTCTTCTTAAACTTTGGCGCGAAGATGAACAGAAAAAAACTGTTGTTTTCGTAACGCATGATTTAAGTGAAGCAATACTGCTTGCTGACAGAATAGTGTTCATGATGCCTCTTAGGATACATTCAATCATTGATGTAAATATTCCCCGCCCACGTGTCGGTAAGGCTGTTTATGAAACAAGTGAATACAAAAAACTCAGTCAGAAATTGAATCATCTTTTTTATAATGAGGTGACAGATTTTGTAGATGAAACAGAGGTTGGCTTATGAAAGAAAAAATTATAAACATTCCTAATCTGCTTTTTATTGCAATTTTAATTTGCTTTTCTCTTCCTAGTAAATATGCTGGTCGTGCAGAAGGATTAAAATCTCCTCTGGCATTTATAATTGTTGTTTGTGTGAGTGAGGTGCTATTTTTATTCAAGCTTAGAAATAAAAAAAATCTGCGTGCAACACTTGACATTTCAACCTTTGTTTTTGCCGTTGTCCTAATCTGGGAACTATTCGTGACAAGGCTTGATGTATATCCAATTATGTTTATTCCATCCCCAGAAAATGTCTTTGCGGTTTTTATTGATGACCGTGTAAAGATAATCAAAGGCTTTTTCAGTTCTTTGTTTCTGCTTTTAATAGGAATATCAACATCGTTGGTTTGCGGTGTCATTTTAGGAACTTTTGTCGGCTGGAATAAGCGACTTACAAATGCCATATATCCTATTGCAAAAGCAATTTCAACTGTGCCAGCTCTTGTTTATACGCCTTATGTAATTCTTATTATGCCGACATTCAAGTCTGCTTCTATTTTTGTAATTTTTTTAAGTGGATTCTGGAGTACTTTTATGGGATCTATAAATAATACTGCTTTTGTCGAAAAGAAAATCATAAACTCAGCAAGGGTCCTTTCTCTTTCAACAATGACAATTTTGTTCAAGATTATTATTCCGTTTAATCTTCCACGAATAATAAACAGTCTGCCAATTATAATGGCTTCTGCAATCATGACGCTTACTGCTGCGGAAATGCTTGGTGCTGATAATGGAATAGGTTTTTATATCCGCTATTCACTCAGTTTCGGAAATTATACAAAAACAATAGCTGGAATTATTTTCATGGGCTTTTTAGTTACTGGATTAAACGCTTTTATAAATGTCTTAAAGAAACGTTTGATTAAATGGAACTATTAAAATAATAAAACAAATACGGAGGTATTTTTATGAAAAATTTATCAAAATTATTTTTGTTTTGTGCTATAGCACTCTCAGTCTTTATGACTTTTGGATGTAAGGAAAAAGTTACTACGCAATATAAATTGAATGTTGCCCGTGCAAGCGATCAGACTTTTGTTGATCCTATAATTGATACATCTGATGCTGAAAAACTCTTTGAAAAATATGGTCTTACAGTTAATTTTGTCGGGCTTGACAGAACAACGCTTCTTAATTCAATACCTGTCGGAAAAAACGATATGTCTTTTACAAGCATTCTGTACAATCTTAATCTTGGTGCTCACGGTGAGGACGTAATTTTGTTTGCAGGAACAATGTCTGGTGGACAGGGGGTTCTTGCAAAAAAGAACGTTGCTGAAGAAGTAAAGGATGTCAAAAACTGGAAAGGCAAAACTATTGGAGGAACTATAGGTGGAACAGGCGAAATGGTTGTAAAAGCCTATCTGAATAATGTTTATGATTATGTTCTTGATACTGATTTTAAATATAAACCATTTGATGCTGAGTCAGAAATTGTAAGTGGTTCTATAAAAGGTAATGTTGACATAATAATTAT
Organism: uncultured Treponema sp.; assembly: GCA_947166545.1. Taxonomy (GTDB): domain Bacteria; phylum Spirochaetota; class Spirochaetia; order Treponematales; family Treponemataceae; genus Treponema_D. The sequence goes on along the minus strand of CAMVEQ010000032.1, from coordinate 19,029 downwards.
TTCCAACAACTGGGTTGATACTGCTGTTCAACAGGGCTTTGTATATCTTTTCCCTCTTACAGATTTGGAAGATGATTTTGTCTGCTGCCGACAGATGGCAAACGGTACTAATTTCAAAAATAATCGCGGAGCATATCTTGCATGGTTAAAGGCTAATATAAATTCCTATAAAATTTATAAAACAGAGCAGGATAAGGTTCTTGGAATTTTGGAAAAAAAGTCTGGTCAGACAACACAGTGGCTTTATGACTATATGTATGACTTGAAAAAAAATCAGAGACGTTTTTACAGCCCGGATCCAAATTATAACGGTGTAAAACTCTATTACGACACAATGATAAAACTTGGATATGTTGAAACGCAACGTGAATTGCCGGAATTTTTTGACATTTCATTATATGCTCAGGCATTGCGTGAAGTTATAGAAGAATATCCTGATGAACAAATTTACAAGGATTTGTGGGCATACTTTGTTGCACATAATGATCAATATCCTGATTTCTATAAAAACTATCCTAAAACTTTATAAAAATTATGCGAGGTACTGAAAATGGCTATTGATATTCAAAAGTCAGAAGTTGAAACACGTGATAACAGACTTGGTGCAATAATTGCATATCATGGGTGTGCCAGTGAGTTACAGAAAGCTGGTAGTAAAAAGCAGGTAAAGGAAGACACCCGTCTGTATTCACAGTGCAGTGACTGTTCTCAGGGATGTGCAGAAACTCTTTCCTACATGATTCGCGATTCTGCAATTGTTGTGCATTCTCCACTTGGATGTCTTGATCCTCTTGTTCATTATGAGCGAGGAATTGTAAGTTCCGAGGTTCGCGGTATTCCGCAACATAAAGTTCAGGTTATATCTACTAATATGGGAATTGATTCAACTGTATATGGAGGAGTGAAAATTTTAAGGGAGGGCGTGCTGGAAGCCTACAGACGTTTTAATCCAAAAGTTATTTTCATTCATTCTTCATGTGCAGCAGGTATCATTGGTGATGATATTGAAAGTGTTGTTGATGAACTTGAAGAAGAACTCAATATTCCTATTGTTCCTATTTACTGTGAAGGTTTTAAATCAAAAACTTGGGCTTCTGGTTTTGATGCCGTGTTCCATGGTGTTCTAAGAAAGATTGTGAAAAAGCCAAAACAGAAACAGGAAGATTTAGTTAATATAATTAACTTTTCAGGAAAAGATACTTTTACTCCTTTCTTAAAAAAACTTAACCTCAGGGCAAATCTTGTAGTTTCCTGTGCAACAGTAGAACAGCTTGAACAGATGAGTGAAGCTGCATGTAGTACTCATATCTGTGAGACTTTAGGAACTTATGTTGCTACGGCACTTGAAGAAAAATATAATGTTCCTCAAATAAAAACACCTTCCCCTTATGGTATTGAGTGGACAGACCGATGGCTTAGGGAAATTGCAAGAATAACAAATAGAACAGATTTAGTTGAAAAGGTTATAGAGGAAGAACATGCAAGAATCCAACCTTTACTTGAAAAGTATAGAAAAATTCTCAAGGGAAAAAAGGCTTATGTTTACGCTGGAGATTCTTATGCACATAATCTTGCAAATGTAGCAAATGATTTTGGAATGGAGATTGTCGGCATTACGACCCTTCATCATGACCAAAACACAGATGATAAGAATACTAATCTTGATACTTTGAATGAGCTCATAAAATCTGTTGGAGATATTAAGGATTTTTCTGTTTGTAACAAGCAGCCGTTCATAATGTATAAAGTTCTTAAGGAGTTAAAACCTGATGTCATGATTACTCGTCACATGAGTATTGCTACAATTGGTACAAAACTTGGCATTCCTTCTGTGCGTGCAAACGATGTAAATGATTTGAGTTGTTATGATGGAGTTGTAAATCTTGGAGCATTAATTGTTCAGGCTCTTGAATCAAACAATTTTTTCAAGACTGTTTCTGAACATGTAAAATTTCCTTATTCATCATGGTGGATTAACCAGAATGACCCTTACTATTTTGATAAAAAAGAGGCTACAAAATGAGCAAATTGATTGAACAACCACGTTTTTCTTGTGCGCTTGCTGCACAAACTACAGTTCTGGCAATTCCAAGGGCATTGCCAATTATTCATGCAGGACCTGGCTGTGCGTCTAAAACATTCCGTGTTCTTGCAGAAGGATGTGGAAATCAAGGCGAGGGGTACGGCGGTGGCGGTCAAATTTCAAGTACAAACACAGGAACAAAGGAAGTTGTTTTTGGAGGTGAAAACAAACTTCGCACTCTTACAGAAAATGCCCTAAAAGTTTTGGATGGCGATTTGTTTGTAATACTTTCAGGTTGTACATCTGGTATTATTGGTGATGATGTTGTGTCCGTTGCAAATGAATTCCGTGCGGAAGGAAAACCTGTTGTTGGTGCAGAAACTTCTGGCTTTAACGGAAACAATTACTATGGTCATGAAGTTGTTGTGAATTCAATTATTGAACAGTATGTAGGAGATGTAAAGCCAAAAGTTCAGAAAAACCTCGTGAATGTCTTTGCAGTTGTTCCAAATCAGGATCCTTTTTGGCGAGGTGATCTTGAAGAAATAAAGCGCATTCTTACGGCTATAGGGCTGAATGTAAACATTCTATTCGGTGCAGAAAGTCTTGGAGTGTTTGAGTGGCAGAACATTCCAAACGCAGAATATAACATTCTTCTTTCACCTTGGTGTGGATTAAAAGTTGTAGAGTTGTTAAAGAAAAAATATGGAACGCCTTATTTTCATTTTCCGTATCTTCCTGTCGGCGGAAAGGCTACGAGCTTGTTCTTAAAAAAGTTCACTGCTTTTGCAGGTATGGATTTTACAAAGGTTGCTCCTGTAATAAAGAAAGAAGAAGAAAGATTTTACCAGTATATTGTAGGACTTTCTGATTTTATGTCAGATTATAGAAGCAATCTTCCTAACGATTTGTATGTTGTTGCTGATTCAGAATATGCGTTGGGCATCTCTGGATATCTTGTAAATGAACTTGGTCTTCAACCAAAGGGAATATTCATTGATGATGATCCTCCGACAGATGCTATAAAAGAACAGATTGTAAAATATGCAACAAATATTGCACCTGAAATTGGAAATGTTGTTCACTTTGAAGCTGATGGTGGAAAAATTCAAAAACAACTTTTTGAATTGATAGGCGATTCCAAAAGAGCAATAATCTTTGGTAGTTCATGGGAAAAAATTGTGGCTAAAAAGAATGATAATCTTCTTATTCATGCAAGCATGCCTATTACAAATGATGTAATTCTTAACAAAAGTTTTGCGGGCTACAATGGCGGCTTAAGAATAACCGAAGAATTATACGCTGGTGTATTCCATCGAAATATTTCAAAGAGTGTTCAGACTTTGTAATTTATTCACTAGTTTTAAGGAAGGTACATGTCATATAAAATTGCAATTGCGAGTTCTGATGGAATAAACATAGACCTGCATTTTGGGGAAATAAGTTCACTTCTTGTTTTTGAAGTGAACGAAAATGACGGTAGCTTTTCATTTGACTGTAAGCGGGATGTTCCTTTTCCAAAGGATGCTGGAACTGACTGTGAAGAAACAGGCTGTTCCTGCGGAAAAGGTTTTACGGACAGAATTACACAAACTGTAAAAGACTGTCAGTATTTTCTTGTTGCAAAAATTGGAAACAGACCGCACAGATTTTTGCAGGAAAATAACGTAAACTGCATAGAAGCACCGTTTCCAATTGAGGATGCGGTGAAAAAACTCAACGGTTATTTTGTAAAACATAAAAACCGAGAGCTTCACGTGTTTTAATTGCCGAAAACTGTAGTAAAAAAGACCATCCGTTATTTAACGGATGGTCTTTTTATGTTACATATTTTGTTTTATAAAGTCTGCAATCTTTTCAGCTGCGGCTTTGTGCGTTGAAGGACCTGGATGGTTACGGCTGCCTTTATCTTCATCTGTATGTTCAAGGCTTTCCATGGAATCTAAAACAATTGTGTAAACTTTATTGTCATTTGTGTCAGCTTTATATTTCTCAATGCCTTGCTGTATTAGAGCAGGAGCTTTATCTATAGATATCATGCCCCAGGTCCAAAGTATTTTTGCTTCTGGGTTTTTAATGCGTATTGTCTTTAGGAAGTTGTAGGTGTCTTCTACTATTTTTGCTTCTTTGTTTCCAATATATGTAGTTTGCGGTAAGCCGCCATTGTCGTTTGTGCCAAGATTAACAACTACAACATCAGTCTTTCTTTCAAAGTCGTAAGCATCTGTAGCTCCTAAGTCCTGCTGACGTCTTCCTTCCATTAAAGAGCATACATTGCAGTAATGTAGAGGTAATGCCATGTATGTGCTGCCGTTCCAACCGTAACTTACTCCCCAACCGCACTGGGAAATTACATCGTAGCTGGCGTTGAGTTTTTCGGCTGCCATTACTGCATAGGTTTTTGTTCCTCCAAAGTTCTGCGTGATATAATCCATTTCATTTGGATTTCCGTAAAGACCTTCGCCTGATGTAATGCTGTCACCAATGAATTCAATATGCATGTCTTTATTGTCTACAGGGCAGAATTCTGCATCGGTTGGCATGGCAATTTTATGGATGATTACTACATTGTTATCTTCGCCTGTCATTGGCTGTGTGTCTCTTTGCAAAAGTATTGTGTTTGCGTTTTCTTTGTTCATGTTGCGCATGAGGCACACCCATTGCTTGCCTTTCTTCAAGCTTTGGCGGGCATATCTGTAGCCGTTTATCTTTATTGAAATCCATGATTCTGAAGTGTCGTAGTCAGATTCTATGAGTGCCCATACTTCTTTTGATTTTACTTTAAGTTCAAGTCCGCTGGCTGCCCAAAACAGTACAAGATAGTCTTTTTTAGATGTACGTCCGTAAATGCGTTTGTTTGCAATTTCATTTATGTTGTATGTATGTAATTGTTCTTTCATATACATAAGTATAGCACAGAAAAGTTCATAAAGCTATTGTAAAAAATGGTACTAGAACGGAAGACCATTACTTACTAGAATGGAAAAAAGTTGCTACTAGAATGGAACACCGATGCTACCGAAACGGTAGACCGTTACTTACTAGAACGGAACACCGATGCTACCGAAACGGTAGACCGTTACTTACTAGAATGGTACACCGTTACTTACTAGAACGGTACACCATTACTTACTAGAACTGAAGACAGTTGCTTACTAGAACGGAACACCGTTACTTACTAGAATGGTACACCGTTACTTACTAGAACTGAAGACCGTTGCTTACTAGAACGGAACACAATTACTTACTAGAACGGTACACCGTTGCTTTCTTTGCCATAACTCACCTTTGAGATACAGTCATTTTAGACTTGCGCACATGAAAATGCAGTAATATACTGAATGAAGGATGTTCGGTATGTATACAGTTTTATGTTTGCTGGGAGCACTTTTCTACATAATCATCCAGCCGGAAATATTCATTCCTGTCCTTTTTATATTCATAGCATATAAGATGGGCTGGTTTAACTGTATATGTCCTCCTTTCCTGAGAGGTGGTCGTGAAGATGATAATGGAGAACCTGAAACTAAATGAGGAATGAGAAATGAGCGGTCTTGCATTTTTATTAGCCCTTGCTGTAACAATCATTGGATACAAAAAAGGCTGGTTTGACAGCCAGACAGATGAGGACAAGGATGATATTTTTGATACTGTCATACTGTCAGAGCTATTGAACTCTGACAGCTAATTAAGTTTGACACCCCTCAATTTTTGGAGGGTTATCAATCATATTTTATCTTGTGCAAAAAGGCTATATTCGGGCAAAATGTAAAATGAATAAGATCAGTATATGATGAAATATTTGAAAACAGAAACAGAGAGAAAACATTTAGGTGGAACTTGTTACTTTGAGTTTCAAAAAGGGCAAAATGAATATAACACGAATTATGAGTTTTGGAAAAATGATTCTTTATTACTCCATATGAATTTGATGGATGAAATAAAGTTGTATAAAATAATTCCTAATTTTAATTATTATGGTATTACTTATGTTTCCAAACAAACTTGGGCGGACATAAAAAAGACGGCATTAGATTCAAAGGGAAAAGTTTTGGAGTTAATCGAAGAACTGTCAAATTGGGTTGATAGCAATTTTGAAAAATATGATTATTTCTTGATAATGGGAATATAGCACACAACAAGATTTTCAAAGCGGATATAAGAACGACTAATCAACTTACAAAAAGGCTTTACTTAGTTTGACAACCCTCAATTTTTGGAGGGTTATCAATCCAGAACCATTAGTCTTTGCTAGTACCGTCAATGTAAACGACTTGCATTCTTCTTCTGTCAATTATTTTGATAAAAAGATTATATTATGTTGTAGACTCCGATAAATTGTGATATAATCATTCAAATATAGATTCTGGTTTTATAACTTGTAATTTTTGGAGGGTGTTAAACATAAGATTAAGGGAAGGTGTAATTATGAATCTTAAAATAAAGCTTAATGTTGTTCTTCTTGCGATTGTTACGGTTTCTATCGGGTCAATCATCTTTGCGGCTTACAATATGTCAAAGACTGAACTTATGAATTCCGTGCTAAAGGAAAATAGAAACCTGGCAGAGAAAACTGCAAGCGATATTGAAAAGATTGTAGAGCGGGAATTCGCCATGCTTGAATCGATGGCAAAGTTCCCATCAATTACCGACCCGGAAATCGATATGCATGACAAGTGGAAGGCTGTAAATCTTGTAACTCAGGGGAACCCACGTTACAGCGGTCTTGCTTTTTACAATAGTGAGGGCGTTGGCTACAATTCCAAAGGTAAGAAAGTTGACAATCACGACAAAGATTATATGGTGGGGGCTTTGCATGGAAAACGGGGTATGATGGATCCTCATGCGAACATGTTCGGTAATATTGTTACAAATTATGCCGTGCCTGTTTTTGCTCCAAATGGCAAGCAAATCGGAGTTATTTCTTCGGTTATTGAGGCTTCCGATATGTCGACTTCAATGCAGGAAATCACTATTGGTAAAGATTCGCACCCGATGATTGTGAACAAGAATTCGGGTGTAGTGGTTGCTCATTCAGATGTTGAAATTTTAAATGAAGAAAAGTTGATTCAGGATGTTGCTGGTGAAGATTTTGTGAAGGTGGGGCAGGATAGCCTAAAGGGTGCAACCAATTTGATTATTTATTACGATAAAACCCAGAAAATGAAAATGGCAGCAGCTTATTGTCCAATTGAAAATACGGATTGGGTGGTTATTTTGATTGCACCGTATTCGGACTTTTTTGGTGGAATTTCAAAGTTGTTTAGAATTATGCTTGAGATTACGGCTGTTGCGTTGATTTTAGCGGCTCTTATTGTTGTATTTGTTGTAAATAGTGTTGTGAAACCTCTTCGTAATTTGCGGGGCGCAATCCACGAAATTGCTACAGGCGAGGCTGACCTTACAAAGCGACTTCCTGCATCATCAAAGGATGAAATTGGCGATGTGGTTAATGGGTTCAATTTGTTCAGCGAAAAGTTGCAGACAATTATTGGCGATGTGAAGCACTCTAAGGAAGACCTTGTTACCGCTGGTGGAGATATGTCTGCAGCAAGTGTGGACACCGCAAGCGCAATCACTCAGATTATTGCGAATATTGGAAGTATCAAGAATCAAATAGAAAATCAGGGGCAGAGCGTAAATCAAACTGCTGGTGCGGTGAACGAAATTGCAGGGAACATCGAATCGCTGGATAGAATGATTGGCAGTCAGGGGGTGATTGTAACGGAAGCATCTTCTGCTGTTACTCAGATGATTAGCAATATCAGTCAGGTTAATATGTCGATGGACAAAATGTCTGGCTCGTTTGAAACTTTACGCTCGAATTCACAAGTTGGTTTTAGCAAGCAGCAGTCTGTTAACGATAAGGTCAAGGAAATTGAAACCCAATCGCAAATGCTTCAGGAAGCCAATGCAGCTATTTCCGCAATTGCAGAACAAACAAACTTGCTCGCTATGAATGCGGCTATTGAAGCGGCTCACGCTGGTGAATCGGGAAAGGGATTTGCTGTCGTTGCTGACGAAATACGTAAGCTTTCCGAAACTTCCAATTCTCAGTCTAAGACTATCGGCGATCAGTTGGTGAACATCAAGGCGTCTATCAACTCTGTTGTTACGGCTTCAAGCGAGGCGAGTGCAACGTTTGAAAAGGTGTCTGAGTTGCTTTCGGAAACTGAGAAGCTGGTCATGCAGATTAAAGCTGCGATGAAGGAGCAGGACGCAGGTTCGGCTCAGGTTATTGAGATGCTCAAGCGAATGACTGACAGTACTGCGGAAGTTCGTGCCGCTGGCGTAGAAATGCGTGAGGGCAACAAGATGATTTTGTCGGAAATGCAGTCGCTTCAGGATGCAAGTACGGCAATGTTAAGAAGTATGGACGAGATGAGCGTTGGTGCACGGAAAATCAGCGAAACTGGCACGGCTCTTGGTGATATTTCCGCTCAGGTTCAAACTTCAATCAGCGAAATAGGTACGCAGGTCGATTTGTTCCGTGTGTAATTGAGATAAAAAAAGCTGTCCGGATTAGAATTCCGAACAGCTCTTTTTTATGTTAGTTAAGCCTTAATAATATCCTGTGCAAGTTCAAGAACTTTATCTGGACAGGCTTTTATGCACTCTCCACAGCTTGTGCATTTTGAATAATCTATAACAGGAATGCCGTTTACAAGCTGAAGGCACTGCTCTGGACATTTCTTTACGCAGATTTCGCACTTTATGCAGCCAACGGAACAGTTCTTTTTAATTGAAGGCTTATCATCGCTTTTGTTTGCCAACCCACAATTTTGGGAAGGGCAGCAATATAATATATTCGGATTTAAAAATCATGGTTGTTTTGTTATTTCATTCCATAGGACTATGTAATTCTTCAAGTCTGAACACAAACAAATCAGTATTAACTAAATCTATTTTTTCACTGTCTACAATAAATCATTTTTTATTTTTCAAAAGCTTTAAAGCCTTTATAAATTCTTTTCCGTCCTTTATCTCACTGAAAATATTACCGTCAAAAGAAATGAGGCATTGAAATCCTGTAAATTCACCTTCTTCATACATATCATTCATCTGCTTTGAATGAGGGATTAAATCTTTCGGATAAAGGGGCAAATGTTCTTTTATTAGAAAAAAATATAAATAAATCCTATTGACATAGTAGGTAATAAGGTGTATAAAGATTATATCTAGTAAATTAGTAGATTTATATATTCTTTTTAAGGAGGCACAATATGAAATTTTATTTTGAAAAACTTGTTCGCGAAAATTTCCGCAATGGACGCATGTGCCTCTGTTGTCTTTTCTGTTAGGCTGAAAGTCCTTTAGCCAAAATCCTTTTTTTCATTTTTTATTATTATTTTATTTTCTCATTATTATTTTTTTCAGCCCTTTGGAGGGGGCATGTATTATGGCAAATTATAAATTCGAAACTTTACAGTTACACGTTGGACAGGAAACTGCAGACCCAGCAACAGATTCTCGTGCAGTACCAATATATCAGACAACTTCGTATGTATTTCACAATTCAAAACATGCGGCGGACCGTTTTGGTCTTGCTGATGCTGGAAACATTTACGGACGCCTTACAAACTCAACTCAGGATGTATTTGAAAAACGAGTTGCCGCTCTTGAAGGTGGTTCTGCAGCATTAGCTGTTGCTTCTGGTGCAGCTGCAATTACTTATGCAATAGAAGCTCTTGCTGCAAATGGCGGACACATTGTTGCTCAAAAGACAATTTACGGCGGAAGCTATAATCTTTTGGCACACACACTTCCTCAGTATGGAGTTACTACAACTTTTGTAGATGCTCATAATCTAAAAGAAGTTGAATCTGCAATCAAAGAAAATACACGTGCAATATATCTTGAAACATTGGGAAATCCTAACAGTGACATTCCTGATATTGATGCAATTGCCGAGATTGCACACAAACATGGACTTCCTCTTGTAATAGACAATACTTTTGGAACTCCATATCTTATCCGCCCTATTGAGCATGGGGCTGATATTGTAGTTCATTCTGCTACAAAGTTCTTGGGCGGTCACGGAACAACACTTGGCGGTATCATAGTAGAAAGTGGTAAATTCAATTGGAAGACAAGTGGCAATTATCCACAGATTGCTGCTCCTAATCCAAGCTATCACGGAGTTTCTTTTTATGATGTAGTAGGTCCTGCTGCTTTTGTAACTTACATCCGTGCAATCTTGCTCCGCGATACTGGTGCAACAATTTCACCTTTCAATGCATTCCTTCTTTTGCAGGGAGTTGAAACTTTGTCTTTGAGATTGGAACGCCATGCAGAAAATACAAAGAAAGTTGTAGAATTCTTAAGTAAGCATCCAAAGGTTGAAAAAGTAAATCATCCTTCTTTGCCAGAGCATCCTGACCATAAACTTTATCAGAAATACTTCCCTAACGGAGGTGCGTCAATCTTTACATTCAATATCAAGGGTGGACGTGAAGAAGCTTGGAAGTTTATTGATAACTTGAAGATTTTCAGCTTGCTTGCAAATGTTGCAGATGTAAAATCTCTTGTTATTCATCCTGCAAGTACAACTCATTCACAGCTTAGTGATGCGGAACTTGCAGATCAGGGAATTGGTCAGAATACAATACGTCTTTCAATTGGTACAGAACATATTGATGATATTATTGCAGATTTGGAAAATGGATTTGCAGCACTGAATTAAAAATATTAGTACATAACATATATATGTTGGCTTGCCGTATTTTATTAAATGCAGCAAGCCAATTTTTTTGCTAGTTAAGCCTTAATAATATCCTGTGCAAGTTCAAGAACTTTATCTGGACAGGCTTTTATGCACTCTCCACAGCTTGTGCATTTTGAATAATCTATAACAGGAATGCCGTTTACAAGCTGAAGGCACTGCTCTGGACATTTCTTTACGCAGATTTCGCACTTTATGCAGCCAACGGAACAGTTCTTTTTAATTGAAGGCTTATCATCGCTTTTGTTTGAACACAAAGCAATCGAACCTTTAAGAGTTGCATCAACAATAGAAAACAGCTTTTTAGGACATGCTTTTGCACACTTTCCGCATCCTACGCATTTTTTATAGTTGATTTTAGGAAGTCCGTCATCTGCCATTGTAATTGCATCAAAAGGACATGCTGCAACACAGTCTCCATAGCCAATGCATCCGAACGAGCAGAGCTTTGTTCCGTTGATTGCCTGAGCTGCTGCGGCACATGTTTTTACACCGTTGTAAGTTCCGCGAGGAACAGCACATTCGTTGTTTCCCTTGCAGGCAAGAATTGTTACTTTGTTCTGGGCACTTACATTTACACCCATAATCTCGCCTACTTTTGCGGCTACTGTAGGACCACCTGCAACACAGCCGTTTGCTGGTGCTTCTCCTTTAACTACAGCTTCTGCAAAGGCGGCGCATCCTGCATATCCACATCCGCCACAGTTTCCACCAGAAAGAAGTTCAACTATAGCCTGTACTTTAGGATCTACCTGAACTGCAAAAATTTTCTTGAACAGTCCCAGTAGTATTCCCAAAACAAAGGCGACTAAAAGGGATACTATAATAGTATTAATAATTATATTCATACACAGCCACTTAAAAAAAATTATTTTATTAAACCCTTGAATCCAAGGAAAGCAAGGCTTAGAAGTCCTGCTGCCACATATAGAATTGGGGTTCCTGCAAATGCTTTTGGTACGCGTGCAATCTTTAACTTGCTGCGTACTCCAGACATGATAATCATACTGAGCAAAAATCCTGCTGCTGAACCAAAGGCATATACAATGCTCTGTCCATAGTAGTAGTCCTTGCTGATACAGTTAATTGTAACACCAAGTACTGCACAGTTTGTTGTAATGAGCGAAAGGTAGATGCCCATGGAACTGTATAATCCGGGAGCTGTCTTTTTCAAATAAAATTCTACAAGCTGAACAAGCGATGCTATGACCAGAATGAAGAAAAGTGTCTGAAGAAATTGAAGTCCAAGAGGAACCATTACAAATTTGTACAATGGCCATGTTACGGCAGTTGCAAGTACAATGACAAAGGTTGTTGCAAAGCCCATTCCTGTTGCTTTTCCTGTTTCGCTTGTCATTCCTATAAATGGACATATTGCAAGATATTGAATGAATACAACATTATCCACAAGCATTGATTTTATAAAGATACTTAACATGTCACTCATTCTGCGCACTCCTTTTTTACTGCTGAATGCTGTCTTAATGCCTGCATTATTGCTCCCAGAATGCCGAATACAATGAATCCTCCTGGCGCACTGTTAAGGACTCCGATGCGGTATGCTTCAGGTATTATTTCCAATTTAAAAGCTGTACCTGCAAAAAGAGTTCCAGCTCCAAGAAATTCTCTTATGAAAGAGATGGCAACAAGAACCATTGTGTAACCAATTCCCATTCCAATTGCATCAAGAATAGAATTTGAAACTGAGTTTTTTGAGGCAAAAGCTTCTACGCGTCCCATGATAATGCAGTTTACAACAATGAGCGGAAGGAAAACTCCGAGAGCATCATAAAGTGCTGTTACATAAGCCTGCAAAACAAGCTGTACGATTGTGGTAAACGTTGCAATTATAGTAATGAATATTGGCAGACGGATTGATGCTGGAATGCATTTTCTGAATGTAGAAATTACTATTTCGCTCATAAGCAGAACAAATGTCATTCCCATGCCCATACCAAGCCCGTTAAAAATACTTGTTGTTATGCCCAAAGCAGAGCATAGTCCTATATTTAATACCATCAGCGGATTTTCTCTTAAAATTCCGTTTGTTAAGATATTCATGCGATTATTCATTTGATCTCCTTCAATGCTTCTTTCATGCACTGAACAGCCTGCGTCATTAATGCTCCTACTCCGTTACTTGTTATTGTCGCACCAGAAATTGCATCAAAAGTTTCGCCAGCTATAAATCCGTCATCAGCTTTTTTGCCTTCAAACTGTCCGTAGAAAGTTTTTCCGCTTGGCAATAGGAATGTTGGATCGCTGGCTTTCTGTCCAAAGCCAGGTGTATCTGTGTTCTCAAGATACTGCATTCCTGTAATGATGCCGTCAGATGTCATGCCGACTATGATTGTTGAGTGATCATAGGTAGCACCTGTAATCTGAACAACAGCACCTACAATGGAACCGTTTGACTTTGCAAGATACAATGCATCGCAAGCAGATGGGGCTTGTACAGGTTCAAATTCATCCGCCTGCTTGAATACCGCTGCCATTCCGCTGCTTGCTTTTTTCTGCTGATTAAGTGCAATTACGGGAGCTGTAATGTTGTTTACTATAGCAAGGACTGTACAGCATGCAACTGCATACGCTGCAAGAATAAGCCCCAGTTTTAACATTGACCAAATAGAATCTTTGTTTTTTGCCTGATTGGAGCTGCTCATTTATTTTCCTCCTTTTTTACCTGATGGGCTTTTTTCCCGTATCCGTATTTTCTACTTGTAAGATTATTAAGGAATGGAGCAACTGCATTCATAATAAGGATGCTGAACATGACACCTTCTGGATATCCACCAAAACGTCTGATGAGGAATGTAATTAAACCGCATCCGAATCCGAATACAAGGCGACCTGGTTTTGTAACAGGAGTTGTCGCATAGTCTGTGACCATGAATGTTGCACCAAACAGAAGCCCTCCTGAAAGTAATGCCATGAGTACATTTTCCATAGCCATTTCTACAGTTCCTGCTGTAATAAAAGATGAAAGGAATGTTGTGATGATTACTGTGCCCACCATTGTAAGAGGTGCACGCCAATCAATTACTTTTGTTACAAGAAGGAAAATAAATGACAGCAAGATTAGCATTATTGATGTTTCACCAATACATCCTGCTCTGTTTCCAGTAAAGAACTGCATTAATGTTGATGCATCAATGTTTGCTGTTCCAGCTTTTATTTGACTGAGCATTGTTGCACTGGAAACTGCGTCTACATTAGAAGCTCCTGTAAGGGCATAGCTCCATGTGTTTACTCCGCTTTCCGGGTTAAACCAGCTTGCTCCCATGATTGCAGAAAAGCTTACGAACATAAAAGCTCTTCCTGTGAGGGCTGGATTGAATGTGTTTGAGCCAATGCCTCCAAACAAGCCCTTAGCAATGACTACTGCAACTGCTGCTCCAAGTACAACCATCCATACAGGTGTTGTAGATGGAATGACCAAGGCAAGAAGCACGCCTGTAACTGCTGCAGACAAGTTGTTTATGACAATTTCCTGCTTTGCAATCTTCTGGAAAAGATATTCAAAGAAAACTGCACTAAGAACAGATGTTAGAATTGTTACAAGTGCACGGATTCCGAATATCATAATGCCGTATATGCATTCAGGAAGCAAGGCTATAAGCACTGTTGCCATTATCCACTGTGTTGTATTTCCAAATGTAAAATGTGGACTGGAAGAAAGAAATATTTCTTTTGTATTTGTTTTTGAATCTGTCATTTTGAAGCTCCTGCAGTGGCAGCCTTTGCTTTTTCTTCTGCCATTTTTGCGCGTACAATGCCTTTACCAATGCGGAATCTCTGGACAAGACGTACATTTGCCGGGCATACATACGAACAACAACCGCATTCAATACAGTCCATCAGTCCGAATTTCTTTGCAGCTGTAATGTCCTCTGCCTTGAGTGCATTTACCATCATGACTGGAGTAAGATGCATAGGACATGCATCTACACAATGACCGCAGTTAATGCACTGGCTTTCATCTACAAGATATGTTTCTTGCTTTGTAAGGAATGTTATGCCGCTTGTTCCCTTTGCAACAGGAAACTGTGTTCTTGGCATTGCAAAGCCCATCATTGGACCGCCGCTGATAATTTTTACTGTAGCATCCTGTTTCAATGTAAAGACATCTGGAATTAAATCTGAAACAAGAGTTCCTACAGGTACACGGATGTTGCAAGGTTTTTCTACAGCACCGCCACTTATAGTAAGAGGTCTGTCGATGAGTGGCATGCCTTTGCGGAATGCATCGCTGATGGCACAGACTGTGCCTACATTCGAAATGATTGCCCCCGCATCTGCTGGCAAGCCACCCGCAGGAATTTCTTTTCCAAGAATTGCATCTACAATGTTTTTTTCACATCCTTGAGGATATTTTGTCTTGCAGAGTGCTATGGAAATGTTTGTTTTTCCGCTCTTTTTAATTGCCTCTTCAAGACCTGCCTGAATGTATGCTTTGTTTGTTTCGAGTGCAATAATGCCGTCTGCACCTACAATATGCATAACGATGGCAAGACCGTCTATTACTTTTTCTGGAGATTCAAGTAAAGTTCTTTCGTCTATTGTAAGGTATGGTTCACATTCTGTAGCATTAAGCAGGATATAGTGTATTTTTTTATCGGCAGGAGGATTCAGTTTTACGTGTGTAGGAAAAGATGCGCCGCCCATTCCTACTATTCCAGCATCCCTGATGCGGTCAAGAGCTTCCTGCTTTGTGCAGGCAAAAGGATCAAGGCTAGGCATGAAGTCTGTATCTGTAGTTCCATCTGCTTCAATTACAATGCATGGAACTTCCATGTTACCAGTGACAAGGCATGATTGAATCTTCTTAACCTTGCCAGAAACTGATGCATGTACAGGTGCAGACATGAATTTGTCACTTTTTGCAATGACTTGTCCGCGTTTTACGACATCGCCAACCTTTACTAGAGGAGTATTAGGTGCTCCGCCCATGGTGACGGGAATGGTCACGGTTTTTGTAGAAGGAAAAGCATCAACAATTGCACAGTCTTTGCTAAGTTCCTTCATCTCATTAGGGAAAATTCCCCCCTTAAATGTGTGCGTTTTCATATCTCAATTTTACTATATATATGCGAAAAAGTCCATTTTAAAACTATGCTAGTCATCAGGGTAACCGCATTATAATTTTTGAATGGCATTATTCGCTTTTCTTTAGATTCGCTATTGCAAAAGGGACATGAGGTATATATACTGACGTAGGAATAGTTCTTATATTTTGGATTATGTTCAGAAATAAAAAGTTAAATGAAAAAAATTAATTATGAAAGTTATTGCACCAAATGAAAATTCAAAAGCGTCAGTAACAAAAAGAGCCTTTGCACTTTTTACAGACCTCATGTACCTGTCTTGCACCGTAAGGAGCCCTTACGATACAGGCAGTGTTCCTGCTGTAAGTTACAGTTACGGCATTGACGGAGCCGGACGCTGGTATGCAGTTACTGACAACAAGGTAAGTTTTAACCCTTCTGACCGTCAGGTAATAAAGACCGTGATACAGTCGGATGGACTTGGAAGGGCTCTGCGGACTGCAAAGACTGGAGAGGTCTGGGACAGAGCATCTGACAGCAAGCGGACTGGATGGAACGTATCGGGCTCTGTAGAGTATGACGCTATGGGACGTGCCGAAGCACAGGGACAGCCTTACTTTATTGAGGGCGGACTTTCTGCCCTTGCTTTGGATTCTGGAATTTTTACGGCTCCAACAATTCGTCCTACGCTTACGGAATATGATAGCCTTGACCGTGTTATAAGGACAGAACTTCCAGACGGAAGTGTCCAGACCACGGAATATGGCGTTACTGCTTCTGGCGAGCCTTATACAAGGACGATAGACCCTCTGGGAAATATCAGCATACAGAGGACAGACCCTGCTGGAAATATAGTTTTCGTTGAGCGGCTTGATTCTGGTGAAACTAGCCTTACGAGTGCTACATACACATACAATGCCATTGGCGAAATGCTCAAGGCAACTGACGTAAAGGGTAACGACATAAAGGCAACCTACGACATGCTCGGAAGAAAGCTTACCCTTTCCAGTGTGGACGTAGGGAATATACTTATGATGCCTACAGGCTCATAGAAGAAAACAGCCCTAATATGAGGAGTCACGGTCAGTTCATAGCATATTCCTATGACGGACTTAGCCGACTTATAAAGGTTGATTATCCTGAAATAACAGATACTGTTTATACCTATGGTACTTCTGGAGCTTCTGATAATGCTGCAGGGAAGATTACTCAGATGACTGATGCCAGTGGTACTATTACATATAAGTATGGAAAACTCGGTGAGACGACAGAAGAGACAAGAACCCTTTCTGTGAAGAATGGAACTACGGGCGAGAAAATGACTGCAACGATGGGCTACCAGTCCAACTATCTGGGACAGATGGAAACTGTAACATATCCAGACGGTGAAACCGTAGATTATGGCTATGATGCTGGCGGACAGGTAAAGAGCGTAACTGGTCATCATTATACTCATGACTATCTGTTTGTCGTTGATATAGGTTATGATGAGTTCGGGCAGAGGATCTATATAAAGTACGGTAACGGAGTAAAGACTGATTACTCTTATGACGAGAACAGGAGATGGCTTTCTTCCATAGAAACTGGTATGGATGGTCATCAATACCAGAATATACAGTATTCGTTTGATGCGGTAGGTAATGTTTTAGGGTACAGCAATGACTGCATGAATGGACTTCGCTACTCAACAAGTCAGAATTATACTTATGACTCACTTTATCAACTTACGTCTGCACACGGTGACACATACTATGATCCTTATCCGGGTGGACTTCCTGATGTAAAGACGGCTTATGATCAGAATTTTGAATTTGATGTACTTGGCAACATGACTTGTAAACTTAGTAAGGAAAAAGCAGATTATAAGAAGCATGTAACAGGAGATGATCTTAACTATACTCTTAATTATTCCTATGCACAGGGATTTGCCCATAGGCTTGACCACGTTAGTGACATATATTACAAGTATGATCTGAACGGCAACATAACAATGATGCACAAGGGACCGATACCTGATTACGATAGTTCTAATAGTGGCGAAACTCCCTCTGACCCTTCTTCAGATGATGATTTTTGGGATGATGACTGGGAGAACGGCGGTACAGGCGGACTTATTCCTGGTAACGGAAGTGGTCAGTCAGGTAATGTCGGAGAACAGGGGGCTTCAGGTTCTGACGATGATTTCTGGGATGATGACTGGGAGAACGGTGGTACTAGCGGTTTAATTCCGGGCAATCCTGATTCAGGTACTGGAAACAATGATGATGATTTTTGGGATGACGATTGGGAAAACGGTGGTACTAGTGGACTTATTTCAGGAATGAAAGTTGTACAGTTTGCAACTGAAAGTAGTAGTGATGATAATTTCTGGGATGACTGGAATGAAAATTCAGAATCTTCAAGTTCTTGGAATGGTAATACAGGCTCTTCATCTAACAGTTCTAGTAGTGCAGAAGCATCAGATGACGATTTCTGGGACGATGACTGGGAGAATGGTGGTACAAGTGGGCATTCTGATTTTGGATGGGGACTTGGAGGCGGAAGCGGAAACAAGAATCCTGATTCAGCAATTGCTGGAGAGTACAGATGGGATGAACGCGACAGGCTTATAGAAAGCTTTGTCGGAGACAAGAATGCATCCTATGTTTATGGAGAGGACGGACAAAGGTCTAATAAATGGACTATTTATGAAGAAACCCTGTACTTTAACCGCATGTGGACATGGCATGACGGCAATGCCAATAACGATCAGACTGCAAAGCATATATATTTAGGCTCAGAAAGAATTGTCTCGCAAATGAATAGCTGGAAGGGACAGCAGACATACAGCGAGGAGCATCATA
The DNA here is from genome assembly GCA_947166545.1 of uncultured Treponema sp. GTDB lineage: Bacteria > Spirochaetota > Spirochaetia > Treponematales > Treponemataceae > Treponema_D. Next base: position 396 of record CAMVEQ010000032.1, on the reverse strand, counting down.
AGACATATTATTATCACTCAGACCATCTTGGTTCTGCACAGCTGATAACGGATTACAAGGGTAATGAGTATCAGAGAATAGAGTACACTCCTTACGGTGAGGAATGGATAGATAAATTCCAGAACGAGAATTATGTAGACATGCCGTATAAGTTTACAGGAAAAGAGCGTGATGAGGAAACTGGTTTTTATTACTATGGGGCACGCTACATGGATCCCAAATTCTCTATCTGGATGAGTACAGACCCTGCACTTGGCGATTATTTGCCGTCTGCACCTACAAGTGACGATGCTCGTAAACGAAATCAGAACCTTCCTGGTATGGGAGGCTTGTTTAACACGACAAATTCCCATTTGTACCACTATGCAGGGAACAATCCTATTACATATACTGACC
>CAMVEQ010000031.1:0-28009 GCA_947166545.1 uncultured Treponema sp. | reverse complement strand
TTGGCTTAACTGAAAGTCTTTCTCGTTTGGGCTTTACTACAGGCCGACTTAAGACTGGAACACCTCCACGCATCTTAAAGCATACTGTTGATTTTTCTAAGTTTGAACTTCAAGATGGAGACAAGGAAGTTATTCCGTTCAGTTTTGATGATGAATGTGTAGATCGCCCTATGGTTCCTTGTCATTTGGTGTATACAAATGAAGAAACTCATAAAATTATACGTGAGAATATTGGACGCTCTCCTTTGTATTCTGGAAAGATTCACGGTATAGGTCCTCGTTACTGTCCTTCTATTGAAGATAAAGTAATGCGTTTTACGGAAAGAGAACGGCATCAGCTTTTTGTTGAGCCAGAAGGTCTTGAAACTGATGAAATTTATTTGAATGGACTTTCATCCTCTTTGCCAGAAGAAGTGCAGGATGCTTTTTTACGGACTATGCCTGGCTTTGAAAATTGTGTTGTATCGCGTCCTGGATATGCTGTTGAGTATGATTATGTTGAGCCTACACAGCTGTTCCCGTCTCTTGAAACAAAACGGGTTGCAGGACTTTTTAACGCTGGTCAGATAAACGGAACTTCAGGATATGAGGAAGCTGCAGGACAGGGATTGGTAGCAGGAATAAATGCAGGTTTGTATGCTCGTGCCCATACTGATTTGTGTGGTCCTTTGTGCTGTTCAGATAGTTCTTTTGGTTCAAGTCCTGCAAGTGGCGAAGCAAATCACTTTCAGCCTAAGCCTTTGTTTTCTAATGAAGAAAAACGTTTTTTCGCAGAGGTTTCTGCACGGGAAACAAAAGCTTTGTCGGAAAAACTCTTGAAAGCTCAAAGTGAAGCTGGCAGAAATCATTTTAATGACATTCCAAAGTATGAGCCGTTGATTTTAGGTAGAGACGAAGCTTATATCGGAGTTCTTATTGACGATCTTGTTACACTTGGCACAAAAGAGCCTTATAGAATGTTTACTGCCCGTGCAGAATACCGCTTGAAGTTGAGGCATGATACTGCAGACAGGAGACTTCGAGAAAAGGGATATCAGGTAGGGCTTATTTCTGAGTCTCAAATTGTAAATCTACGCCGCAAATACGAAAATGTTGCTGAGGCATTGGAATACATTACGGCACATCCTTCTGCTGACAATCCAGGTAAGTTTACTGCTATTGAATGGGAAGAAGCTCAGGAAGATTACAAATACCGCTATTATATAGAAAAGCAGGATGCCCGCGTTGCAAAAATGCACCGCATGGAGCATGCAAAGATTCCTGCGGATTTTGACTACGGAAAGATTGTTGCTTTAAGTTCTGAAAGCCGCGGAAAACTTGAGAAAGTCCGTCCCCTTACACTGGGACAGGCTTCGCGCATAAGCGGCATCCGTACAAGTGATATAATGCTTCTGATGGTATATCTACATTAAGTCTGTTGATTATTTCATGAATTTAGTCCATACTCACAGGTATGGAAACACGTAACATTTTTGAAAATCTCTCCTGTATTGATCACAGATATTCATTGTCAGAAGCCGATGCATTTGCAGGGCTTTCTAAATATATTTCAGAAGAAGCAAGCATTCGCTCTTGTGCAAAGTGTGAAGCTGCTCTTGTAAAGGCTCATCTGAAAGTTCGTGGACAGCTTACTGATGCTGTTGCTAAAAAACTTGATGATGTTGCAGCAGGAATTGATCCTGAAGAAGTTTACACCGAAGAAGAAAAAACAAAACACAATATCCGAGCTCTTGTAAATGTAATGAAGACTAAAGTTGACTCTGATATTGGTCCTCTTATTCATCTTGGAGCAACCTCTGTTGACATTCTTGATACAGCTCTTAGCTGTCGCATGCGTGATGTTACACAGAATGTTGTTCTTCCTGAACTTAAAAAACTCGAAAAATATCTTTGCGACATTGCTGAACGTGAGTGTGCTACACCTCAGGTTGGACGTACACATGGTCAGCACGCAGTTCCTATTACTTTTGGATGGAGCATTGCAGAATTTGTAAGCCGTCTTGGTAAATCAATTTTGAGAATTGAAGAACTTAGCAATGAACTTGTAGGAAAACTTGCAGGTCCTGTTGGTTCGTATAATGGTCCTTCTATGATTGTAAAAGATCCTGAAGAACTTGAGCGGATTTATACAGAATTCCTTGGTTTGAAGCCTAGTGAATATTCTAATCAGCTTGTTGAACCAGAGTATGTTCTTCGTCTGCTTCTTGAAATGAATGTTGCTTTCGGCATTATTGCAAATCTTGCTGATGACCTTAGAAATCTGCAGCGTTCTGAAATTGGTGAAGTTTTTGAATATTTTGCTTCTACACAGGTTGGTTCTTCTACAATGCCACAGAAACGTAACCCTTGGAACAGTGAACATGTAAAGTCTTTGTGGAAGGCAATGTGCCCTCGTGTAATTACTTTCTATATGGATCAGATTTCTGAACATCAGAGAGACCTTACAAACTCTGCAAGTCAGCGTTTTATTGCAGATTATGTTTCTGGCTTTACAATGGCTGTTGCCCGCATGAATTCTGTTGTAAAGGGATTGCAGGCTGATAAAGATGGCATGGCTCGTAATCTTGAAAATGCTGGAGGAAAAGTAAAAGGCGGAGTTCTTGCAGAACCTGCTTACATCCTTCTTGGCGAAGCTGGATATAACGATGGTCATGAGGTTATCCGTAAGATTACTTTGGAAGCTGAGACTAGCGGAAAAACTTTCTTTGAAGTTCTTAAAACTCATGAAAAAGAATATAAGGACATTACAGCTCAGCTTGAAAAGCTTGGGGTTGAAAATCCTGCAAACTTCTTTGAACATCCTTCAAATTACTGTGGTCTTGCAGCTGTTAAGTCTAAGAGACTTGCCCAGAAGTATAAGGAATTGATGAAATAAAATGAATAAGATCGGCTTTATTGGAATGGGAAACATGGCACTGGCTATTGCTGGTGGTTTTATTAGCTCTGGTAAAGTAAAGGGCAGTGATATTTATGCTTATGCACCTAATCAGGAAAAGCTTCGTAAGAATGCTGAGAAATTAGATTTTACAGCAGAAGAATCTTTGGCTCAGCTTTGTAAAAAATGCGATACTGTTATTGTTGCTTGTAAACCTTACCAGATAAAAGACGTTCTTTCTGAATGTGGCTCAGAATTAAAGGGCAAGGCTCTGGTTTCTGTTGCTGCAGGATGGGTTCATTCTACATTCCATGACATATTGGGAGACGAGGTTCGAATTCAGTGCATAATGCCTAATACTCCAGCTCTTGTTGGTGAAGGGGTTATGCTTTTTGAAAAAGAGACTTCTCTTACATCCGATGAGCTGGTACAGATTAAGGAACTTTTTTCTGCACTTGGTATTGTGGAAGAACTTCCAACTAATCTTATGGGAATTGGCGGTGCTGTAAGCGGATGTGGTCCTGCCTTTATGGATCTTATAATGGAAGCGTATGCTGATGCTGCCGTAAAATATGGAATTTCGCGTCCTACTGCGTATAAGCTTGTTGCTCAGACAATGCTTGGTAGTGCAAAGCTTCAACAGGTAACAGGAAGTCATCCTGGAGTACTTAAGGATGCGGTATGTTCCCCTAACGGCACAACAATCCGTGGCGTTGATTCTCTTGAAAAGAATGGGCTTCGCGGTGCACTTATTTCAAGCATAGATGTAATAATGGACTATAAGGCAAAAAAATAATGGAGAAGACAGTCTATACTGCAGCCTTGATTGGTTGCGGAAGAATAGGGTATTCTCTTGGACTGGATAAAAAACGTGAGCAGCCTGCAAGTCATACCATGGCTTTAAATGGTAATGACCGCATTAAACTTATTGCAGGCTGCGATACTGATAAAGAAAAACTTGCGCAGTGGCATTCTGCAAATAAAGGTTGTAAAATTTTTTCTTCCACTTCTGATTTGTATGAAGACTGCCGTCCTGATATCATTACGGTTGCCGTTAATGAATCTTTTCACAAAGAAGAAGCTTTAAAAGCTATTTCTGCAAAACCAAAACTTGTAATTCTTGAAAAACCAGTTGCCCTTAATACTGCGGAAGCAAAGGAAATTGCTGCAAGTTCTGTATTGAATAATGTTCCTGTTCTTATTAATCATGAAAGGCGGTTTGCAGAAGACTATAAACTTGCTAAAAAATATATGAGCCAGATTGGTGATATTCAGAACATTTATGCTACACTGTGTTCAAGCATGTGTGTGTATAATTGTGAAGAGGAATCTACTGGTGCATACAGTCTTATTCATGATGGAACACATTTGGTGGATGCCGTTGAGTTTTTTCTGGATGATGTTCCTTTGAAAAATCCAGTGGTTACTGGGGTTTGGCATGACGAAAAAAAATGTGTTCGCCAGCTTAATGCTCATTTTGCAACTTGCAGATGCCCTGATGTTTCAATTTCAATCAGCGGAAGGTCTAAATTCTTTAGTTTTGAGGTTCTTATAACCGGCACGCATGGAAGAATCTGTCTTGGAAACGGCTTTCTTAAGCTGTATAAAAGAGGAGAGTCTCCTTTTTACACAGGTTTTTATTCTTTGCTTGCAGATAAAACCGTACAGGTTCCGAAAAAGACACTTTATTTTGCAAACATGGTTCAGAATGCGGTGGATTTTCTGGATGGAAAGTCTGAATTGAGGTCAACCGTTCAGACTGGATTGCAGGATCTTGCGGTGCTGGAAGAGATAAAATCCCGTCTGATGTAGCTCATTTCTGTTGTGTTATTGACGATTTTTTTATATTTTTCTATTATATAGCGATGAAAAAACTTATTACGTATATTGCGGCTTGTTTTATGATGTCGTTCGCTGCAATGGCTCAGTCAATTATGACAGCCAATGATTTTTTTAAATCTGTAAGCGATTATTACGGAACTATTCATGACTACGAAGCTGATGTAGATATAATTATTGGAAATTCTTCTGATATGCAGGGCAAAGCTAGTTTTAAAAGACCAGAGATGCTGCGTATTGATTTTTCACAGCCTGCAGAACAGACTATTGTTTTTAGTGGAAATACTTTAACTATTTATCTTCCGCCTCCTAATAATGCTATTTTGCAGCAGACTGTTTCTGGCTCTGGAGCTGCTGCCGCTACTCCAGAAGGGCTTGCCTTGATGCGCCGTTATTATACAATTTCGTATGAAACAGGTCAGAATCCTGTTCCTCTGGATGAAGGCAGTTCTGAGATGGTGATTAATCTTCTGTTAAAGAGACGTTCTTCTTCGGAAGCTTTTTCTCAGATAAAACTTTCAATTGATCCGTCAAGTAAGCTTATTCGCCGTGTTATTGCTGTAACTCCAGCATCACAGTCGTATACATTTTATTTTTCAAATTATCGTCTTAACACAGGTATGAGCGAACAGCGTTTCATTTATGATCCGCCATCTTCTGCAAATAATTACAACAATTTCTTATTCTCGGAGTGATGAGATATGGAAAGTTATGGAGAAATCCTTCGTCAGGCTAGAGAGAGAAAAGGGCTTACCGTTACTGAAATTGCAAAATCTACTAGTATTTCCGAAGCATACATTAAAGCTTTGGAATCTGAAGATGTTCAGGCTTTTCCAGGTGAAACGTATCTTATTGGCTTTTTGAGAAATTATTCTAATTATCTTGGAACTGATACTGAAAACCTTATAAAATATTATAATGCTGCACAAAGACAGGCTTCTCCTGTTCCAATAGAATTACTGGAAAAACATGCTCCAAAGTTTGTTGTTCCTCTTTTAATTACAATTTTTTCTATTCTTTTTGTTTCGTTCTGTTTCTTTATGTATTTCTACGTATTGAAAGTTCCAGCCCGTCGTGCTGAAAAAGAACAGGAAGCTCTTGAAAGTGCAAAGATTCATCAGTATGAATTTTCTGGAGAAATTCAGAATGTTCGTTTGTACGTAGGTGATCAGATTCTTATTCCTTCTGCTGGTGGTGAAGGAAATATTGTCCTTACTGTTGCAGATACAAAGGGTGCTTTGGCTGTATTGACTCCTTACGGAAGACAGGTTATTCAATTGAGTGAAGAATGTGGCATTGATGTTAACAATGACAATGTTCCAGAAATAATCTTGTATGTAAGCGATGTTGATGTAAAAGACGGTTCTCGTGGTGCAGAAGTCCGCATGCTGTCTGTTGGTAGCGGATATGTAACCTTTGTTGATGTTGAAAAAACAAATGAGAGCGAGGATACTAAAAAGGCTGATGAAATTCAAATTGCAGTGGATAATACTGTTACAGAAGATGGAAAGAAGCGTGCTGTCATAAAGGAAGATACAAGAGCTTATCCATTTACTGTAAATATTTCTTTCAGAGGCTCATGTATTCTGCGCTATCGTTCAGACAGAAAAGATGTTGTAGAAGATTATTTCCAAGTTGGTGATACTGTCAGTGTTTCTTCACAGAATGCATTCCGCATCTGGTCAAGCAATATAAATGTAATGAAAATACAGGTAATTGCGGGACTTGGTACTTATGACATTGGTGTTGGCAAGGCTGGCGAAGTTGAAGTTGAAGATATAAAATGGGTTCGTGATTCTGACGGTATGTACCGTCTGGTGGTAGAGAAACTTGACTGATAAAACTTTTTTCTTAGATCAGCACGGCTGTGCAAAAAATCAGGTTGATGGTGAACTGATTATTTCCCGACTGTCTGCTTTAGGCATGATCAGAACTGATGATGCTTCTAAGGCAGATCTTATCATTATAAACAGCTGTGGTTTTATAGAAAGCGCAAAAAAAGAAAGCCTCGATGCCCTTATGGATGCGCGTGACGCGTATCCAAATGCAAAGATTCTTCTTGCAGGCTGTCTTGCAGAACGCTATGCAGAGGTTTTTAAGACTGAACTTCCAGAAGCAGACGGTATTTTTGGCAATGGTGACTTGTCTCTTGTAGATGACACCGTTGCTTCTTTGTTTAAAGGCGAACGTCCTGTTGTTCGTCCTCCTCAGAAAGGGGTTTGCTGTGGTGACAGGAATCTGCTTTTATCGTTTAAGGGAAGTGCATTTGTAAAGATTACAGAGGGGTGTGATAACTGCTGTACCTTCTGTGCAATTCCTCTTATTAGAGGTTCTTTGCGTTCCCGTAAAGCTTCTGAAATTGTAGATGAAATAAAGTCTCTTGTTGCAAATGGCATTCATGAAATAAATCTTATAGGGCAGGATCTTGCTGCTTATGGCTACGGAAAGACTGATGATGTTTTTGACCGTGGCGAAAATCATACCGATGGCGGAATGTCATTCCTTGCGGAACTTATTACTAAGATTTCTGCTTTGGAAGGTAAATTCTGGGTACGTCTTCTTTATATTCACCCAGATCACTTTAATACTGATATTCTTGCTGTAATGAAAAAGGATTCAAGATTCCTTCCTTATTTTGACATACCATTTCAGTCTGGTGATGACGGAATTATCCGTCTGATGAATAGAAAAGGTTCCTTCAATTCTTATGTAAATCTTGTTCATGCAATACGAGAGGAATTCCCTGAAAGCTGCATCCGCACAACATTCCTTACTGGATTCCCCGGTGAAACAGAAGAAGCTGCTGAACACACTGCTAAATTTTTGCAGACAATACAAAGTGACTGGTCTGGCTGTTTCCCATACAGTAGGGAAGAGGGTACTCCTGCAGAAAAAATGAAAGGTAGGGTATCAAGAAAAATTGCAGAAAAAAGGGCTTCTAATCTTGAAAGCATTCAGTCTGAAATTACAGCAGAACGTTTAAAGTCCAGAGTTGGAAAAGACTACGATGTTTTGATAGAAGAAATCGTACAAAATTCTGAGGATACAGACGAAGGACTTGCTATAGGCCGTGCTTGGTTTGAAGCCCCGGAAGTAGACGGTAACATTGTTGTTCGCTATGATCTTGATGATGAAGAAGCTGTTAAGGCTGTTGTTCCTGGAGCGGTGGTAAAAGTTCGTGCTCTTGCTTCGTCAGCTGTAGATATTGACGGAGAGTATATTGGACTGTGAATCTTACATTAGTGTTTTAAATCCTGAACAGAGAAAAGCTGTTGTTCATGAAGGTTCTCCCCTGCTTATTCTTGCTGGAGCTGGTTCTGGTAAAACTCGTGTAATTACAACAAAGATTGCATATCTTATTGCAGAAAAACATGTAGATCCTTTTTCAATTCTTGCAGTTACATTTACAAAAAAAGCTGCAAATGAAATGAAAGAAAGAGCTGTGTCGTTAGAGCCACGTGCGAGCTATGCTCAGATAAGAACTTTTCATTCCTGGGGTGCTTATTTTCTTAGAACTTATGCATCATCTGCTGGAGTTGATAAAAATTTTACAGTCTACGATGATGATGACATGGTTACTCTTGTAAGTAAGGCTGTTCCTTCTCTTTCCAAACAGCAGGCATCTATAGCTGCTCATAAAATTTCACTTGCAAAAGATTATTGTTACAGCCCAGAAAGTGAGGAGCTGTATAAAATTTCAGAAGATCCTTTGTTTCGGGACATATATGATGCATACGAAAAACGTTTGCGGGAAACTGGCAATGTAGATTTTGGCGATTTAATATTGTTGCCTTATCAGGTCTTGAAGAATAATGATACTATCAGACATGAACTTCATAAGCGTTATCGAGTAATCATGGTAGATGAGTATCAGGATTCTAACGTGGCGCAGTTTAAGTGGCTTCATGCGCTTTCTGGAGTAGATGAAAATTCTGGCTCGTATGTTTGTGTTGTTGGTGATGATGATCAGAGCATTTATAAGTTCCGTGGTGCAGATATCCATAATATTCTGAACTTTCAAAATCAGTTTCCAGATACTACTCTTGTACGGCTTGAGACAAATTATCGTTCTTCTACTGAAATTCTTGCCTGTGCTGATTCTGTTGTAAAAAATAACGAAGGGCGGCTTGGAAAAACTCTTGTTTCTGCACGTGGCAAAGGAAAAATTCCGACACTTGTATTTTTGCCTACACAGGATGATGAAACTCAGTTTTGTGCTGAAATTATTGAACAGGCTCATGAAAAAGGTGTTCCTTATTCTGAATGGGCAATTTTGTACAGGACTAATGCTCAGTCTCTTGGTTTTGAATCAGAATTTCTTCATAGAAAGCTTCCTTATACAATTGTTGGTTCTTTGAAGTTTTATGAGCGTGAAGAGGTAAAAGATATTATTGCCTGGATTTCTCTTATTGCAAATCCAAAGGATGAAATTGCATTCCGTCGTATTGTGAATAAGCCTTCCCGCGGTATTGGTAATACGTCTCAGGAAAAAATAATTGCAGCTAGTTTAGGAAACTCTTTACTTGAAGGCTGGAAGAAGGTAAAACTTTCAAAGAAATGTACGGAAAGCCTTTCTAATTTTTGCAATTCAATATATGACTGTAAATCAATGCTTTCTGAGGATTCAGAGACAAATGCAAATGAAAACAGTGTGGATAAAAAGCTTTCTGCCTTTGTAGAAAATGTTGTAAAAAAATCGGGTTTGGAAGAATATTATTCTGCACAGGATGAAATTGCAGGAACTCAGAAGATTTCGAATCTTCAAGAACTCATAAACAGTGCTGTTTTGTATCCTTGCTCAATGCAGGGGCTTTTGGATTTTATGGATCATATTCAGTTGGACAGGACTCTTGAAAATGAAGGTGATGAATCTGCACAAAAAGACTGTGTTACTTTGATTACGCTTCATAATACTAAGGGACTTGAGTTTTCTCGCGTTATTATTACTGGCATGGAAAGCGGAATTTTCCCACGCGAAGACAAAACTTCTGAAGAAATTGAAGAAGAACGCCGTCTTTTTTATGTGGGAATTACCCGTGCGCAAAATGAATTGTATCTTACAAGCTGTGGATTGCGGCGTCTGTATGGGCGTACCAATTACATGAGCCCAAGTCCGTTTTTGGCTGAAATTGATAAAAAGCAGATTCGTGTAATTGGAGACAAGCCTTTGTCTTTTGGTTCTTGTGCATCTGCTGGTAGTGACATCGAAAAAAAATATAAAAAGGGTGTATGCGTGTATCATGATGATTATGGTCACGGACAAATTGTACAGACAGAGTTTTCTGATGAAGGTGAGTATGTTGTCAGCGTAAAATTTGAAACTGGTGGTTTTGCTAAGTTTTTGCCACAATATCAGAGTAAATCTCTTTTGATTGAAGACTGAAACCCTCTCTATTCCATAAAATATACAAATTTGTTATAGTATTAAGCTATGAGTGACTCTAAAAGAACTGTAAATGAAGATACACTGGAAAAGCTCCTGTATCTTTCACGATTATCCCCTGAAAGTACCGATATGGCTACACTGAAAAAGCAGGTTGACGAGATTGTAGGATATTTTGACATCCTTTCTAAATATGACGACAGTGCAAATCCTTACGATGCATATCCAACGACAGATTCAGAACTTTTGCGAGAAGATGAAATTGTTGCAGGTCTTGAAATGCACGATGTTAAGAAAGTAAGTGAGCACTTCCTTGACGGATATTTCCAGGTACCAAAAGTTTTGGGAGAAGGTGCGTAATATGCAGACAATAAAAGAAGCTGTAGCTGCCTTGAAAGCTGGCAGCATTACTAGTAAATCTCTTGTAGAAAAATCTATTACTACATTTGAAAACGATAAAAAATCAGCATTGCCTTTAAATGCTTTCATTGAAATGTATGATGATGCCATTGCACTGGCAGAAGCTGCTGATAAAGAAATAGAAGCAGCTCGTGCAGCTGGTACTTTGGATGACCTTTTTGCTAAAAAGCCACTTCTTGGACTCCCTTTTGCAAATAAAGACAATATTTCTGTACGTGGCAAACATTTAACCTGTGCATCAAAACTTCTTGACGGATATGTCGCACCATATAATGCAACTGTAATTAACCGTCTTATGTCTGCTGGGGCAATTCCTCTTGGCCGCTGTAATCAGGATGAGTTTGCAATGGGTTCTTCTACAGAATATTCCAGCTATGGACCAACCCGCAATCCTATTAACAGGGCTTATGTTTCTGGTGGCTCTTCTGGTGGTTCAACAGCTGCCGTTGCTGCAAATCAGGCTTTGTTTGCTTTGGGTACTGAGACTGGTGGTTCTGTACGTCTTCCTGCTTCATATTGCGGCATTTATGGACTTAAGCCTACTTACGGTGTTTTAAGCCGATGGGGTGTTGTAGCTTACGGTTCTTCTCTTGATCAGGTAGGCATTCTTGGACACACTCCAAATGATATTGCTCTTCCTTTGAACGTGATGAGCGGTGTTGATTTTTACGATGACACATCTGCAGATCTTCCAGAAAGTGCATCTCTTAAGAATCTTACGGCCTTTAATGATTTTGCAAAACTGAAGATTGCTATTCCAAAGCAGTTCCTTGAAAGCAAAGGTCTTGATGCTGATGTTGGAAAAGTTTTTGAAGATACACGTGCATGGTTTGAATCAAAGGGTGCAAAGATTGATATTGTAGACCTTCCTGTTCTTGATGCATCAATTGCTTCATATTATGTAATTGCTCTTTCAGAAGCTGCATCAAACCTTAGCCGTTTTGATGGTATCCGTTATGGAGCACGCATTGATAACAGTGCTGGCTATGACCAGCTTTATGTAGATACACGTAGTGCAGGATTTGGTCCAGAAGTAAAACGAAGAATTATCATAGGTAACTACGTTCTTTCTGAACAGTTCTCTGGCGATACATACAAAAAAGGTATGACTGTTCGTGCCCGTATTCAGAGAGATGTTGCAAAACTGTTTGAAAGTTATGATTTAATTCTGTGTCCTACATGTCCAACACCTTCTTTCCGCCTTGGTCAGAAAGTAGATGATCCGCTTGCCATGTATTTAAGCGACTTGTTTACAGTATTTGTAAATCTTGCTCGTATTCCAAGCATTTCTGTTCCTTGCGGACACACTCATGGAAAAGATGTTGAAGCTGGCATTACTAAAGGCTTTAACGGTGAATTTGCCCGTGCAGCAGCAAGGGGCGACAGCGACAGTATGCCTGTCGGCATTCAGTTTGCAGGTCCGATGTTTAGCGAAGCTAAAATTCTTAGCATTGCTCAGGCTTGGGAAGAAGATCATCCTGGTTGCGGAAGCCCTGTTATGGAGGCAAAATAATTATGGCTATTGATAAATGGGAAATTGTCATTGGTTGTGAAATTCATACACAGCTTCTTACAAAAACAAAGGCATTCTGTGCCTGTGAAAATAGATACGGTGGAATGCCTAATACTCGTGTATGCCCAGTCTGTCTTGGATTGCCTGGTGCTATGCCGAGAATAAGCAAAGGTTATGTAGAACTTGGTGCTGTTGCAGGAATTGCATTAAACTGTAATATTGCACGTTTTACAAAATTTGACCGTAAGCATTATTTTTACCCAGACTTGACTAAAGGTTATCAGATTACACAATATGATATTCCTTTGTGTACTGACGGATATGTAGATCTTCCTATGGTAAAATATCCTAAAGACCAGCAGGCTGGCGGTGAAAAATGCAGGACAAAGAACTTTATTGGGGAAGATTGTATTATTCAAGACGGTAAGTACCGCCGTGTACGCGTTGAAAGAATCCATCTTGAAGAGGACGTAGGTAAGTCTCTTCACTTGCAGGGAAAACATTCATATATTGACTACAACCGTTCTGGTACACCTCTGATTGAAATTGTTACAAAACCTGATATGACAAGTCCTGAAGAAGCTGCACTCTTTATGGAAACTGTTCAGGAAATCCTTCGCTACATGAAAGTTACAAATGGTAACCTTGAAGAAGGAAACATGCGTTGTGATGCAAACATCAACCTGAATGTATGGGAAGATGGCAAACTTTATCACACTCCTATTTCTGAAATTAAGAACTTAAACTCATTCCGTTCTATCCGTGAAGCCTGTGCTTATGAAGCTCAGCGTCAGCTTAAAGAGTTTCAGGAAGACAGACAGGAATTCAATCCTGGCTTTAAGGTTACAATGGGTTGGGATGAAGAAAAAGGTCAGACTGTTGTACAGCGTACAAAGAACAGCTTTGTTGACTATCGTTTTGTTGTTGAACCTGATATTAAGCCTTTCAGCGTAAGCGAAGCTCTTATTGAGCGTGCTCACGGAAGAGTAGGTGAGTTGCCGGAAGCAAAGAGAAATCGTCTTAAAAAAGAATACGGACTTTCAGATTTTGATGTTGAAACTCTTACAGGTACACGCGAACTTTCTTTGTGGTTTGAGGAAGCTGCAAAGGGGGCAAAAGACGTAAAGAAAGTTGCAAACTGGATTCTTGCAGAACTTCTTGCTGTTTTGAATGAAAAAAATCAGTCTATTTCTGATGTCTCAATAACACCTAAGCACATAACAGAACTTGTTAATGCAATTGAAGACGGCAAGATTACATCTGCACAGGGAAAGACTGTTTTTGCAGAAATGCTGGTTTCAAATAAGATGCCTGCCGAAATTATAAAAGAAAAAGGCATGGAAGTTGTAAGCGATAATAATGCAATTGAAGCTATTGTTGATAAAATTATTGCTGCAAATCCTAAGGCTGTAAGCGACTTTAAGGGCGGTAAGACAAATGTTATCGGCTGGCTTACTGGTCAGGTTATGAAAGAAAGCAAAGGCAAGGCAAATCCAAAGATAGCCAGTGAGCTTGTAAACAAAAAGCTTTCTGCTCTGTAGGTTTTATACTGGAAGAAAAATGTCTAAAGTAGATTTTCTTGCAGATGAAATTACAAAACGCTATGGTACAATAAAACGTGCCAGAGGAGCGTTTTTATACACCGCAAAAGGTATACGGCTTACTGATATGTATGAAGAAGGCGGTCGTGCCATATTGGGGTGGGGCGGATGCAGTGCCTTTACGCACTTTAAGAATGTGCTTTCAAGAGGTGTTACTGGCAGTTTTAATACAGATTTTATGCCTCGTGTCGGAAAGGCTGTCAGTGAACTGCTGAATTCTAAAAGAAAAATTTATGTCTTTCATAGCAAAGAAGAAGCTGTAAAGATTGCAGCTTCTTGCTTTGACCAGCAATGGATGGTGTGGAAGCCATGGATCGAAGATGCTGTAATATGGGCAGATGTTTCCTGCGTTGTTATTGAACCACCTTTGCCGTGGGTTGGTGATATTACGCTTGTGGCTGTAAAAGAAGAAGTTGCTGTTCCTGAAACTGTACAGGGAGTACGGATTGCAGCACCTGTTGCAGCTGCCGTTACTCGCTCTATATATGATATGATTGCAGCTGTTCAGGTTCGGGAAGAAAAGAACTGGTTTTTATATGATACAGTACTTACAAAATACTGGACTCGTAAGGGACCCTATCTTTACCCGAAGGTGAGCAGGGAAGATTACAGTGATTTTATTCTGCATTGTCTTGATCAGGAACTTGTGATAAGTCCTGATTATGACGTGCCGAGTATTGTGCCGTTCGGCGTTGACCGTGGCGTATTTTCTAAACTAAAGAACAGGAGTTTTTTATGTCAAAACAGCGAAGTTCGTTAGGTTCTGTCATTGTGCAGCTTGCACTGGCAATTTATCTGGTAGTTACAGGTGTGTGTCTTTTCGGAGTGGGACGCTCAATTTCCAGCGAGGAAATAAAGGGCGTAACCTCTTTCTTTAAGGATATTTCTCCTGCAATCAACATTGTAATTGCAATTCTTCTGATTGTATGCGGAGTCATCTTCCTTCTTAAAGTATTCTCTTTGGACTTAGGAAAGCTAGACGATCTTATAAAATATGTGACCCTTATAGTATGGATTGTTGTTACTGTTGTAACTCTTATTACTTATATGAAAGAACTTTCTTCCATACTTGCACTTCACTGGCTGCTTGTTCTTGCAAAAAATGGTCTTATTATTGGCGGAATTCTTTGCATAAAAGATAATTAATTTATTGCCACATAGTATAAAATATATTTCCAGTGGCGAAACTGAGTTTCTCCACTGGCCAGACTGAGTTTGCGTAGTGGCGAAAGTGAGTTTCTCCAGTGGCCAAACTGAGTTTGCGCAGTGGCCAGAGAGAGTTT
The DNA here is from genome assembly GCA_947166545.1 of uncultured Treponema sp. Lineage (GTDB taxonomy): Bacteria > Spirochaetota > Spirochaetia > Treponematales > Treponemataceae > Treponema_D. Next base: position 13,095 of record CAMVEQ010000031.1, on the reverse strand, counting down.
CCCCACTGGTAAAAATGAAGCCTGTAAGCAGAACTTTTCTGCGTTAATCTTGACTGTTTTTTCTAGCTTTTATTTTATTAAAAATCTTTCTTAATATGCCTATCTTTCCAATAAGCAGCCAGTACAGGAGGAGTGCAGCTGCAAGAATAGGAATGCCGTATATGATTACATACAGAATTACAAAGAAGAACTGTACAAAGAAGTATACGACATCACGGGCAAATTCTCTGAACTTGCTTTTTGCATCTGGCATTACAAAGCCTTGCTGTGTCTGATTTACAGGCAGATTTGCACTGATTGTTATGGTTGAATAGCTAATGAGCGAAGAAAGGCGGTTAAGCTGCCCCTGCATTACTTCTATGTCAGAGGTAACTTCGTTAATCTTGCTTTCTATTTCAATCATGTCCTTTATGTCTTTTGACTGTTTTAGATATGTTTCCAAACGTTCAAGCATTACTTTTTTTGTAGTAAGGCGTGTGTCAAGATCGTAGTACTGGTCTGTAACATCAGAGCTGTTTATGTTCTTTGAGCGTATTTTCCCTATTCCTGTCGCAGTATTCATTGCGGTTGAGAACTGGCTGCTTGGAACTCGGATTGTAATCGTAATTCCGTTGCTCCATTCTGAAGAATCTGCTATATAGCCGCCAAGCTGCTTTACAAGCTGGTCTACAGCATTTCTTGCATCTTCAAGACTGGTTACTTCCAGATTAATGTTTCCTGTAAGTATAAGCTTTCTTTCATACTCTTTTGGCGAAGGATTTTCAGCGTATTCTGCATCAAATAAAGCTTCTTCTTCCATGTCATACATTGCACCGTTATCGCTGTATACTTTAGAAGCTCTCTTGCTGGTGTTTATGCTGGAGCCTGATGCTTTGTATTGTTCTGTTGTTGCAAATTCCATGCTTTTCTTAGCACAGCCTGTTGCAAGAATGGTAATAAAAATTGCCCCAAATATTGAAAATAGAGTCTTTTTTTCGATTGTATTTTTCAAGGTATAGCCTCCGTATTCTTTTTACATAAAAATGTCGGAGCTAGATTAAAGGTTACATTGTCAAAGTCCTCATGCGCTGTTGCTAGAGTGGCAAAATCTTATTATCCCTCAAAATTAAGATTATCATCTCCATGTATGCGAAGCAATGCAGGCTTTAGTCCCTGTTCCCAAAATCGGTCTTCTATCCTTTTTGCTCCAGCGGTTTCGCCAATGTGTCTGTCTGCTCTTACTTTTGCACCATGAAAATCACTGCCAGCTGTAACAATCATGTCCAGCTTGTGTGCCATTTCTTCAAGGCGTTCTGCTTCTGATATTCTTGCTCCCGGATGCCAGGCTTCAAGTCCTTGAACTCCGCTTTGCTGTATTTCTATGATTTTATCTTCCAGTTTGCCCCATGAAACGTACATTGAAAGTGGATGTGCCTGTACGGGTATGCCTCCGCTTGATTTTATTGCCTGCACGGCATCTCTTAGGGCTGCACCTTCTCGGTCTACAAAACAAGGTCTGCCTTTGGCAAAAAAACGGTCAAAAGCTTGCTGTCGTACTTTAACAACACCTTTTTCTACAAGAAACTGTGCAAAATGAGGACGTCCTAGTGTATTTGCATTGAACCTCTGTTGCAATTCTTCTAATGTTATGGGAATGCCTTCTTGTTGAAGTTTTTCGATCATCTGAAGGTTTCTCTGAATTCTTCCTTCTTTTAAAAATTCGATTATTTCTCGTAATTCTGGTGATACTTTTTTTAATCCCAATCCAAGAAGATGGAATTCGCCAGTTGGCCATGCAATGTTTATTTCAATGCCTGGAACGAATGTAATTCCCTGAATTTTTGCTTCCTGTTGTGCTTCTTCAAGTCCATCTGTTGTATCATGATCTGTAATTGCCAGAACTTTTATTTTTTTTTCTGATGCATATCTTACAAGTTCGCTTGGTGTAAGCGTTCCATCAGAAGCAGTTGTGTGTGTGTGTAAATCTATCATATTGTCCTTTTTTTCATAGTTATGATAGCATATTTAAATAAATTATGATATAATCTTTAAAGGTTGATATCCATTTATGTGGTGGGAGAACTGTTATGCCAAAAATTGTTCCGTATTCTAAAGGTTCTGTTATATTCTTTGAGGGGGATAAGGCTGATAAAATCTTTATACTTCAAGCCGGTTCTGTAATCCTGACAAGAAAAGATATAGTTACTCATGAAGTTATTAAAGAAACTCTTTCTGTTGGTCAGTTTTTTGGTCTTAAGAGCGTACTTTCTCGTCGTTCTCGTATAGAAACTGCTACTGCAGTAACTGATTGTCAGGTTGTAATGCTGACATTACAGGAATTTGAAAAGAATTTTTCTACAAATAAAGCTATTATATCTAAAATGTTTGGTGTTTTTACCAAGAGTCTTGTAGAGTGGCAGGAAAAAACAGAGAATTTCTTAAACCGTAAAAAGCCAGATGTGCCCCGTGAAGAGCAGATGGAACTTGTTGCTAAAAGTCTTTTCGAGGATGAACGCTATTTTTCTGCACAGAATCAGTGTGAGAAGATTTTCAGAGACATAAAAGAACCTTGCAACAAGGCTTCTGTAGAAGCTTTGCAGGCACAGGCAAAAGAAAAACTTTCCGAACAGGAAGTTGTTGAAACTTCTTTCTGGGGATCGGATAAGCCTCCTGTTGCAGATTTTGCAGCTGCTCTCTTAAAACAGTTTTCATTGCCTATTTTTGAACGTTTTAAGAAGACTTTTGCTGACGGTGAAGTTATTATTTCCGAGTTTACAAAGGTAAAATCGTTCTATTTTATTTTGGATGGCGAAATTTCCGTTGAAAAGTATATTAATGGAAAAATGAAGCTTTACGGCATGATTGGTCCTGGTGAATTCTTTGGAGAACTTGAACTTATAGAAGAAATGACAAGAAATGCTTCTTGTATTGCCCGTGGAAATGTTACATGCCTTAAATTTGGTAAGGAAAACTTTAAGTCTGTTGTAGCAGAAAATGGTTTTGCGGCAATGTCTGTACTAAAAACCCTTTCAGGTAAGATTTATAGTCAGCAAAGAGCTCTTAAACTTTTGTGCATAAAGGATTTAAGTGTTCGCGTTGCTGATATTTTCCTTATGTATGATGAAGATGGTCTTTCTATTAATACTGATGCAGATGCAAGTTCTGAAAACTTGGAAAGAAAATTTTACCTTACAATAAGCGATGTTGCAGAATGGGCTTCAATTACAGTGAATGAAGCTCGTGATGAATTGAATAAGTTTGCTTCTAAAAATAAGGTTGCAATCTATGATAAATATATGATTGTATCTAATATTATGGATATGAAACGAACTGTTGATTCTTATTATTCTAACTTGGATGACGCTGCAAAATAAAAAGCCAACTCCCGGACTTGAACCGAGTACCTGCGCGTTACGAGGGCGCTGCTCTACCAGGTGAGCTAAGTTGGCAAAAAGGTAGATACACTATATCAAAAAGACTCTTGTTGGTCAATTAAGTTTAAGTTTGTACTTTCCTTCTTTAAGGCAAGGCGTAATGGCCTCGTAAGGTATCGGTTTGCTGTACAGGTAGCCTTGTGCATTGTAACATCCCATATTCATAAGGAATTTTGCCTGTTCTGGCGTTTCTACGCCTTCTGCAATAATTTCCATATTAAGTTCTTTTGCAAGCTGAATCATATTTTTTATGAGGATAAATGTCCTTTTATCATTAATGCAGTCATCAACAAAGGTTTTGTCTATTTTTGCAATGTCGGCATTTACATCTTTTAAAAGACTTAGAGAGGAATATCCTGTTCCAAAATCGTCCATTGAAACTCTTATGCCCTGACTCTTTAATTCTTTTGTCATGGATATAAGCAGTTCTGTTTCATTTATATTTGTTGTTTCAAGAATTTCAATTTCAATATAGCTAACAGGAATGTTGTATTTATTGATTATGTCTAATACTTTTTTGACTATATTCTTGTCATACAAGTTTTTACGTGAAAGATTACATGAAACCCTTGGTGGCTTTATGCCTGCATCTATCCAATTACGTAAGTCATGACAGATTTTGTCCAGCATGTAAAGATCCAGCATTGGAACAAGATCGTATGATTCCAGAATGCTTACAAATGCACTTGGTGGCAGAATTTCATTGCCTTTTTTCCAGCGGACAAGGCTTTCAAGACCTACTATATTGCCTGTCTGAATGTGGACTTTTGGTTGATAGAACGGAATGTATTCCTGATTTCGCAGTGTGTTTGAAAAATTTGCAATTATTTGTTTTGCCCAGTTGCTGGCACGTTCTATTTCTTCTGTGAATATAATGACTTTCTGGTGAAATGTGTTTTTGGCAATGTTGAGTGCAACAGATGCCTGATAGATTCGTGCTCCAAACGGAAGTTTTGGAGGAACATCTAAAGAAATGCCTCTCCAGGTAGATATGTTACGGTGTTTTTCCTGCATGCCTTCAATAAGTGGCAACTCTATATTTTCAAGTTTTTCTATAATGAAATCGAGCCTTTCTTTTCTTATGGCAAGAACAAAATTGTCTCCACCCGGTCGCGTGATAAATTCATCTTCATTACATAAATTTTGTATAATGCCTGCAAACGCTTTTATGACAGCATCACCCATGTGAGAACCATACATCTTGTTATAAAACTTCATGTTCTGAATGTTCACAAAGATAACTGCATATTCATTTGTTTTGCCGAATGAAGATATTTCTCTGTCATATTTTTTTTCTATGAAATCCATTGAAGGCAGATTTGTCAGGAAATCTTTATTTATTACATTCAGCATGACAGAATTCATTCTTGCACGGGACAGGAACATGTACAGGAAAGAACCAAAAACATTATATGCATTTAATCTTTCTTTATCTGGTTCTGTCTTTGTATTCCAGTATAGTTTTGTGTGGATTGTAGTTTGCATCATCTGATTGCTGAATGTAGTTGTAAGGCTGTGATCTTCATCAAAGTCTTTCCCACTTGAAAACACTACGTCTGAATGAATTTCTTCTTTTCTGTGTATTTTATTAACAGGGATTGTTACTGTGTATACTATTCTTTCTATGTCTGCAAGTTCACAAAGATTCGAAAATTCTGGAGATGATAGATAGTTAAAATCGTAAGATTCTCTTAATTCTACAATCAAAGAGAGTATCTTTTCATTAAATTCTGAACTTTGCATCTAAACTTTTTCCTTGTTTATTATTGTAAGCTTTTTTTTTGAAAAAAACTACCTTATTTTTATATTTATCTGTCAAAATATTTCTGTTTTTTTCTATAAATGGCTTAAATAAAAAATTATAATACCGATATTAAATTGATAACATTTAAAAGGTTCGGACTTATATGAAAAATGTACTGAAATCAGTTTTATTTTGTTTAGTTTTTGTTATGTGCTGTTCAAATGTATTTGCAATTCCATTGTGGATGCATGGTGATGGACAGGGACAGAAGTCAATGCTGTCCAATGATGTTTACCGCATGTTTTCGCCTAATAGTGCAGAGTCTTCTGCCAGTTATTATGCAAAACGTGTTGTAAAAGCTCTTGTCCGTGACAGAAAGCGTACTATGAGAAGTGCTTTTTCTTTGAACACATTGAAGAAAACTCCAGATTTGCAGGATCAGATAGATTATGTGTTTTCTCTTTATGAAGGTGAATTCCTTTACTGGGGAGAACTTGGTTTTTCAAGTGAATCAAATACAGGAATGGGATTAAGCCATAAAACAACTTGTAAGGGATATTACACAATCAAGACTGACAAAGCTGAATATGAAATGTTCATAATGTGCTACAAGCGAAATGAAGTTGAGCTTGATGATATTGGCATTATTTCAATGCGTTTCTATAGGGTAAAAGATGTAGAAACAATGACAGAGCCTGTTGATTATCGTCTTGATAATGGTGTTGTTGAAATGATGAATGAGCGTGATAATGTTTACGACTTTAAGTTTACACCAGGCATTTTTATTCCTACAACAAGAGATGATGATCTCGAAAAATCAAGAGCATATATGAATTATATTTTAGAATGCATCAAAAATAAGGATGAAAAAGGTCTTTCTCAGAAGTTCTGTAAAGTAGCTAATTCCAGATGGGTAAATAAGAGTCAGGAAATGCAGGATGTGTTTAATTTTGTAAAAGGCACTGTAGTTTCCTGCGAGGCAAAAAGTGTTGTAAGGGATACTGCTTATGTAGATGATGTTATGTTCTCTCCTTTACTGCAAGTCTATGATGTGGAGACTACAGAAGGTTCTTATGTATTCTACATTAATACTATAGAAGCTGATTATGATAGTGGCATTTATACAATCCGTGTTATTAATTCTGAATACAGAGATAATCTGTATACAACCTTCTCAAGAATGCGTCCGGGAGCTTATGTTCCTGTAGGATATTACGATAAAGAATACCGTTAATAGAGTTTTTTATTTATAAAATAAAAACGGCAGCTTTGAATACTCAAAGCTGCCGTTTTTTTATGTCAGCGTAATGCCGATTTATTTTGTTGCATCAATAGGCTTCATGCTTGTCATGTATGCACGGAGCTTCTTTCCTACTGATTCAATTGGATGGTTACGGATTTCTTCGTTAACCTGAACAAGAACAGTATTTGGTACTGCATTTGTCTTTACATCAAGTCCCTTACCAATATCCTGTGTTGTAACTTTGTCCATGAATTCTTTCTGAAGAAGAGGAACACATGCACGTGCAAACAAGTAACATCCGTATTCTGCAGTATCAGAAATAACTTTGTTCATTTCGTACAGACGACGGCGGTCAATAAGGTTTGCAATAAGAGGTACTTCATGCAATGATTCATAGTATGCACTTTCAGGCTTAATGCCTGCACTTACCATTGTTTCGAAAGCAAGCTCACAACCAGCCTTTATGAAAGCAACAAGAAGAATGCCCTTGTCAAAATATTCCTGTTCTGTAATTTCTTCAGATGTTTCTTCTTCTACTTCAAAAGGAATCTTTGCATAGCTTTCACGCCATTCATGAAGATTTTTGTCTCCATTTGCCCAGTCTTTCATCATTGTTGAGCTGAATTCTCCAGAAATGATGTCATCCATGTGTTTCTGGAACAATGGTGTCATAATCTTCTTGAGTTCTTTGCTCAATTCGTTTGCACGAATCTTTGCAGGGTTAGAAAGGCGATCCATCATGTTTGTTACGCCACCCCATTTGAGAGCTTCTGAAATTACGTTCCAGCCGTGCATAAGAAGTTTTACTGCATAGCCAGGTTTAATTCCGCTCTGAACCATCTTGTCGTAAGAAAGAATTGTTCCTGCCTGAAGGAGTCCGCACAGAATTGTCTGTTCACCCATGAGGTCTGACTTTACTTCTGCGATGAATGAGCTTTCAAGAACGCCAGCTGTTTCTCCACGCTCTGCACATGCAAGAGCCTTTGCCAAAGCCATTCCGCGTCCTTCTGGATCGTGTGCAGGATGAACAGCAATCAGTTCTGGAACACCGAATCCACGGAGGTATTCATTGCGAACTTCTGTTCCTGGACCTTTTGGAGCCATAAGGAATACTGTAATATCATCACGAATTTCTTCGCCTTCTTCAATCATGTTAAATCCGTGGCTGTACCACAGAGCTGAACCTTTCTTCATGTACTTCATGAGGTTTGAAACAACTTCATGATGCTGCTTATCTGGAGTAAGGTTTCCAACTACGTCTGCTGTAGGAAGCAGCTCTTCGTAAGTTCCTACTTTAAATCCGTTTTCTGTAGCGTTTTTCCAAGACTGACGCTTAGACTCAATTGCTTCTTTTCTCAGACAGTATGATACATCCATACCTGAGTCACGGAGGTTAAGACCCTGGTTCAATCCCTGTGCACCGCATCCAACGATAACAATTTTCTTACCCTGAAGAGCTTTTGTTCCGTCTTTGAATTCTTCACGTGCCATTTGGCGGCAGTGACCAAGTTCCTGACGTGCTACACGCCAAGGAATAGAATTAAAATAGTTCTGACCCATCTTCTATATATCTCCTAAATATATAATTTACGAATAAGCGTATTCCGTATAGAACGCAAACAAAATCATTATATCAGTGTTGAATTAAAAAATCTACTGCAATTTCTGCAGTATTATTTAAGTTTTGCGAAAATCCGTGATCAAATCCTTCCAGAATGTGCAGTTCGCAGTCTTTGTAAATGGCTTTATAGCGTTCCCCATAAGTATAAGGTACAAGTCTGTCTCCTGTTCCGTGTATGACGCAGACTTTTCCTGTGTATTTTTCTGCAGTTTCATAAATAGGCAGTCTGAAAGCTGTTTTTATATATTCTTTCCCAAGATAAATATCTCCGTGAATATGAACTTTGTCAGGAGGATTAAATGGATCATATTGAGCACCCATTGTATTTCCTCTGATTGTATCATCACGCAGAACTGCGGCTGGAGCAAGAAGGACAACTTTTTTTATTCGTTTTTCGCCTTCTGTTCCTGCAAGCATACTTGCAACAACGCCCCCTTGAGAATGCCCTGCAACATAGACTTCGCTGACGTAATCAAGGGAAAGTATGTATTCAAGAACTTTTTTTGCATCTTCAATTTCATTCGGAACTGTCATATCTGAAAAATCACCGTCACTTTCACCGTGTCCGTTAAAATCAAATCGGATAGTAGCATAGCCTTTGCTGTAAAGTTTTTCAGAGATTGCAGACATGATGGGATCATTTTTATTGCTTGCAAATCCATGTAGAAGCATTGCCATTGGAACTGAGGTTCCTTCTTTTATGGCTGGCTTTTGTATTAGAGCAGAAAGTTTTCCTTTTGAACCGTTAATTGTAATTTTTTCAGTCATATTTTTCCCGATTATTTTTTGATTAATGCATCTTGTAATGCATATACTTCTTCAACTCCAGTAACAAGTACTCCTCCCATTCCAAGCTGTAAGGGCAGTGCAAGGTCAATGTCATATCTGTCACCGACAGAAACGCACTCTTGATATTTACTGCCAGTAAGCTCGACCGCCTTATCAAGAACTTCCTGAGCTGGTTTTGACTTCATGCAGGTATCAAGTCCTATGATATCTGGCAGAAGGTCCGAGACTCCTATTGCACTTAGTGTTCTTTTTGCTGCATGCACAGGATTATTTGTTACACAGATAAGTTTATACCGTTCTGCAAGTTCTGTAATGGTTTTTATAAGCCTGTCATCTTTTTTTAGAAAATGCTCGGGATTCAGCAATTCGTTGCGCCATTTTATGCTTTCTTCTATTGTAATACCGAATGCCGTAAAAGTATTTCCAAGACTTATTTTTTTGCCGTCATGCTCTGCACTCCATTGCTTACGGTATGCATTTATTTTGTCTCTGGCTTCTTTTTCTGTAATATCGCTTATGTGGGCATAATGACGTACTTGTGCATCTACCTGTTCAAAAACATAAAGTGCGTTTGTATAAAGCGTACCGTCAATGTCAAATATGATTGTCTTAATGATTTCTGGAATGTTATATAATTTCATTGCTATAGCTTTTCTGGTTCGATTATTGTTTGAATTCTGCACATTTTCTGTGCACCTTCTGTTATGGAGGTAAATATTCCCATTCCTGTGAATGCAAACACCGCATCTCCAATTAGTTCTGCATCGTGACATTCAGGAACAAGAATCTTCATGCCTGTAATGTCCGCTTTCATCTGTATCCATTCAATATTTGCAGCCTGTCCGCCTGTAATAATCATTTGATCTGGCATTGCTGTTTGTGTTGTACTAACCGCTTTTGCAAGAACTTCAAGCCCCTGTTTTACCTGCATGGCTGTATCCTGCATTTGTTTTTTTCCTTGTGCAAGAGATGAATCTTTTTCTGTACCGTCTGAAGCAAGGCAGTCATGAACAAGAGTGTTGAAATCTATTTCCTTTCCACGTTCCCGCTCTATTTTATTTTTAAAGGCACTGAAAAGAATGCCGCTTTCTGGTAAAAGATAGCTTGCATTCCAGAAAGAAGGAATGACAGACGGTAGAGTGCGTATTCCTTGTGCAGAAACAGGCGAGGGCGTGCAGATATTCAAACCTTCGCTGGAGCCAGCTCTGTCACAAATCTTTCCAGGTGAAAGGGTATTTGTACCAACTAAGGCACTTATAAAATCTGGAGCACCGCAGTAGACCTTCATCCCTTTTTGTATTATTGAACAGTTTATTTTTTTTGCAGCTTCTTCTGTAATGCTTCCAGCTTTTGAACCAGAAGTAACGAAGGCTGGTAATTTGCAAAACTCTTCATTTGAAAGTCCTAAGGAAAAAAGTTCTTCCTGTGTCCAATAGGCTTTTGTATACCGCTCTTCTGGAAGGATTGTAACTGCACTTCCTGTAAGTTCGTAGATAAGACATTCTGGTCCACTCAGAATATACTCACTTTTCTTCCATATATATGGATATTTTTTCTTGAATGCTAGAATTCTTGGAATAAAAAGGGATTGGGTTTTGACGGTTGGAACGTCATCATTCCATCGGACCGTTTCCCCCGTAGGAGCTGCAACAGTTGGACCGTTACCGCTTATGCAGATTGCATCTATTTTTATGTCAGGATTTTTTTTGTAAATGTCGTGAATTGCTGCAGCAAGTGATGAAAACCATTCACCCGCTGCATGGTCTGTATGCAGATACAAAAACTGCTGTCTGGAGTAGGCTAGTACTCTGCCGTCTTCCGTCAGCACAGCTGCCTTAAGAGACGAAGTTCCTATATCCGCACACAGAACGGAATTTGCCATATATTATACAACTGGGTCACAGTTATTTACAGCTTTTCCTGTTGGGTCTGCTACCTGTGCATCTTTTGTTTCTGCAGGGCGGCTAGCCTTAATCATTTTATCAATGATTGTGCGGTTATCCAACAGGTCACTTAATGACTGATTGTGGTGCAGACGTGTTATGACGTTTGCAAACAAACCGCTTACATTTGTGCTTATGTACCATTCACGCTTTACAAGTTCTTCATGATAAACAGCGTTTGTTCCAATGATGCGGTAGAAAAGACCTTTCTTATATGCTTCATCAAAAAGTTCAATAGCATTGCCTGTAAAGAATGGAAGGCTGATTGCTGCAATGACTTTTGTTGCTCCAAGTTCATGCAGGAATGACATGGCTTTGAGCAGTGTTCCTCCTGTTCCAAGCATGTCGTCTGCAAGGAATGCAACCTTGCCTTTTACATCACCTAAAAGCTTGATGCTCTTGATGTTTGTATTTTTTGCATCCTGTGTAACAACAGAATAGTCTCTTTCTTTATAAATCATTGCAAGTGGCTTTTTAAGCCCTGTTGCATAGAATTTATTTCTATCAATTGCACCTGTATCCGGGCTTACGACTACAAGATCTTCTTTTGTAAGATCAACAGCTTTTGCAAGTTCTCGTATGATCTGGTAAGATGCATGAAGATTTTCACAGTGTGTGTGTCCGAAAGCATTTACAATTTCGCGTGAGTGAAGGTCAAGAGTAATAATTCTTTTAACTTCCATGCTTTCATAGATATGGCCAAGAAGTGCGGCTGTAAGACCTTCGCGTCCCTTCTTTTTATGCTGACGGCTGTAAGGATATACAGGAAGAACAAGAGTAATTTCTTTTGCTCCTGCCTGGCGGACTGCATCAATTGTAACAAGCAAGCTCATTACATGGTCATTTACACTCATTCTAAGAATGTTCTTTCCGTCATTGAAAGATATTGGTTCGTGATTTTCTACATCCTGAAAGATAAAAACATCTTTACCTCTGATGCAGTCAATAAGCTCTGCTTTAACTTCACCGTTTGCAAAGTAGGTAAACCGTGTGTTTACTTTGAATAATGGTGCACGGTATTTATCTGTAGCTCCTCTAATGCACAGGTCCCCGGTCTTCAGGTCATTTTCAAGATTCATCTGCTGAACAAACTTTTCTTTGTCCAGTCCGTAACGCTTGGAAATGACATCGCTTTTTAGTGAAAAGCGGTGTTTGTACATGTGGCGAAGGTGTGTTATTACTTCGTCTGCAAAAGATTCTCCACCGGGACATGCAACCACTGCAAGATCGGTTGGTTCAGAGTATGGCATTGTATAACCTCTTTATAAGAAATTATCCTATTGTACCGTTTTTTTGTGCATAAGGTCAATGATTAGCAAAAAATGTAATGATTTTCATGTGTTTTCTTTTGCAGTTAGCATTGTTATTAACTTTGCGAAGTTGCAAGTTCTGCTGCCAGCTCTTCAATCTTCTCAAGCGGAATACCTACACCTTTGGCTATTTGCTCATGAGTCAAGACATTCATTGCTAAAAAGTTTAAGGCTGCTTCTTTTGCTTTTTCTGCAACTCCATCCTCAAAACCTTCCTGTCGGCGGTTGCGGTCATACAATTCCTGATCAAATTCCGTAAGGCTCATATTTAAAATCTCCATTTTCTGTGTCTTAAAGTATCCGTCAAGCAGATTATTTTTTATTGCATAGTTCAAGGCATCCTCAATGGCACTATCTTTTGCAAGATTTGCTTTTAGGTTCTGCTTCACTCTGTTTACATATTCACAATAATCATACAACGGCTTACACTTTTTTTGAAGTGTCAAACTGTGCTTTCCACTGATGTTTATAATTTTTGCAGTCCACTCAAAGCCTTCAATTTTTCCACCTTCGAATGCATCAGATAGATGCTGTTCACATTCATCAATATTTTCGTCTGAAAGTTCTCGCTCTCCGTTGTAGAATACGACAAAGCAAGGTTTCGGTATTTTTACAAGTTTACTGCCAAGTAAATCTTTTCCCCTTTCTGAAAGATACATCTGATACAGCTGTGCAAAATACATCAGTCCTCGTAGTGGCATATTAGGATTAAAAGTAGATTGCTGTTCGTACAGGTTCATCTGGCTGTCAATTAAGAAAGAAATGTCATTTTTCATTGTGATGTAAATGACATTTTCGATAGTCGTAAGCTTTAATGCGTCTGGGTCTTTGTAATCTGTGCCGTTCAGGGCATTATACAAATCCAAGCGCCATTGTTTGCTTTGTGCTGTGTTACGTCCGAATATGGCCTTGAATAATCTGTCCTTGTACTGTCTATTTGTTTGTTTCATTTTATACCTCTATATGAGTAATTGCTTAGATGTATCATTTTTGTACACTTTTTTGGAAAAAAATTAGAAAAATCTGTTATTT
>CAMVEQ010000030.1:0-29035 GCA_947166545.1 uncultured Treponema sp. | reverse complement strand
GAATGATCTTTCCTGCTTTTTTTTCTTGACAGGAGACACAACATATAAGCCTGCGCTTTCGATAAGCCGTTTCGCGACTGGAAGCCATTTTTTTTCAGCAGGAACAAATTGTTATGCGTTTTGTCCATGTATGCCTTGTTTTGACGCAGATGCACGCAGATAGACGCAGATTGGATGTCACTTTCAAAAAATTTTGATGTAAAATTATAATAAAAACTAATGTTTTTTATGGGGTTGATTTGGGGCATACTGGGACTATTTGGGTTATTTTTTTATCTACTTCTCCAAGTTAAGTGGTCGATTGACCATCATTTTTTGTTTTATATATGTCAGTATTGCGGATTTTTTCAAAACTATCTGTCTTTCTTGTACCATTCTTTTGATTGTAGGCTCAGAAACTTTTAATATGATTGCGGCAAGATTTTCAGTTAATTCCTCCGGCATACCGGGAAGTAGGTCAACTCCATCGTATGATGCCATAAGAAAATCTCTTGCAGCATCTTCATCAAAGTCGTTATCGCTAATTATGTTCATTTTTCCCCTCAATTTTAGCCTGTGTTATTAAAAAAGTTCCTTGACTTGCTGTGTCATCTGCTGATATTTTGCGCTTTTTACAGAACCATTATTTCTCCGTAACAAAGATCTTTTGCATTCTACGGATTCTGAATCATCGCTGCTTATAAATTTCAATGTCATGGGCTATTTCTCCTTATGCAATTTCTTCTAAATATGCTGACAATAGGGCATTTGCAAATCCTGGCGGTACTGCGTTGCCTATCTGCTTAACTACCTCGCTTTTGTTTCCAGCAAACTTGTAGTTGCTTGGAAAGCCTGTTGCAGCTGCCAGTTCGTGTGGCTGTAACATTCGAAAACCTATGTCTATGCCATCTGGAATTACAATGCCGAAGCGGTCTTTTGTTGTGACTGTTGGAAGAGGTTTTTCAACAGGACGAGCTTTTCCGTTGCCGTAGTATTCAACTATGATTGGAGATACCAGGCAATGTTCCTGCTTTGTGCAGACTGTAGGCAAAGGCTTGTCGATTGTGCGGCTTCTGCCTTTTGCGCTGGTCTGTCCTATACTCATAATGAATGGCTGGACTACTGCATAGCGGTTTGAAGTGTCCAGTGTAGGAACAGGTTCGTCTGTTGAATGAACTCTGTCGTCTCCTCCGTTGTAGCGTACCAGGAATGGTTTTGGCTGAATCAATGCGTAGTGTGCTCCGGATGTTGTAACTGTAGGAAGAGGTTTTTCAAGGCTTCTCACAGTGCTGGATCCACGGAGAATTGCAAGAAAAGGTTCTGCAGAATCCTTCCAATATTTTTTGATTCCGTATTCGATTCTTCTCATTGTTGCAGGTGCAAGAGGCTTCTTTCTGTTCCTGATTGAAGGACATGGAATTGACCAGTCTATGATGTCTTTTGCGGCTTTCCATTTGGGAAGTTTATCGCCTGTTTCTGAATTAGTTGGCTCCGGCCAGATGATTTTTTTACTACCTTTTGCGGCCTGGATAAACAGTCTTCTTCTGGTTGTAGGTACTCCATAATCAGCTGCACAAAGGATTCTCCACTCAACGGTGTAGTCTAAAGATTCAAGGGCTCGGATGAATGAATCAAACACCTGTCCTTTCTTTTCAGCAACGGGTTTTCCGTTTTCGTCGAGCGGTCCCCAAGAAGTAAACTCCGGCACATTCTCTATGATGATTCTGCCGATATAAAGTTCCTGAGCCCATTTGCAGATTTCCCATGCCGTAGCTCTGCTCTGGTCGCTTCTTGGTCTCCCTCCTCGTGCATTCGAGTGATGTGTGCATTCAGGTGAAGCCCAGAGAAGGTCAAGCTTTCCACTAGGAACAACTTTTGTTGGATCAAGATTCTGAACCGGTTCTTCATAGTGTTCAGCGAAAGGATAGTTTGCCGTGTGAGTTTCTATTGCTCTTTTCCAGTGATTGATTGCACTGAGTTTGATGTTAAAATGATACTGCTTGGCGGCTTGTGTTATTCCTGTGCTTTCTCCACCACCACCGCAGAACATGTCAACGATTTGTAGTTGTTTCAATTTTTTCTCCTATGCAGTTTTCTTTTCTTCCGACTCTCTGTGTGGAAGTGATTTTAAATATGCCTGTAGCGCTATTTCCATATCTTCTGCAGGGTCTATCAGGTACTCTGCCAGACTCCACCAAGGAATGCGAATGATTGTATCGCGAATTACTATGCAGTCAAGTTTGAAGAAGTTAAGGAGTGTCTGAATCTCATCGTATGATATGTGCATCATACCGGCTGCCTCACGGACTTCGTACATGTACTGGAGCCCGGTTTGAGCATTTCGGATTATGCACCGGATGAGAACTTCCTTTTCTTCTTTTGTGAGAGGTTGACGCAACTCGGATATGGAAAAAAGTTCTGTCATTTCTTTACATCCTCTGCCCTGCGTTCAACGTTGGTTAAGAATGCCATTACGCTGAGCAATTCTGCGTTTGTGCAGAGGATGTATTTTGCCTTTGAAAACTTTGTCTGTGTAAAGCTGTTGAGGCGGTTTTCCCAGTCGTCGCCAAGGATTTTCTTTGCTCTTGCGGTTACAGCATCTTTGACTGTTGGCTGTTCCCAGCGTGGATAATAGCGGAATGTCTGCTTGCCCTGTTTTTCCAAAACGGAATTGAGGTCTACAAAGATCTGTTTTAATTCCTTCATGGAACATTCGGTGCAGCTCTGCTTTCCACTGGCTCCAGAAATGATTAGGCGGTAGGTTGCATCATCAAGTCCTGCAGCGTTTTTCTGTGCGTGTATTTTGCTGATTAAGCGGCTTCTGTTTGAACGGTTATCCATTTCTTCCTCCTAAGCAGCGCAAAGTTTGTCGAGCATGTTGTCGGTGATGGTGTCAAGGCCGGAAGCTTTGGCCATCTTACTGATTGCGATTGAGTCGTTGACGATTGAGCGGAAGCCTCCCTGGGCATGGCGCACAAGTCTGTCGGCTGTATCTTTGTTGATTTCGATTCCGGCTGCTTCGTGGTAGTAGGCTGCAACATCTACAGCGTGTGCACGTTCAAACAAAACAATAGGATTTCTGATTCTGCTTCTAAGACGTGGAATTCTGTCTGTTTTTGTTTTAAGACCTTCCTCTCCTACGAGAAGGAACGGAAGCTGGCATCGTTCGTTTACGGCGCGGATAATCTCAAGGTAGCGGACTGGAAGCTTGTCTGCCTCATCAATGATTACAAGCCGTCTTGTGTATTTGCAGTATTCTTCCAGGATAGTAAGACACTCTCCAAAGCTGTGTGGTCTTGTGTGTGCTACAGCTTCGCAGATGTCGCGCATGAGCTGAGTTTTTGTTGAGCCGTCTACAAAAAGAACGTAAGCGGCATTCTGATTTTCCTGAACGTACCATTTTGCAGAGTGTGTTTTTCCTCGTTCTGCTGTTCCAATTGCCATTCCGATTGAACTTGAAAGTGTTCCTTCTGGTGCAATCAAATCATCTGCAAGAGCTTTGAAACGAGATACGCTTGGAGTAAGCACCAGTACGTCTGTATCAATTATAATGCCTTGTGGTATACTGTTTGTGTAGCCCGCATTCTTGAGGCGTTCGATGTATTCATTTTCCTTGTCCTGCCAGTTGGGGTATGTATGCTGGCAGATTTTGACAATCTGTGATTTATCAACACCGATGATGCGGGCTGCTTCCTGCATGGAAAGTTTGTTGCTTTCAATCCAATTCCTTAAATCCATAATTTCTTCTCCTATGTGTTATCTGTGAAATTTATCTTTGATGTATGAGGCAAAATAATTTTCTTCGTTGGGTGTCATTTTGCTTTCATAATCAAACTTAAAATCAGAATCTTCGCGGCTTAAATGTTCGCCTGAGTAGAACTGATTCAAAATGTATTCGTAGCGTTCACGGTCGGTATAGAAGACCGGCTTTCCGTGGGCGCGGAGAACGTTTTCATTTCCGATTCTTGCGGCAAGCGTTTCGAGGAAGTCTTCCTGAGAAATGCTTTGCTGGCGACGGCTGAGGCTCTGCGGTACTGTTGCAAAGTCTTCTGTCCTGCGGTTTACGCTCATCGGAATTTCACGCTCTTCTTCTTTTTCTACATCAGCTTTTTTTATAACAGGTGTCGGAATTACTGTTTCCGGCTTTGTATATTCAAGCTGATTCTGCATTGCTTTTTCTGCAAGTTCTTCTGCAGTGTGAAGTTCTTTAAACTTCTGCGGCTCAGAAAGAACACGCACGTTCTTGTTTTGTGTGGCAGTTTTAAACGCTTCCTGAACGGTGCGCATATTGCGTTTTTTCCATTCAAGCTGTTCTATCATTTCCTGGTCATCAAGCATGTCAATCTTCTTTACTGGACGGAGCGCAATTGCATGATTTGTTCCTGGTTCAATTGCAAATACACCAATGTCAAGATTCTCCGGATCATAGCGGATTTCTATCTTCTGGCGGTTATAAGCAACAAGTGTTCCACGGTTCTGCAGAATCATTTCCTGTGTTAAATCAGGACCAATGTACTCAGTTCCGTTCAGTTCGATTCTGTCGCCTTTTACCTGGCGCAATGTACTTTCCATGAAAAGGTAAGCTTCATCACGCGGATCTATGAAGGTAGGCATCCAGCCGTCGCGCTTGTAATCTTCTAGCTTTTCTTTTGGAGAACAGCCGAGTGAAGAATGAACGCGGTTTTCGTAGATGTCGATTGCCTTAACAACCTGATGTATAAACTCGTCGTAAGTGAGTATGTAGCCGTTCTGCTTTTGCCAGTCCAAACGTTTTGTTGCCTGTTCTTCTTCTGGCGCAGAAATTGCCAATCCTTTTACAAGACCCGGCAAGCACTGATCGCGCAGAATCTGTTCAAGTGTGTTGAAGAATCGTTCGATTGGTTTTGTCTTTGCGTTCTTTACACGGGCAAAGATTCGGCGGTGCTGCTTTTCCCATTCAGCTTTTGTAGGCACTACGTCTACAACAAGCCCCTCTGTGTCTTCGACAATGTAACGTCCATTGTCGGCATGGTATAAATCAGCTTCATCCAGGAAACGTACTCCGTAGTTCTGCAGTCGCTCTACAATCTGGTCTGCAAGACGTGATTTTTCGCTTGAACCGTTATCGTTGTAGGTGCTTTCAAACTTACCGAATCGTTTGATTCCCATTCGCAAGGCACGTGTTACGGTGTAGGTATTGTATGCAATATCAAAGCTGATTCCGTAAACAAGTCGTGTTGCCATATCAAGCCAGAGATAACATTCTGCTCTGATGTACATATCCTTTTTGCCTGTAGCATTTGGATTAAGACACCAGAAGTCAAAGATATGCTGGTCTCCAACTATCAGCTGGAAAGGTAAAAGTTTTGAAAGGTCACGGCTGATGTAAAACATATTGTCCAAAGCACGCTGACCGCCTTTTGCAAGAAGCTTCATTGCGGGGCTGATGTTTCGGGCGTGAACGTATGCACTTGCTTCGCTTCCAATCTGCCAGCCCTGGCGTTGAGCTTCTGCCTTTGTGTTGTTGTAAGCATTGCGCACAGTACATCCGCCAACCTGTTGAATAGCGGCAAGCATAAAGTTTGTAAAGAAACTAAGTGCTTCGTCACTCCAGGCGTAAACATGGCGGCCCTGTCTTCCTTCCGGAAGGGCAAACATAGAACCGTTTTCCATTTTGCGGATATAACGCTGAACAGTAGGAACAGAAATGTTGAACTGCGTTGCAATCTGCTCATAGGCTCTTGCCTTTGAGATAAGCGGACTGCGTTTGCGGAATGCATCGTACACAGCGACGCGCAGAGGATACTTTTTATCTGTCACAGGTGCAAAGGTTCTGACAGTTCCGCTCATTCATCAACTCCCGTAAAAGCATTAAGCTCTCTGTCTGTTTCTGCAATCTCGTTTACAAGCTCGCGAACTCGTAGGCCGATGTTACACACAGCTGCAAGGCGGGTTGCCGGATTTTCAATGCTTGTAAGAAAATCTGACAAGGCACCAAAGATGTTCAACTGAGCTTCGTACTGGTCGCGGTTTTCAAGATTGATTTTTGTGTACTGTCTGCCGTTGTGAAGAAGAGTTTTTGCAAAGTAATCATCGTCTCCCCAGTTGAGCTTGATTTTCTTCTTCCCCCAGGTGCGGGCAAGCTCTGCAGCACGTTCATTTGCCTTGCGGATTTTGTAAACACGTTCGTGCTCATTGGTCCAGCCGGCAAGACGTTCTCCAGTTGCCATTGCGTGTGCAATAAGATGTTCAAACTCTGCATCTACTTGTGGCAAAGCAGGATTTGCACTCTTTGCATTTTCAAGCGCATATTCTTCCGGTGTAAGAACTCTGTCGTTTGCTGCATCATAAAGCTTGAGCCAGAGGTAAGCTGTCTTTTTTGAAAGCCCTACAAGCTCCAGGAAGTCGCAAAAGCCGAAGGTCTGAGCATCTTCACTGCGGCGGTCTCCTCCTCTCTGGGCAAGAGCTTCGTGTGCAATCCAAAGATCGCGGGCAACATCCAGGCTTACACTTTTGAGCTGTTCAACTTTTGGTCTGAGGACCTGTACCGCGCTGTTCATGTCCCACGAATCAATTTCGCGGCGGAAAGGAAAAGCCTGTTCTGGTGTGAGTGATGAATTAGCAGGTGTAATTTTCGCTGGTATAATTTCAATCATTTTTTCTTATAACTCCTCTGCCAGCGGGTGCTGACATCCAGTGAACACCCGCCGGGAAAAATCAACTCGCGGACTTGAGCAGGTCCTTGTTCACTTCTTCGGTGTCCGCCTCGCAGAAGAAGTCGTCCGTCACCTTTCGGACGGCATCCACCTGCAGCAGGGCCTCGTCGGTAAGCTCTGCCATCGCGTTCTTGTCCGGCTCTTCCTTTGTGCGAATGCACTGGAAAAGGCTCATCTTCTTGAGCAGTTCAAGGGTCGTCTTCTTGACGCTGATTTTCGTGGTCTTGCGCCACCCGAATTTGCCGAAGGACAGTTCGACCGATTTGTTGTCCTTGAACAAGTCCGCCTTGTTGTATTCGGCGAAGGCGGCGATTTTTGAGGACAAGTCCTGAATCCGCGAGCGCAGTTTCTCACCCTGCTTCGCCGTCGTCGTCTTGATTTCGGCAATCTGCTTGTTCGCCTCGTTGTCGATTGCCTCAAGTTCCTTTTCCGCCAGTCCGATGTCCCGCAATGCGAGGTTCACATCTTCAAGGCTCTCCAGTTTTGCCATGCTTGGCTTGTAGCGTGTTCCCATTTTTTTCTCCTTGTGCTACTATGTTTTCGTTGCGAAATCACGCGGCGGGTTTGCCGTCGTGGTTGTCCGATGCCGGGAAGCGCAGTGCCGTGTGCTCTCCGGCATTTTTGTTCGGCACGTGCAGCTGTGCGGTCATCTCTCTGGCAGAGAAGCCGAGCGCGTCCATCACGCAGAAATATGCCGCCGCCGCGCTCCTGAGCGCGTCATAGGTCAGGCAGACCGCCGCATGGACACACTTGTCGGCGTTCATGCCGTGCTGCTCCGTGCCTGACATGTACGGCGGCTCCCTTCCGTTCAGCCAGATTTGCCCCATCGTTTCCTCCTTACCGCCCGGGTGCTTGAATACATTGCGCCAGAACACGTAGTGCGGTTCGTGCCGGAACCTCACCATCATTCTTGCCGCAAGCCTCTGTTTTTCTTCTGCTGACATCCCCATATCAGCACCTCCCAAAAAGTTCGGGCTGTCGTCCGTCTTCCTGATGGTATTCACTGAGCAGCCTGTCAACGTGCTGCTCAGCGAACTTTGACCGGTGCAGCAGTGACGGGTCTCTGGTCGAGAAGTACGCCTTCTGCAAATCCCGCATCTCCTGCACCGCATCCACGAAATCATCCGCTCTCATGCCTTCCGCTCCTTCTCCCGCGCCGCGCGGAACGCCCCACGATGTCTTGCATCAGCTGTTCCGTGCCGCACTCCGCGTCCACAAGGCGCACTGCAAGCAGCCTGTGCCTGTGGAAGATGCCCACGCTCTCTATGCCCTTTCCGCCCTGCGCGTAGCCGGGGACGTTCTCTTTGAGCGCATAGCCGTCCCAGTTCGCCGCTATCACGCCCGCCATTGACTCCAGCACGCGCGCCTTGCGGCATTCCTCCGTCTGGTCACTCATGCCGCTATCTCCCGCATTGCCCTCAGTTCGGTTACCATGTCGTTCCAGCTTTTGTAGCCCAGGCGGGATGCAACCGTACGTTCTATGCGCTGGCTGTGTGATTTGCCGGAAAGAACGTTGCAAACATTCTGTTTTGAACAACCAAGTTCCAACGCTATGTCTGCGCTTGATGTTCCTAGGCATTTCAATCTGTACTTGATGTACAAGCCCTGTTCGGGTGTGATTTTCTTAGAGGCACGAGCAATTGCAGCAGCTTTCTTTTCAGCTATTTTCTGAGCGATGAATTCACTAAGCTCTTCATCAGTCATTTGCTTCTGGTTTTTCACTCTTCTTTTCCTCCTTTTCTGTCGATATTCTGATTAGTTGATTTGTTCGCTTTCATTGTTTCCCTAGAAAACTTGAAAGTGTACAAATCAACTTATCACAATTTGTAATTATAATTACATAATGTAATTTGTCAAGCAAAATGTGAGAAGTTAATCTAAAAAATTACAATTTGTAATTACTGTCAAGGTTTTTTAATGGAAATATCAGAACAACTAAAGAATATCCGTAAAAAGAACGGTATGACTCAAGCAGAGTTTGCAGAAAAGCTTGAAGTTTCTACTGCAACTGTTGCAAGTGTAGAAAACGGTTCAAGAGAAGCTCCAAAAGGACTAATGAAATCTCTTGTTACAAAATTTAATGTTGATGCACGTTGGTTACTTACAGGAGAAGGTAATCCTGATACAGAATCAACTCCTCTGCAAATCATCCCTCAAGAGGGAGAAGAAATAGCGGGCATTCCTTTCTACGACATAGACGTTATGGCGCACATTGCAGAATCGCTGGACCTTAAGGAAGAAACGCCAGCGGGAGTGCTTTCTATTCCGGGCTTCAAAGACTGCATTGCGTGTTTCCCTGTGTACGGTTCGAGCATGGAGCCCAAAATATCCAACGGCGACGTTATTGCCGTGAGCCAGGCCGTAACCTGCGATCAGATTCTCTGGGGCGAAATCTACCTGGTAATCACAGACGCATGGCGTGTTGTAAAAACCGTCCACCCCGGCAAAACGGAAGAATACATTATTCTGCGGTCTATTAACCCGGCTTACGCTGGCGACACGAATCTGAAGAAAAAGGATTTGAGGGCGTTGTATCTGGTGCGAGGCGTGGTGTCGAGATTGGGGATGTAAGGGATAAAAAGACCCCGCAAGGGGTTGCGGGGCTAAGACAATTTACACATTAGAATTAAAGGCAAGGTCAAGCAGGAAACGACTAACGGACTTTCCGGCTTTTTCTGCAAGGGCCTTGACTTTTTCAAGTTCCTCCGGCTGGCAACTTACGGAGAAGGAAACTCGTTTTGTTCCTTCTCCGCTTCCTTTTTTTCGTCCGCCGCCATG
This sequence comes from uncultured Treponema sp., assembly GCA_947166545.1. GTDB lineage: Bacteria > Spirochaetota > Spirochaetia > Treponematales > Treponemataceae > Treponema_D. The sequence goes on along the minus strand of CAMVEQ010000030.1, from coordinate 19,583 downwards.
GTAGCCGTAACCACTGTATTTTTTTTCTTCGCTCATTTTATCTCACCTTTAATACTATTGATACGACTGTAAGTGCAATTGATATGCACTGGAGAACAACAAAAATTATCATCAGCTTTTCAAAACGTGTACTCATCTTGACATCTCCTTATAAAAAAATCTATCATAAGGGCAGGCACTCTCTCCGAGAGCCTGCCTACTTTTTTACATAAACATTGTGATTATGGCAAGGGCAACTTGTACAAGCCCAATCACGACGCCAATCAGTGCAAGCTTGTCAGCCCTTGACCATTTTTTCTTCTTAGCCACTCATAATCACCTCCTTGGAACTTTTGTTCCCTTGATGGTTATATATTACATCGCATTTGTTATTTTGTCAATACTAAATAACAAAATAACATCAATTTTTTTTAGAATTTTATTCCATAAGGCCGAAAATGTAGTATAATAGTTTGGTAAATCTACGCAAAAGCGTAGTAGGAGAAATGCCTTTTTTAGAGGGCCAATGCATGGGGAAGGGAAATAAAACACCTATGATAAGACCGACAGCAGCAGCTGCTCGGCAAAATCAAAAAAAACAAACATCCTCAATATTAGATGTAATGGTTGATGGTAGAGAATTTGAAAGTATATCAGGTTATTCTATCACAAATATGAATATTGTTTCTGAAATTAGAAGGTCTATTTCTGAAATTGAGCAAATCAGAGGAAAAAAGCTAATTTGTTATTGTGCAAATGTAGTTAATCCGAAAATACAAACTTCAACTTCAATCGACTTTGATGATAATCTGCCCTTTTCTGAATTGGTAAACACTTTACAAACTAATGAGAAAGATGTTGATGTCATAATTATTACAAATGGTGGTTCTGCACAGCAAGTAGATAAGTTTGTCGCAAAATTACGTCATAGATTTGACAAAGTTTCTTTTATTCTTCCTAGTGTTGCGATGAGTGCTGGAACTATATTCATAATGTCGGGTAATGAAATCATTATGACAGAAGATTCTGTCTTTGGACCAATAGATCCTCAGATTCCTAATAAAGAAGGCAGGTATGTTCCTGCTCAAGCAATACTTACATTACTTAATACAATTCAACTTCGAGGCGAGGAGAACATAAAGAATCATTTACCACCTATGTGGTCAGATTTGGAGATTTTACGAAATCTTGATCATAAGGACCTTGGTGCAGCGATAACAGCTAGTGCATACTGTATACAATTAGTAACAAATTATCTAACAAATTATAAATTTTCAACTTGGGTAACGCATTCTAATGGATTACCTGTAACACAAAAAGAGAAACAGGACAGGGCAGAAAAAATTGCCGGGTTGCTATGTGACCATGCAACATGGAAATCACACGCATCTGCGATAAATAGGGATACTGCAGAAACTAAGTGTATGTTAGAAATAGTGCATGCAGAGCATATTACTGGTTTGGACAGGGCTGTAAGACGATTTAATGTACTATTTCATTGGTTATTTGAAAATACATCAATTGCAAAGGCATATATAAGTGATGATTATTGTATCATCAGAAGTGACAAAATCTAATGGAGATAATTTCTATGGAAAGGGACGAATTATTAAAAAAAGCAGGTTTTAGCAAGTCGTTTATTGAGAATCTAAATGTATATGAAAAGGAAAATCCGATTGTTGTACACGAAAGATATTCTTATTCAGACTATTCTAAAAGGTCATTCTATGATTCCACGAAAAGTGTCATTACTGTCTCGGAACCGATTTCTAAAAACACAATCCGTCTTTAATTTGTAAATTATTTATGCAATTTTCCCCCAGCACTCGCTGGGGATTTTTTTTGTCTGCTATCCTAAAACGCGGAGGATGGCAGAATGAAAAAGAACAATTCTGAAAATAAACCTTATTACACTCAGCGAAATAATAAACTCAAACCAAACGGCGCTTGTAACGTCACTTCTATGATTGCAGCCCTTTCTGCAGCTGGATGGGATGTTGATAAGCTTGCGACAAAGGAATATCCGCAGCCGGAAGATGCGCTCATGCACTTTATCCTGGCAGATAAGCGGGTGGATACTTTTTGGCGCAGAATAGACCCACTCGGACGGTATGCACCAAACGAATGGCACCCTGTGCTGGCATACGGCACGAATCTGTATATGCGAGAATGTGGTGTTATAGGGAACGACACAGTACCTGTTGCATGGAGTGAGAGGCACACTGTACGGGAAATCGTACAGGTGATTGAAAACGGTGGCGCAGCGGTTCTGTCTGGGATTTTCGCAGTAGAGGGAAAGAAAACCATTGGGCATGTGGTGGCAGCGGTTGGATTCAAGACAGATGAGAACGGATGTCTTTCTCATTTCATCATTGATGATTCTTGGGGCGATTACCGTACTGGATACCAGGAAATCAATGGAAATGATATTGAGATGTCACTTGAAGATTTTCAAACAACAATACGCCACTGTGGTACGGATTGCAAGATGGCGCACCTTGTCCGCAAGGCGGTGGCGAAATGAAAGCGAAGGACGTAAGCTTGTGGGCAATCGTGCTCGCAATCGTATGGGTCGCTCTGCTGTTCCTCGTGCGGGGCTTCGTGCCGGTCATCTGGGCGGGCAAAGTTTTCGGGCTAAACGCAAATGAAATCATTATAAGCGGAGTATTCTTCGTAGTGGCATGTTCCCCCGTATACCGTTCAATCTGGCTTGATAAGAAGCTTGGAATAAGTGGGAATACAGCATGTAGCAACACAGAACTTGGTACAGATGAAATCAGGAGCGAGAATGAATGATGTTTTCAAAAAAGCAAATACTATTCTTCTTGCTCTGCTTAGCACTCTGTTCCTCTGCGTGGGCATCGGATTCTGGCGTGGCTGTGCTTACCAGAGATCAGATGAGCGCGATAAGGAGCGAGCTGAGCAGCATACAAAGCGAAGTGAATCTGCTGCGAACGCTATCGGCGCAATTGCAGACGGAATCGGCGGAGTGGCAGACAAAGTGCAGTCTGCTGGAAGAAAAGTTGATGCAAGCGTCACAGGAATTGGGGAACTCCGGGCGGACATTGGTAGAATTACGGGAACAGGCCGGGACATTGCGGCATCTGCTGGAAGAATTGAAGAGCGACTACGAGGCATTGAATCAGTCTTATCTGCGGCAGAAAAAAACAGCGCGGTTCTGGCGGGCGGCAGCGGTGACAGCCATCCTGATTAGCGTAGGCGGCGGGCTGGCTCACTTCCTGTCAAAGTGAGGTGAAAAAATGGGTGACATCAGTGCGATTGTATCTCTGTGCAGCGGGTGCGCGTCAGTGCTGGCTTTTATCGGTATCTTCGTGAAGTACGGGAACGACAAGGGCGTGATGACTGCCACGCTGAAAAACATAGGGGAAAAAATAAACGGGATGCCAAACAAAAGCGAGATTGACGCGACGCTGCAGGAGCTGCGGAAGGACGTGGACGAAAACGCAAAGGACATCAACGCCGTCGGGTCAAAGGTGAACCAGATTCAGCTTGAAAACATGCAGGTGGTCACGGCCCTGTCCAGCGACTTGGGCTGGATAAAGTCAAGCCTCACCGACATAAAAACCGAGATGCAGAAAAAAAGGAGTAGCCGAAATGCCTAAGAGAAATAAGATAGAAATGCAGGGGCTTGTTGAGCGCATCTGCAAGATGTACTTCAACGACAAGATGAGCCACAAACAGATAGCAGAAGTTCTCAAAGAAGAAGGCTTCGACATCAGCAAAAGCGGTGTCGGTCGCACTCTTGTAAGTCAGGCGGCTCAGATGAAAGCTTACAAGGATTCTGCAAAGAAAGCTGTTGCCATTGTTGCAGAACTTGATAAGACTCCCGGCCTGAATATCTCTGAGGCAAGTGTTCAGCTGGTTCAGGCAAAGCTTTTGGAAGAACTCAACAAGTTTGAAAACTTTGCGACCATTTCCCCGGAAGAGCTTTTGAAGGCAATTGCAAGAAATACTGATGCACAGGTAAAGATTGCCCGTGTAAAACTTGAATATGAACGCGGTTACAAGAAAGGCTTGTTTGAAGCTGCTAAGACTGTGGAAGCAGAGGGAAAGAAAGCTGGCTGGAGCGACGAGCGTGTTGAGCTTGTTAAAGCTAAGATTATGGGCTTGAAGGTGACTTATGACGAAAAGCCAGCAGAAGAGTAACACATACGACATCTTTCTTCCCTATCAGAAAAAATGGCTGGAAGACAGAAGCGACCTCAAAATCATAGAGAAGAACAGACGGTGCGGTATCTCCTGGACAGATTCCGCCGACTCTGTTCTTGATGCAGCTCCAGCCCAGGGGTGGACCAATACCTATTACATGAGCTTCAACAAGGACAACTGCCGCCAGTACATTGAAGATGCAGGAGAATGGGCAAAGAAGCTTGGCTTTGCGGTCAGCGAAATTGTTGAGACTGAAGAACCTCTTCTTGATGATGAAGATAAATCCATTACAACATACAGAATCACTTTTGCAAGCGGCGCGGAAATTATGGGACTTCCTGGTGTTTCCCGTTCGCTCCGTTCCAAACAGGGAAACGTTGTTATTGATGAGGCTGCATTCTTTGATGATTTAGACAGCGTTCTGCAGGCTGCAAAAGCTCTTGTTATGTGGGGTGGTAGAATCCGTGTCATTTCGACACACAACGGAGACGACAATCCTTTTAATATCCTGATTAAAAATATCCGTTCTGGCAAAGAAAAGGAATGGAGCCTGCACAGAATCACTTTCCGCGAGGCAATGGCACAGGGGCTCTACAAAAGAATCTGCCTTAAACAGGGGCGCAAGTGGACGTCGGAAGCTGATAAGGAATTCATGGACAAGATGTACCGCATCTACGGCGACAATCCTGATGAAGAGCTTGATGTAATTCCACGCGCCAGCGGTGACAGATATTTTGAGCGCGGTCTTTTGGATCACGCAACAGCTGATGCAGACAGTTACGACATGCGTCGGCTTGAATGTTCAGACAGCTTCCTTCACAAAAGCGAAAGCTTTAAGAACCGCGAGGTAGAAAAGTTTTTCAATCAGGAAGTACGTCCTGTTCTTGGTGCTCTTGAAGGTCAGGTTTTCGGCGGTAATGACTTTGGACGTTCGGGCGACCTTACGACCTACTGGTTTGCAGAAGAGGTTTCAAAGACTCAGCTTGCGGTACGGCTCATTGTGGAAATTAAAAACGCTCCTTTTGAACAGCAGCAGTTATTCAATGACTATGTAACAGACTGGTTATCAGAGCGTAAAAAGTTCGGTGGACTTGCAATAGACTCTCGCGGAAACGGTCAGCAGATTGGAGAACATGCAATGCTTCGTCATCCGGGAGCTTCGATTCAGGTAATGGAGACAAACGCCTGGTATGCAAAGTACGGAACCGATTTGCACGGCCTTATGGAAAGCGGAGATTTTACCGTTCCTGATGATGAAACAATCAAGGCAGATTTTGCACTTGTTGTACTTAAAAACGGAATCCCGACTATTCCTGCAGTGCGCACGTCCGACCGCGACTCAAAAGGAAAGCGACACGGAGACGGTGCGAGTGCTGCAATGCTTTGTGTATGCGCCTGGAGAGAATGCGCTGCTGATCCGGCACCGACTTTTTCAGCTGCAGAAAAAAAGAAAAGATTTCTTTTCTGGTAGCTCCCTGCAAAGCAAAAAAATAAAACCGATGTGATACCGTTCTAATGTGATAAAAGCAACATAGGACGGTATTTTTTATGGCAAGAACAAATAGCGTAACAAGCAGAGTTATAAATATAAACGGATTCCGCAGCATTGCAAATTATGTTTCTGATACACAGGACTGGATAAACTCCGTTCAGGAACGTGAAAACATTTTTGAAGAAATGCGTGATGACGGACGTGTTGAATCTCTCATACTTGACCGTAAGAACAAGGTCCTGCAGATGTACGGTTCATTCACGGACACAAAGAACAAGAGCGTAAATGAAGCCTGTCAGAATCTTCTTACCTTCAACACTTTCTACAAGTTGAACAACATTCTTCTGAATGCGGTGCCTTATGGAATTGCTGCGTGTGAGGTTATCTGGGAGTTCCGGGGCGGCTGGTACGTTCCTGTTGATTTTACTCCAATTCCACGAACTGCTTTAAGCTTCCCTCAGCACATTGAACGTGACTGGGGTGTTCCGGTTCTGACTTCTCAGAATCTTATTTTAAGCGATAAGCGCAAGTTCATAATTCACCGCAACGATGACGGAGAATTGAATCAGTGGGGACGTCCTACTTTGCGCAGTGCTTACACCTTCTGGAAGTTCAAGCAGCTTGGCGTTAAGTTCTGGGCAATGGCTGCCGAGCTTTGCGGTGTTCCTTCGATTCTTGCAATCTTTGAAACCAAGAGTGAGGAAGAAGCAAAGAAGCGGGCATCTGATTTAACCGCGGCCCTGCAGAACTGGGAAAGCGGATCTTCCGGTGCATTTGGAAACGTAAAAGACATTAAGGTTGTTTCTTCTCAGATTAACGACTTCAACAAAATCGTTGAGCTTTGTGATACAGAAATTGCCTACGCTCTTACAGCTCAGGCGCTTACTACAAACACAGCTCAGTATGGAACTCACGCTCAGGGAGAAACGCACGTCCAGACTTATGACGATCTGATTAAGGGTGATGCCTACAAGCTCCAGCAGACAGACCAGCAGCTTGTAAATGCTTTCTGTGAACTCAACTTTCCTGGAGAAATTGCTCCAAGATATGATATTGACTCAACGGACTTTGCACCGTGGGAAATCATCAGAGACTGCATCGACAGGGGTGTTCCTGTAAGCTTAAAGGCAATTTACAACAAGGTTCATGTTCCACAGCCTGTTGATGAAAAAGATTCATTCGTAAAGGCTCAGCCGTCTTTCGGTTTCTCTGATGCAGGAAAAGACGATTTTTTTCAGAAGAGATAATCGACCCTAAGTTTTTGAAAGAAAAAAGCCGTGCCAAGAAGCTCAACCGTCTGGCGACCGCGGCTTGGTTGGTTATCTCCGACAGTTATGCTGAGAGGTTGAAGTCTTTTATTAAAAATGTTGAAAAAAACAAAGATTTGCTGAACACAGTAAAAACCTTGCCTGTGGATTATTCTGCGATAAATGCAGCATATCAGTATTTCATCAAATCTGCACTTCTAGGAATTTCGCATACGGTTCAGAGTAAAGAGTTTGACGATACTCCTGCCATTGAGGATATTGAATCTATGCCGTTCACTGAGGCTGTTGAATACCTCAAAGCTCGCACTTCAATTTCTGCCGAAGAATACTATCAGCTTTCCGACAGGCTTAAATACAAGGCGTTCACGGTTTCGCGGATTGCTGACGGAGACAGCGTTGAAAAGATAAAGGGAAGAATCACTAAGTCTCTGGAAGAAGGTGGTGGACTGAAAGAATTCTTGCAGATGCAGAAAGACGAAGTTCTGAATAAAATCGGGCTTGGCAATTCAAACGGGGCATATTGGGAAACTGTTTTTCGTGCCGGAAGCCAGAGCTCATACAACACAGGGCGGATGATCAGTTTCGAGTCTGACCCACCAATTGCCTTACAGTTCATAGGTATTGAGGATTCAAGGCAGACGGACATCTGCCATTCTTTGAGCAATGTAATCAGACCTTACAGCGACCCGTTCTGGGATTCAAGGATTCCGCCTCTTCATTTTGGCTGCCGCTCAACAATCCGCGGAATTTATGATGAAACAGAATTGCCAAATGAATATCCGCAGGCTCCAGAAATAGAAGCTGCTAAAGGCTGGGGATTTAATCCTCTTAAAGACAACAAGTGGTTTGAAATGTTTCCAGAAATGGAAGAAAGAGCTGGTAATTATGGGCTTTTGCAAGAGATTGAACATGCACGGAAGAAGCTGATTGAGGCGGACTGGAAAACAGGACGTTCTGTCGGTGCAATGGCAAAGAGGTTTCATGTTGATGTTGATACAAAAGTAAGAACTCCTGATGAAGAATCTCCGTGGTATATTAAAGAGGGGTCAGATGTAACAGGAGTAAAAATCATTTCTCAAGGTGAAAAAATCAGAGATAGAAAACGTCTTGTTGAACAGTATCCTCTTCAAAACGGCAAGTTGACTTCTGAGAAAGATTGGTATAAAGTAAGAGGTACAGCGATTTTGTACAATGGTGATACGAAACAAGAAATGACAGCTGAGATACATTGGTATCAATGTAAAAACATTGGTAAGGTTGAGTTTAAATTCAAGAGGAAAATCAAATGACAGTCAGATGTATTGAAAAAGAATTTGATTTAACAGTAGGAAAAGAATATAAAGTTTTGTCTCTTGAATCACAAGGAGATTATTATTTAATTGTTGATGATTCTGGAAACAAGACAGAACATGATTCAAGCTGTTTTTCTCTTGTACACAAACAAGAAGATTTAAGGGTAAAGTGCCTAAAAGCTCTCAGTGTTGATTTGTCTGTCGGAAAAGAATACGAGCTTATTGCAGTTGAAGATTTTAATGGAAAAGAAGCTTATCGTGTTCTTGACGATAGTGGTGAAGATTATTTATACAATGCCGCGGCATTTGAAATTATAAAATCTGCATAATTTACAGCCCCGAACTTCCGGGGCTTTTTTATTGCCCAATTCTGCAAATCCGTTTACAATATTTGCAGGAGGTAAAAAATTACAAGTGGAAGTATTTTATCAGTAGGAAGGTGTAATTATGGCGCATTTTTTTCCTGGTTGGTATGATGAGACTTCTCTTGAGAATCAAGAATGGCAAATCAAATATGGTTTGCGTGCAGAGTTTATAGATCTTCTCATCACCGAAAATCTTACTCCCGAACAGCACCACCGATTAGATATTCTGCATCACGGCACGGAAGATCAGATTAAGCAGCTCGCCGAAAGCAAGTAACCTACAGCCCCGAACTTCCGGGGCTTTTTTATGTTCAATCACACAAAGCTGTTTACCCCAGCAGAAATTCAGAATCAGTTCTTTGACCTCTGATTTTGTGTATTTTCTGTCTTCGAGGCGGTCTGCAAAAAGGCTTGCGTTTCTTGCCCGTCGCTCTCGCTCTTCTATCCGCATCTGCTCATAGTCAAGGGCAAGCGTAAGAGCCTCAGCAAGATCCTCGTTCTTGTGCTGTAGCTTTTCTTTTGAGGGGATTCCGCTCTCTTGGTATTCGTTGAAATATCTGTCTGCTTTTGAGCGAGCATCATCCCTCAGCTTCTCGATTTCCTTTCTGTCCATCATAGCAACCTCCAGATATGTTATATCAAAAATGTTAGAAGCGGCGGCAATCGCGGGGCTTTTTCTTTGCCCCGCCGATTATTAAAAAAGTTGACACAATTTAGGAACTCCTGTATAGTATAAATGTTGTTTTTTCTTCCGAAAATTTGATAATTATGGCAAGGAGCTTTTGAAATGGCGATGACATTGAAAGAGTGCAGAACAAGGGAAGAAGTGGAGAATTTTTTCAAAACTGTAGAGTCTGGCACCTTGAAAAACAAAACAGCTTTTCTTATGGAAGCCATGAACAATCCGCAGTTTTTTTATTCGATTGGAAATCCAACGGATGAACAAAAGTATGAAATGATTTTGACGACCTTCCTAAGCGGCAAATGGCGCTATGCAGATTCTTTGAGGTCTCTAAAGAATGGGCAGTAATCAGGTAAAAATCCGCGCTGAAATTGAAAGGTTAATAAGCAATGAATTTTCAGCAAGTTCGACAGCCATAAAGGCGTGCGCAGAGAGTTATAACAAGATTCTTTCAAAGTCGCCGTATGAATATTTAGCTCATTTGATTAGAACAATGGAAATTTTTGTTAGAAATCAAAAAAGCAAAGATTATTTCAGAATTACTGTCACTCCAAATGATTCATCCACTGGAATTGCAGATTTGGCGTGGGCGGCATATTCTGGCGATTGGTATTCGTTTGACATTTACTACGACGAAAAACTTGATCCTGTTCAAAAAAGAGTCGCAATAGCGCATGAATTAGGGCATCTTTTTTATGATGTAATCAGCGAAAATCCAAATCAACCTGATAGGGAAACTTTGTCAACTCTTTTTGGAATTGCAGCTATGCTGCACAAATATCAATGCAAATCAGATGTTCCTTTGTATTCTTCGGAGGAGGATTTGGTATCCAAATTCAAACTCTTACAGAATAGAGCAGAGGACATATTAAATGTTTCTGGTCCCAAAGAATAAATTCCAAGCCACAGACATCCGGGGCTTTTTCTTTGCCCTCACATGGCATTCTGCATCAACTTTTCTGATAATATTCCGAACATAAAAAAAGCGGGAACGACTGCAATCATTCCCGCCGCTGATTATCTGGGACAGCTCAGAAAATCAGAATGACAGATTAAGCCGATTTCAGCTTGTCGTCATAAACGCCGTTTTCCATTCGCCAAGCACACATGTATAATGCGCCGCCAGCGCGGTGTGTGCCCGTGCGTTTGGAAAACTCTTCTTCAAGCATCGCACCGTCCTGATATGTCACATGTCCGTATGTGGTGATTATATCTCTGACAGCTTTTAGCTCATCCAAAGAATAAGGTCTGTACACTGTTAACACTTCCTGTTTTGTTACGGAAGAACTTTTTTGCTTGACGCTCAAATTTTTTTTGAGTATCTTAAAAAAGAACTTGGTATCACCCGATGGGTGTCCGAGATTTACCATTTCTGGAAATCCCTGCCTGCTGTCCGAAAAATTTTAGGCGGGGATTTTTTTTACAAATTCGAATTTAACGAATTCTTCTTTCCAACGTCAAATTTTTTATGAATCAAAAAAAGAATTTTCAATCTCATCCCAATATATAAATTTAGCTTTTAGTTATTCCTCAAAAAAACAGGTAAAAATCACCCCCGGACATCCCCCAAAAATCCCCACACACGTAAAAAAAAGCGGTGAATATCGGTGAATAATTTTTAGACGTAAAAGTTATCATTTTAGTCCATTTTAAGGCGTCAGAGGGCATTTTTTAAATTTCATCTTTTCCCACAATTGCCGCAATTTTTCCCCTCTGTGCTTATATATCCGCGAGGTGGGAAATGAAAATCTATATTGCAGGAAAGATTACCGGTGACTCGGAATATAAGACTAAGTTTCAAAGGGCAGAAGAGAAACTTCGGGCCATGGGTCATTCGGTTATGAATCCGGCATGGATCTGTGCTTCGCCTGAGTTTGACTGGAAGGATTACATGAAGGTCAGTGAGGCAATGCAGAAAGTTTGTGAGGCTACTGTTCTGCTTCCTGACTGGTATGAAAGCAAGGGTGCACATGTGGAATACAACAGGGCAAAAAACAAGCTTCACCACCGGATTTTTGAGATTCACTGCTGCGGAGAATTTCTTTTTGAAAGAAAAATTGATTTAAGACAATCTCTTGAATATTTCTTCCAGGATAAGCCGGAAAAATAAAAACACGAGGTAGTATCAGCTTATGAAAAAGATTCGTACATGGCAGCTCTGCCGCACGGGTACATTCGGGCAGGACGGAGCAAAGATTACAGAAAAAGACTTGAAGGACATTGTTGAGACCTTTACTCCGACACGTCCTATTTCAATCGGGCATGATTCGGCAAAGGGGGACAACTTTCCAAAGTTTGGCGATGTGCTTGCAATTGACGGTATTTATGATGATGCCAAGCACAAGGGCGAAAAGGTTCTTGTCGGTATGGTCATGCTTCACCCGGAACTTGAAAAACAGTTTTCGGACAAGGATGACGGCGACGGCTGCTATAAGGGCTGGAGCGTTACTATTCCAAAGCGTGCAAGTGACGGCAAGCGTTATCTTCACAGTCTGGCAATCTGCGGTGCTACTCCGCCAAAGATTCCGGGCCTTGAGCAGCTCATGGTTAAAAGCTGCTATTCAGACGGCGATACGGTTGAGGTGTTTGACTTCAGCGACGCAATAGATTATCAGGAGGAAATTCCTATGACAGAAGAGGAAAAGAAAAAGATGGCTGACCTCGAAGCTGAAAACAAAAGGCTGAAGGAAGATGCCGAAAAAGCTTCTGCTTCCAAAAAGGATGAAGAGAACAAAAAAGAAAAGTTCTCTGATTCCAAAGAGTATGCAGACATGCAGAAGAAAATCAATGACCTTGAAGCTTCTCGCAAGGAAGCTGTTGTAAAAGGTGTTTGCGACAAGTTCGCTGATGTTCCAGCCGGCTTGAAAGATAACGTTCAGAAGGTTGCAGGTATTCTTGCTTCCAACACAGAATCTTTTGAGTTCAGCGATAAGGACGGAAACAAGAGCAACAAGACAGCTCTGGATTTGTTCAGCGACCTTCTTTCCGGGCTCATTGCTGCCCCTAAAAAAGAGGATGTAACAGGTCGTCAGTTTAATGCTGATGATTTTAACGACAAGAAACCTGACGGCAAGGAAACCGACTGGGGTAAAGTTGCCGCCAAGCTCTAAGGAGATGGAAAATGGAAAAGGTTGAAGCATTCTTTGACCGCGGCGTGCTCCATGCAGGACACCCGCCAATCGTGGACTATGTGACTCTTGCAACTTCAAGCAAGAATCTCAAAGCCGGTACAGTTTTGAAATCTGCAAGCGGCGGTCTCGCACCTGCCGGAGATTCGGACACACCTTGTGCTGTCCTTCTTGCAGATGTTCCAGCACACGCAAGCGAAGCTACAACAGGCGTTCCTGTGGTTGTGCATGGTCTTGTTGTAAAGAGCCGTCTTCTGGACTTCTCTTCTTCAGCAGAAGCCGTAGCAAGCGAAACTCTTTCTGCCAAACTTCCTGCAGCAGGCATCTACCTGGTACAGGGCGGCTGGTCAGAATCAAATTTCAGATAGGAGATTGAAAAATGGCATTGTACAAAAACGGTACTATCACTATCAAAGGTGAAGACATTGAGCGCGTACTGGCTGCTAAGCCGGAAAACACTTCCAACGCTCGTGCTTATTTTAAGCAGACAAAGCTCAAGAACTCTACCCATATTTCTGCGGCAGAGCTTAAGAAAGAATACGGCAACGTTCCTGTAATCGTTCGCGGTGACAACGGAATTGTTCCAAAGCATGGCGTTGATGCAACAGACATCGTGCCTATGCCGATTGAAATTGACGACAAGATTTCTGCCGTTGATATGGACGAGCTCGAAAGAGCTACTGACATGGGTGTTAATCAGATTGTTGATGAATATCTTGACCAGCATGCAGACATGGTTCGCGAAACAACCAATGCTCTCTGCTGCCAGGCTCATCGCGGTAAGATTGACTACATGATGAAGAGCGGCGGAGAAACAATCCGCTACAAGGTTGATTACGGTGAAGTTTCCAAAATTGACTTTGATGAGAGCCTTGCAAGCCTTACACGCGGCCAGGCAATCGCCCTTCTTACAAAGCTTGCCCAGCAGGCTAAGAAAAACGGTGTTGGCGGTCCTGGTGAGTTTGTTGCCGGCGCAAAGGTTTATGAGAAGTTCGTTGATTTGCTTACAAAGGCAGAGCTCGACTCTCAGATTAAGGATGAATCGCTCAACATGGGTTCCTTCAAGGTAATCATGGATAACGATTCTTACACAGACATCGTTAGCGGAAGCAAGGTTACAAAGTCTCTCTGTGATGACTATGAAATTGTTTACCGGGCCCTCAACGCAGGACAGAAGCTCTGCTTCCTTCGCCTTGATGATGTTGTACAGCGCAGCGCTGTTCCTGTTTATTCATTCACTGTCAAAGGTGATGACCAGAGAGGTACAAAGCTTTACACAAAGTCAAAGCCTTTCCCTCTTATCAATGCAAAAGGCATTGTCTGGGGTAAGTTCGCAGAAACCGCAAGCTACAAGCTCAAGTTTACTGCAGGAACAAACGGAGCTCTTACCGCAACTGTTGACGGTGAAGAAGTTTCAAGCGGCGACACAATCGAAGAAGGAAAGACTGTTGTATTCACAGCAGCTCCATCTAGCGGTTATGCTGTTAATGCCTGGTCTGGAAAGTCTAAAGACAGCCTTGTAGAATCTGGTACAAACGAGATGTCTCTCGAAGTTACCGGAGATGTACAGGTTTCTGTAAGCTTCAAGACAGCTGGCTGATTTTGAAAGTTTTAAGATTTTAATTTAAAAAACTTTTCTTAGGGCATGGGAAACCGTGCCCTTTTTTTATGTGTATTCTTTTTGAAATGTATTGACAAATCTTTAATAATGATGTACATTATAAACATCAGGAGCGTTGCTCCGGTGAACGAATCTTTGTTAAAGGGGAAAGGTATGAAGAAATGGATAAAAAAATACCTGCGAGAAGCAAGCCTACTGCTAATCGCAGGTGTTATCCAAATCCTTGTAGCGGTCATCATTAAACTGATAACCGGCTAACGGGGAACAGGGGCGGCTGTTAAGAACTCCCGCCCTTGTGTACTCATATCTTACCCCAAGGGGGCTTATATGTCAATAAAAAAGGAAGAAGTGCTTTACTTCATTCTCAAGGCACTTACACAGGGAATTATCAATGGGATTGTACTTGTAATTGTCCTAAAAATTTTTAAGGTGATTTAATCATGGCAGAAGAAAAGAAAAACCGTGGCGGATTCCGCGAAGGAAGTGGAAGAAAGACAACTGGTGAACGCGGGAAAACCTCTAACATAAGTTTCAGAATATCACCAGAAGAAAAGGCCGTTATAGATTCCAAAGCAAAGGCTGCGGGAAAATCGACATCCCGTTATATGATTGATCTTGCGCTAAATGCCTAAGATTTTCAATTTTGTTTATTAACGCTCCGAGAAATCGGGGCGTTTTTTTTATGTTCTCCACACCGAGCCGGTTAGATTTTCTGTGTGATATTTTTATTTTGCACGGAGGTTTGATTATGCCGGAAGAAAACGAAAACCAGACACAGCTCACAGTTGAGGACTTGAAAAAAGAGCTGCCGGATCAGGATTATGAAACTCTTACTCTTGGAGAAGATACGGTTGCGGTCCGCTGTCTTTTAAAGGCAAAGATTGCAGTTAAGGGAATGGTACAGAGTACAGGACACGTTTACAGCGAAGAAAACGAAGTTTGCCGTGAAGCAACTCTTAAATATGCACTCTATGAAATGTTTGCATTTGTTGGACAGGAAAACCGCGCCCGCGAAAAACTGGAGGACTGTCAGCTTCTGATTGAGACAAACTTTGGAAGCATTATAAAAAAAACTGATGCAGAAGCTTCTTCTGGACCTGCAGTAGGCTATATGAGTGCCGGAAGAAAAAGCCCTATGGAAAGACGGAGAAACTGATGGGAGTTCAGATAACACGAAGTTTTGGTGAACTTTCCAAGCGGCTAAAAAAAGGCTGTCTGGAACCGACCATGCGCAAAGTGAGTAAGTATCTTGTTTCTTCTGCAGTCGGAAAAATCAACAAGAATATTCCGCCTGCAAATGCACCTCTTACCCAGGAGGTAAAACGAGGCAACAAGACTCTGCGTGATAACGGTCAGCTTATGGCAAGCATTGCCCCGCAAAACGGCAAGGACTGGGCTGCGGCGCAGACGAACAAGAAACAGGCAAAAATTCTGCAGGAAGGCGGAACAATCAACAGCAAGGGAAAAGGCTTGTGGCTTCCCGCTGGCGCAAAAACACGGACGCTGATGCGACGATACAACGCGCAGAAGCCCGGCGAGCTGATTGACGCGATGAAAGCGGACGGCTACTCGTTGTTCCGCACGGGCAAGGTGTTCTGCGCCCAGAAGAAGCGGGGAAAGGGAGAGCCGTTCGCGCTGTTCATCATCAAGGACAGCGTGAAGATTCCCGCCCGCCCGTTTTTGTATTTGGATGACGCTGATGAAAAACACATCACCAAAGAAATCAAAAAGGCAGTGCATGACGCGCTCAAAGGAGACGGAAAATGACGGTTGATGACATCGTGGATTCGCTGAAAGAGGCAATCAAGGAGCAGCTGGGTTTCCATGCGTTCCTGCTCCCGCAGAAAGCGACCTGCAACACGGCGCACATTGACCTGCTGTTCCAGTCGATGAGCGGAAACGGGGAAGGTAGCGAAAAACTGACGTTCAGCGCGGAGTACCGCACGGCGGGAACGCACGCAAAATGGCTTACGGAGACCGTGCGGCTGTCCCGGAAACTCGAAGCCATTGAAAACGGGGCTGCATACATGGTTTTCAGCGTATGCGGCGTGACTCTCCGCGCCTACTGGATTCGGAACGGAAATGCGCAGTGGGTGTACTCTAGCGAAGATGAGAAATCAATGCCAGCGGAATATGTCATTCCGTGCCGCATTGAGATTGACATACCGACAAGACTAATTACGGAGGACTAAAAATGAAACCGGGCGGAAAGGACGGAAAACTGTACAAGATTGCGGAAGGCGCAGTCATCACGGGAGGGGCAAGCGTTACCCTCGCAGAAAGCGGATTCTACAGAATCAAGAGCATTGCAAGCGATGGCTCCTCGCTTCCCCAGCCGGACGCGAACATCACGGGTGGAAAGGGATTGCGAGCGGGCCAGGTAATCCATCTGTGGAAAGGACAGTCGATTGCGGCGGGCGACGCGGTAATTCCGCTCAGCCTCACGCTCATCGGCTTCGTGAAGGACGTGTCCAACTCACGGCAGGGGCAGAGCTACGATGTCTCAACGCAGGAGAATCTTGAGAGCGGCGTGCGCGAGTACATCACCAGCGCATTCACCGAGGGAAGCGGCACTATCAACGGCACGTTTGAGACGGACAGCGACGCGCAGCGCGAGCTTCTCAATCAGTTCGCAGAAATCACCGTGGACGACGGCACGAACATCACGCGCCTTCCCGCGAAGCAGACAAAGCAGGACTACATGATGAGCCGCCGCGAGACGGAGATTGTGGGCGAGACCGCCGTATGGGAACATTTCCCCGTGACGGTTGAGAGCGTGACGATGGACAAGCCGCTGGACGGAGAGCAGAATTTCAACTTCAACTACAAGATTGACGGCGGGAACTTTCCCGGCGTGATTTACTACAAGGTGAAGGAGGTGGCGTGATGATTCTGACCGAAGAACCAAGGTATGAGTTCTACCCGGACATCGAGAACAACCTCACGCTTCCGGAGAGCGAGCGGCTTTCGGTGGAAATCATCCGGCCGACCGGCTACCAGCGGAGCGAGTTCACTTCGGTGGAGGTGACGCGCGAATACTACCCCGATGACCAGCCGCTTGACGGAGACGGGAACGAGCGCAAGGTTCGGAAACTGAAGCGCACGAGCGCGCAGACACGGTTCAACGCGGACTACATCCTGCGAAACTGCGTCGGCAAAATCCGGAACCTCACCGTGGAGACCGCCGGAAAGGACGGCAAGAAGACAACGCGCGACATCACGGACGGAACAATGCTCGCGGAATGCCGGGCATACGGCGTTGAAAGAATCGTGAGCGCAATCTGCGTCGAGGTGCAGAGCGACACGATGACAGAATCTCAAAAAAAAATTTCCGCGTAGGATTCCAAATCCTGCTGTCGGGGCTGTGGCCGGCAGACTACAGCCCCGAATATGCGGATATGACAGAAAACATCTGCTGGTCTGAGAGCGAGACCGGCTACATCAGAATCAAGCGAAAAGAAATCAACTCATACATAACCGACGACCTCCTGACCGCCACGCAGACATGGCGGCGAATCAAACGGTACGGATGGCCACAGGGCAAGGGCTATCTGGCGGAGCCGCGAGGACTGTTCGGTATCGTAGAATTGTTTGACCGGGAAAAGGAAAACTATCTGGCTTGGAAGAAAGAGAATGGCTGAAATAACGGAAGAACTGCGCGTACTCGTTACGGCGGAAGTAGACAAGGCGATTAAGAACCTCAACCAACTTGACAGGCAGTCGCGCGAAACCGAAAAGATGTTCAAGTCGCTGGGGAGCACCATATCTTCTGCGTTGTCAATCAAAGCGATAATCAATTTTGCCAGTAAGTCCGTAGAGGCATACCGGGTGCAGAAAGAAGCCGTAAGCGTTCTAAACTCCGTGCTTGATTCAACAGGTGCTAATGCATGGACTTCTTCGGAGCAACTGCAAGAAATGGCGGCAAGTCTGCAAAAAGTTACAAACTACGGCGATGAGACTGTCATTTCCATGCAAAATGTCTTGCTCGGGTTCAGAAATATAAAGGGAGACCAGTTTGAAGCCGCGACAAAGGCAATCCTTGATATGGCGACCGTTATGGGCATGGACTTGAAGAGCGCGGCGCAGGTTGTTGGAAAAGCCCTTGATGACCCAGCACATGGGCTTGATAGCCTCAGACGGCAGGGGTTTCAGTTTACGGAAGCCCAAAAAAATACAATTCAGGCAATGCTTGATGCCGGAGATGCAGCGGGCGCGCAGAAAATCATTCTTGACGAACTGGAAGCGACATACGGAGGGACCGCCGAAGCCGCCGCTGACATGGGAACTCAGATAAAGAATTCTCTTGGAGACCTGCTTGAAGGATATGGTAAGGTCTTCACGGCAATCGGAACAGGTACAGGAGTGCTTACAAGTTTCCGTGATGCTGTTGACTTTGTAGCCGATGCACTGAATAACTTTGATGAATATTTTGCGAAAACTGCTGGCGGTGACAAGTACAAGGGATGGTTCGATTCCCTCTCAGATACACGCAAGTTACAAGAAGCCGAAAAACAACTGAACTCATGGCTTGAAAAATTACAGGATGCGAAGAAAAGAGGAAAATCAAAGGACATTGATGATGCTATCGTTAATGTTGATATGTGGCGCAAGCAAGTCGCGCTGCTCAAACAGTCAGTCTCAGAAGCACAGAAGTTACAGGCGGAGGAAAATGCCCGCAAAGACGCAGAAAATGAAATAAACGAACTGATGTACTCTATCAGCCAGAACTACGAGAAACTTGGAAAAGATGACCCGTCAATTCAATTAAAGATATACGAAAAAGAACTGGAGAAAATCAAAAAACAACGGAGAGATCTTTCAAAGCCCGTGGCCGATTCAAACGGTAATCTCATAAACACTACAGAGGCAATGCAGCAACTGGATGTGTTGGAGAAAAACATCAAGAAAAAAATCGCAAATCTTGAAATTGATGGAAAAAAGACTTGGCACAAATGGCTCTCCGACATTCTCAAGGTGGACGAAAGACTTTTCAAGACAGGCGAAGACGCGGCGAACCTTTACATCGACGGGCTGGAGCGCAGCCTGCAGAATGCAAAGGGCGTGAGCGAGATACTGGGAAAGAAGTTCAGCGCAACGGATTTCATCGACAGCCAGCTGAGCGAAATTGAGGCGAAGATAATTAGTCTTCTGAATATCGACCCGCCGCTGATTGACAGCGTGTTCTCACTGGACGAACTGCAGCAGGAAGGCTCCGCACTGAACGAGCTGTACGAGGCGTGGAAAAAGTTGCAGGGAAAGAAAGCGGATTCCGCGCTGAAAGACCTGCAGAAAGAGATTGACGACCTTTCCAGGTCAGACTTTCAGCGGTGGCTCGAAACGACGACGGACGGAATTGACCTTACGGCGGAAAAGGTCGAAGAACTCAAAGAAAAATTTTACGAGCTGAAAGAGAAAGGCATTACCGACCTTTCTGAAAAAATCGGCTCGTTTGCTGAAACCGCTCTCATTGAGATTGAAGGACTTGATGCAGGATTTGCCAAGACGCTGGGTAACATGGTGGCTTCGGCCTCAGAACTTTCCTTCAACGGTGCTCTGGACGGGTTCAAGGAGTTCGGGCGTGCGCTC
>CAMVEQ010000029.1:0-29393 GCA_947166545.1 uncultured Treponema sp. | reverse complement strand
CTTTACTATTTCAGCAAGTATCTTTTTTGTTATTCTCTTTATATGTATTATTCGTTCTTATTTTGCAAAACGAAGTATAGCACCTCTTGTACGCCGTCTTCTTATTGCAGATTTATTGCCTCTTATGGCAAATATTATTATTGTTCTGCCAGGCTGCGAGCTTATCAGTAATATAGGATATTCAATCTATTTTATGGGCTCCGATTTTATGCTGTACTATTTGATTTTGTTCAGCATGGAATACTGTAAGTTTGATGTAAAACGAAACTTTTTCCTTATAGTTTTAAGAAGTTTTATGATTCTTGATGTAATTTCAATACTTCTTAATCCTTTATTTCATCATTTTTATTCGATTACTCCTATAATATTGGGAGATGGACATGTCTATTATAGTTTAATTTCTTTATTGTTTCATAAGTTCCATCTCCTTTTTTCATATATTTTGGTTTTCCTTTCATTTATGATATTCCTTCATAAAGTTTTTATTGTAACTCGGTTTTATCGTGGAAAATATGTAGTAATTCTGGTTTCTATGGCTGTAGTTGCAGTTTGGGAAGCTTTCTATATATTGTCAAATACACCAATTGACTTTTCAATATTGGGTTACGCTCTCAGTGGATGTCTTATATATTATTTTGCAGTGGAATATGTTCCGTTTTTCCTGCAAAACAAAATCATGGCTGAAGTGATATCGGATTCTTCTGCAGCAATGTTGTTTATGGATGCCATGAATAACTGTATATTTATCAACAATGTTGCAGCTTCTTTGTTTTCAATAAAACTTAATGATTATAAACTTGCCAGAGAAAAGTTCTTTTCTTTATTTAATGATGATTCCTTGTTTAAGCAGAATAAAGTTGTTTTACATGATTATAATCCAAAGGGAACGGATTATTATTTTGATATAAAATGTGATAAAGTTTTTGACAAACGTAAGGATTATGTTGGCTTTTATGTAAGACTTGAAGACCGTACTCCTGTTGTTCAGAAAAATCAAAGGGAACAATATCTTGCTTCGCATGATAGCCTTACAGATTTTTATACTAGAGATTATTTCTTTCATGAAGTTGAAAAGCGCCTAAATAAAGATAAAAATACAGCATATTATGTCATTGGAATTGACATGAAAGATTTCAAAATGGTAAACAGCATTTTCGGTAAATATTCTGGTGATGATATTTTACGGGAAATGTCCAATATAATAAAAAAGATTATGAACAAATATTCTCTTTGCGGAAGAATTTATGGTGACCGTTTTGGAATTCTTATGCGTAAACAGGATTTTGATGAAAACTTATTCAAAGAAAGTTTTTCAAATTTAATTCATAAAGAAGGAAATGAACAGTTTCCTATAATTGCTTTTGTTGGCGTATATGAAGTTTGTGACCGTTCTCTTGCTGCTTCTGTAATGTTTGACCGTGCTTTTTTGACTATTGCTTCTATAAAAAATGATGTTCAAAAGAGAATTACTTATTATGATGAGAACCTTAAGAATTCTCGCTTATGGGAACAGAAAGTTATTTTCTCTGTTGAAAATGCAATTGCACTTGGACAGTTAAAACCTTATCTTCAACCGCAGGTTGATCATAATGGAAAACTTTTAGGAGCAGAAGTGCTTGTCCGTTGGCATCATCCAGAAGACGGTATAATTTCACCGTTCAGGTTCATCAATATTCTTGAAAAAAATGGTCTCATAGTAAAGCTTGATTATTATATGTGGGAACAGGCCTGCATCATTTTGAAAAAATGGCACGATGCGGGACGTAAGAATTTGTATCTTTCTGTAAATATTTCTCCAAAGGATTTCTATTTTATAGATGTCTATGAGGCAATCGTTAATCTTGCAAAGAAATATGATATTCCTCACGATACTCTCAGACTTGAGATTACCGAAACTGTCGTAATGTCTGATTTTGATAGAAAACTTCCAGTTATTCAGCGTTTAAGAAATGACGGCTTTATTATTGAAATGGATGATTTCGGCTCTGGATACTCCTCCTTAAACATGCTGAAAGATATGCCTGTTGATATTTTGAAACTGGATATGGTTTTTATGCAGCAGACTGAAAATGCAGAACGAGCCCGTACTATATTGCGCTTCCTTATAGATATGGCAATTCATTTGAATATTGCTGTTATTGCAGAAGGTGTTGAAATAGAAGAACATGTAAACTTTTTGCACTCGTGTGGATGTGATATTTTTCAGGGGTATTATTTTTCAAAGCCGATTGCTTTACCTGATTTTGAAAACCTCTATGCAGAAATCTTTTCATAACTAAGGTTGACAACATATTTTTAATAAATTAAAATACGTAGTTCATAAAAAAGGAGTTATTATGGCAAAAAAAGAACTAGACAGATTTGACACTCATGCCAGAAAAAATATTCAGATTAAAACAAAACTTACAGCTTTAATTGCAGGTGTAATTATTTTGTCTGCCGTTCTGGTTATGACTACATCGCTGATTGTTTTTGAAAAACTGTATGTAACGGAAGTTGAAAATGATTTGCAGTTTACATCAAGCGGTATGCATAGAATGATGGATGATAAGACTGAGCTTTTAAAAGGTTTTGCCGGAATGATGGCTGGAAACCAGCAGATAAAAACCGCTATTACAGAAAGCGACTATGAGACTATCAAGATATTTTTTAATACCATTAGTGCTGATATTGATTTTAACATTCTTGCCTTGACGGACAGAAACGGAATTGTTATTCCTAACGGTGGACACAATATTGCTACAGGTACAGATTTGTCTTCATGCGAGGCGGTCAGTCAGGCTCTTAAAGGCAGTACTACAATGGTATATGAGCCGATTGATACCCTTGGATTTGCAATTGTTTACGCACGTCCTCTTTTAATAGAGGGAATTCGCATCGGTACTGTTGTCTGTGCTTACAATTTGTCTGATGCAAATTTTGTCAACCTTATAAAGAAAAGCTTTAATGTAGAATGTACCATATTTAAAGATTCTATTCGTGCTTCTACTACTATTGCTGGTGCTCAGGGAACAGAAATTGATAATGCTCTTATTGTAAATCAGGTTCTTAAAGATGGACATCCTTATTTGGGAAAAAATAGGATTAAAGAACAGAATTATCATTCTGTTTATCAGCCTCTTATTGATGATACTGATACTATAAGGGGAATGTTGTTTGTTGCAAAGTCTGTATGGACTGTAGAAGCAATAAAAACTTCTACACTGTTGATTTGTGTTCCTATTACTATTGTTGTAAGCATTGCACTCGTTATTTTTGGCTACATTTTCATTAACTGGTTGATGTGGCGAATTTCCAATGTAACAAACTTCCTTAAAGAACTTGAAAGCGGAGACGCAGATCTTACAAAGAGATGTAAACTGTTTATTCGTGATGAGATTGGAAGCCTTATTATTCACTTTGACTTGTTCCTTGATAAAATGCAGCAGATTATAAAGGAACTAAAAGATTCAAAAAAAGAACTTTCTCTTGCTGGTGTAAATTTGTCACAAAGTACTGAGCATGCAAGCGGTGCAATTTCTCAAATTCTTACAAATATTGAAGGTGTTTCCTCTCAGATTGTAAATCAAGGTTTGAGTGTTAATCAGACTGCGGATGCTGTAAATGAAATTTCTAATCACATTACATCTTTGAACAATCTTATTGAAAGCCAGTCTAACGGGGTTTCACAAGCTTCTACTGCGGTTGAAGAGATGATAGGTAATATTTCTTCGGTTAATGCTTCTGTTGAGAAGATGGTTGCTTCTTTTGAAGTTCTTTCTTCTAATTCTCAGGCTGGCTATAACAAGCAGCAGACTGTAAACGACAGAATTAAGCAGATTGAAGATCAGTCTGAAATGTTGCAAGAGGCAAACCTTGCAATTTCTAATATTGCAGAGCAGACAAATCTTCTTGCAATGAATGCTGCAATTGAAGCAGCTCATGCCGGTGAAGCTGGAAAAGGCTTTAGTGTTGTTGCTGATGAAATACGAAAATTGTCAGAAACTTCTTCCGAACAGTCTAAGACAATTGGTGAACAGCTGAATAAAATACGAGATTCTATTACAGAAGTTGTTTCTTATTCTAATGAATCAAGTGAAGCCTTTGCTTCCGTTTCAACAAAGATAAAAGAAACAGATGAAATTGTTATGCAGATTAGAGCTGCCATGGAAGAACAGACTTCTGGTTCAAGACAGATTGGTACTGCATTGAAAGACATGAACGACAGTACTCAAGATGTAAAGAAAGCTTCTTTTGAAATGGCTTCACGTAATGAAAAGATTATGCATGAAGTTAAAATCTTACAGGATGTATCTAACACAATCCGAGAAAGTGTTGATGATATGACTGGAAGTGCAAACTTAATTTCAGAGTCGGGTAGTACATTGAATGATATTTCTGGTCAGATGCGTAGTTCTATTGATAAAATTGGAAAGCAGATAGACTTGTTTAAAATTTAAGTACTTTGTTTTTCTTTGATGAATGAAAGTAAAAGAGATTGTATTAGAGACATTACAAAAAGCTTTGCAAGATGAGAAATATCCAGACGGGTATGTTTCTGGAGAAGAACTTGCAGAGCTTTGTAATGTTTCAAGAGTTTCAGTCTGGAAAGCAATAAACTCTTTACGTGCCACAGGCATCGCAATTGATGCTAGTACGAATAAAGGATATAAATTCATACATTCTGATATTTTTAATAAAGATTTAATACAATCTTTTCTTCACGATGCTCATGATTACGACATCCGTTTTTATGATTGCATTGATTCTACAAACACAGAGGCAAAACGACTTCTTTTGCAAGATTTAAAAAAATCTCTGCATAAGACTGTCATTGTTGCCTCTCAGCAGTCTGCCGGCAGAGGACGCTTTGGCAGACTTTTTTTTTCGCCTTCTGTAACAGGTATTTATTTTTCTATTATTTACATTCCAAAGCATTTTATGCATCCGGGCTTTATTACTACAGCTGCTGCTGTGGGATTGTGCAGGAGCATTCTTTCTGTGTATGGCGTAAAATGCGGCATAAAATGGACAAATGATATTATTTGTGACGGTAAAAAGGTAGCAGGAGTGTTAACAGAAGGAATCTCAAACTTCGAAACTGGTACTATAGATTCTATAATCATTGGCTGTGGCATAAATATAATTCCAAACGAAGCTTTTCCTGCTGAGTTAAATAATATTGCAGGTAGTATCTGCATGCTAAATAGTGATGCAAAAAGAAGCTTGTTCTGTGCGACTGCAATTAATGAAATTTGTGCTATCCTTGATGGCGATGATTTAACTAAAGAAAAAGCAATGAAAGAATATAAAGCTCTTTCTGTTTTGATAGGAAAAAAAATAACCGTACATCCTTTGCATGACGCTCCTTATGAATGTACGGCTATTGATATTTTAGAAAATGGAATTCTTTCTGTAAAAAAAGAAAATGGAGATATTATTCAGCTTCAAAGTGGTGAGGTTTCTCTTCGCCTTTGATTTTTTTTCGAATAATAAATGAATATAAAGTCATAAAAATAAAAAATCCTGCTACAGCTCCTAAAGTGTCGGCTACCCAGTCAAATATTGAGCTGGATCTTCCCTCGACAAAACTTTGGTGAATTTCATCAATTATGCCATATATTGATGTTAATGCAATAGCTATAGGAGTTTTCTTTGTTAGTGCAAAGGTTATCCAAAAACATAAGCCGCCAAAACATATAAAATGTACAACTTTATCAGCATTCGGAAATCTTGGTAAATGCTCTATAGTTGGCTGCGAAGAAAGATACCAGCTACAGCCTATTATAATAATAGCAGGAATCCATTTAATAAATGATTTCATACTTTTTTAGTGTATGAAGATTTCTTTAAAATATCAATAACCTCTTTTACAAAAGCCTGATATCTGTAATAATCTCTGATGTATGAATGGTTGTAAAACAGGTCTTGTGCTTGAAGGCGGAGCAATGCGCGGTCTTTTTTCTGCAGGAGCAATGGATGTTATGATGGAACATGGCATTGTTTTTGACGGCGCTATAGGAGTTTCCGCTGGAGCTGCATTCGGATGCAATTATAAATCAAAGCAAATAGGTAGAGCTTTGCGTTATAATAAAAAATATGCAGGCGATAAACGCTATTGCAGTGTTTCTTCTTTGTTAAAAACTGGTAATTTATATAATGCAGAATTCTGTTATGATTCAATTCCGAATGAACTTGATTTGTTTGACTATGAAACTTATCAGAAAAATCCAATGGAATTTTGGATAGTAGCTTCAGATGTTCATACTGGTAATGCTGTATATAAAAAGCTAAAAAGCTGTTCTGCAAAAGATTTTGAGTGGATGCGGGCTTCCGCTTCAATGCCTCTTGCTTCAAAAATTGTAAAAGTTGATAATTTTGAGTTACTTGATGGAGGAATGACAGATTCCATTCCTCTTAAAAAGTTTCAAAGTCTTGGATATGAAAAAAACATTGTAATTCTTACACAGCCAAGAGGTTTTATTAAAAAGAAGAACCGCCTGATGTGGCTCATTGTTATTGCATTGCATAAATATCCTGCACTGGTAAAAGCAATGGGGCGAAGACACATAATGTATAATGATGAAACGGATTATGTGTTTGAGCAGGAAAAGCTTGGCAATGTTTTGGTTATTTGCCCAGAAGAATCTTTAGGTATTAGCAGGACAGAAAAAAATCCTGATGAACTGCAGCGGGTGTATGATCTTGGACGGGCTGTAGCATTGCAGAATATTGATAAAATAAAATCTTTTATGGAAATAGTATAGCAGTATGCGTTTATTGTGTTTTTGTATAATTCTGTTTTTCTCATCTTTGTTGCCTGCATTTGCTGGTGAAAGAATTTCTGATTATGCTGTAAACAGAATAGATGAATTTATGAAATTCCGTGTGGATATTTCTTCCTGCCAGTCTAGTGAAGAATCTTTAAGACTAATAGATGAATTTGAGCGAGAAACGGATTCCAAACTTCCTGCTCATTCCGTAGATTTGGAGCAGGAACGTCTTATTTTAGAAAGCCTTTATATAATGGAACGGCATCATTATCTGTACGATGATGTTAACATGCGTCCAAAACTGTGCGATATAATGAAATTGCAGATGGAAAAGAATGAAAGGTATATTTCAAGCCTTAAAGGAAAATCCTGTGCAAATAAATGGCTTTACGTCCTTACTGGCGATGTAACTTCTATTTACATGACTTTTTCTTTGTCAGCAACACTTAAATATGGGTTTCATGTAAAAGATTTATACGAAAAGGCTTTGAAACAGGATTCCCGCCTTAGTTACGCACTTACAAACTTAGGGCAGTGGATGTTCTATGCTCCAAAGATTTTTGGAGGCGGTAAAAAAAAGGCATTAAAATGTTTTAGCTCTGCAGTAAGCTCTTCTAGAAACGAAGGCGAACAGTTTTTTTCAGACATATATATGTCTCAGTTTTATTTTGACCGTAAAGAAACTGAACTTGCAAAACAATATTTAGATAAAGCCATTGCCTACAATCAGGACAGTAATTATGTAATGCAGGTAAAGCTGCTTAACGACAATGGCTGGTCTTTATTTTATTACAACAGGCATAGGGCAGGAATAGACAAAGATATAAAAGAAACAGGCTTTAAAGAACCTGTCGATGATGAGGATTAAAGCTACAGTTCTTTTATTTCTTCCATCCAAACCGCTGCACTTGCATCACTTGGCATTCTCCAGTCTCCGCGTGGTGAAAGGTTTACTGTTCCAACTTTTGCACCATCTGGCATGCAGCTTCTCTTGAACTGCTGGCTGAAAAATCTTCTGTAAAAGGTTGTGAGCCATTTTAAGATTATTTCCCTTGTATAGACGGTTTCTGATCCGTCTGCAACTTTACCGTTGAAAGCCTGTAAAGCTAGAAAATAAATCTTTTTAGGAGAAAATCCCCATCTTAATACGTAATACAAAAAGAAATCATGCAACTCGTAAGGACCTACAAGTTCTTCCGTTTTCTGACTGATGTCTTTGCCTGTTGGTGGTAGTAGTTCAGGGCTTACAGGTGTTGCAAGAATGTCCTTTAGGACATTTGCCAGCTCTGCATCTCCCTGTTGTTCAGACTGCATTGCAAACCATTCAACTAAATAGCGTACAAGGGTTTTTGGAATGCTTGAATTTACTCCATACATTGATATATGGTCGCCATTATATGTACACCAGCCAAGTGCAAGCTCACTTAAATCGCCCGTTCCTATTACAATGCCGTTATATTTATTGGCAATGTCCATAAGAATCTGAGTTCTTTCTCTGGCCTGACTGTTTTCGTATGTAACATCATGGATGTTTTCATCATGTCCTATATCTGAAAAATGTTGTAGAACTGCTTTTTTTATATTGATTTCTTTTAGTGTAGCTCCTGTCTTTTGCGCAAGGGTACATGCATTTGAATAAGTTCTGTTTGTTGTTCCGAAACAAGGCATTGTGACTGCCGTAATTTTGGAGCGGTCAATACCACATTTATCAAAAGCTCTTGCTGTAACAAGCATTGCCAAAGTAGAATCCAAACCGCCGCTCAAACCTATTACTGCATTTTGTGCATGAATATGGCGTAAACGCTTTGCAAGTCCTTCTGCCTGCATTTCAATGACGATTCTGCATCGTTCGCTTCGTTCTTTATCTCCTGCAGGCACAAAAGGATGTCTGTCTACACCTCCTATGAGTGCAATAGAAGAAGCCTCCTTTTTTTCATCATTTGACTGAAAACCTATCGATTTTTGATTGTCAGAATCTGAGAAAGTATTGTTGTCGAATTCTACAGAAATAAAGCGATAAAGAGCCTGACTGTCTCTTGTAAAAGCATTGCAGGTAGTAAAAGTTGTAGTTCTTAGTCTGTCTTGTTCAATGCGCTCAAGGTCAATGTCTGCAACAGTAATGACTTCTGTTCCAAATAGCTCAGATTGGGCTTTTATGGAACCATTTTGTGCAATAATAGTGTGTGCACTGAATATCATGTCGGTAGTACTTTCATCATGACCTGCATTTGTATATAGGTATGCGGAAACTGTTTTGGCAGATTGTGCACTTATAAGCATTCGTCTGTAATCCGCTTTTCCTACTACTTCGTTGCTGGCACTTAGATTTGCAATAACAGTTGCTCCGTTTAATGCATGTCTTGTTGACGGTGCAAGAGGAACCCAAACGTCTTCACAGATTTCACAGGCAATTTTTAGAAGAGGATCATTTTTGTCTTCTATAATGATATTTGTTCCAAATGGAATGTTTGCTAATTCTTCATTTATTGTAATGCTGTCTGTTGGGCAGAATTCTGAAGGTGTAAACCATCTGCGCTCGTAGAACTCTGAATAATTTGGTATGAAGGTTTTTGGTACAATGGCAATGACAGAACCTTTATACAAATAGGCTGCACAATTGTAACGTGCTCCCTGATAAGTTATTGGCAGTCCTACAATGCTCATGCATTTGCAGTCTTTTGTTTTTTTACAGATTGTAGCTAATGCATTTTCTGCTGCAACCTGTAATGACCGCTGTAAGAATAAATCTGCACATGTGTATCCTGTTATGCATAATTCTGGGAAAACTATAAGTCTTATGTTCTGTTTATCTGCAAGTTCTATTGTCTGAATGATTTGTTGTGCATTATATGTGCAGTCTGCCACTGCAAGTGACGGACTTGCGCATGCTACTCTAAAAATGCCATATTTCATGTGCCCATTATATCATGAGCTGTCATGTGATGCAAATGGCTTGGTGATGGGGAAATTAACTCTGGCCAGTGGGGAAACTCAGCTTGGCCAGTGGGGAAACTCAGCTTGGCCAGTGGGGAAACTCACTCTGGCCAGTGGGCATAATCATCACGGCCAGTGGCCATAATCATCACGCCCAGTGAACAAAGCCGTCGAATTCTTTCTCATATCCCACTACACACTGCATTTGTTTTTATTTCCTAAAGAATTTCCTTTATTTTCCGATAATATATAGTGAATAATCTATTTTTCAATGAGTGGGAAGGATAAAATGAAAATGGGTTTTATGAAAGCTGTTGCAGCTAAATTAAAGAAGGCGGCTAAAGTTCTGGAAGATCTTACAGTTCAGGAAGAATCTGTTGCAGAAACAGGTTCTGAAGTGCAGACTTCTGAGGTTCAGGCTTCTGACGAGGTTTCGTCATCTGGCGAAATTGTTTCTGAAGAAATCGTTTCTGGCGAAACGCCTGTTACAGACAAAAAGACTGAGCTCATAAAAGTTTTGCAGTCTCAGGATGAACTTCTTGATTCTATTTTGTCTGAACAGAACAAAATGCATTCAAACGTAAAGGAGCGAGATTGGGAATCTCTACAAGATTCTATATCTGCTTTGCGTCGTATGAGTGATACTTTTGTAGAATTGGATCAGCAGCGTGAAATGCTTACTGAGGCAGATAGACATATTTACTATGAGCCATCTGTAGAGCCTTTGTTTGTAAGTCTTAGGACTAAGCTTACAAAGAGCCGTATTGAAAATGATGCTTTACGTACCTATGTTACTACAACGAAAGATTTTATAGGTAATGTAATAGAAGAATGTTTTGTTAAAACCGCAACAACATATTCTCCTGCAGGTAAACTTGTAAAGCCGGAAGTTGGAAACGTATTGGTAAATATAGAATTCTAATTGTGATTTTGCATGCAGAATGGGTGAGTATATAGGAGGAATTGGAAAATGTCAGGATCTTTTGCAGGTATAGAAATTGGAAAAAGGAGCCTTATGGCTCACAGCACTCAGATTCAGACTGCTGGACACAATATTTCAAATGCTGATACAGAAGGCTATAGCCGTCAGCGTGTAAAAGTTTCTACAATGGATCCTTTGTACCGCCCGGATTTAGAGCGTGCAGAGCTTGCCGGTCAGATTGGTCAGGGAACAAAAATTGAAAGCATTGAACGTGTTCGTGATGAACTTTTGGATTCTCGTATTATTGCACAGACAAATGAAGAATCTTATTGGGATACTCGCAACAATTACTATTCAATGATTGAGCAGATTTACAATGAACCTGATGAAATTTCTGTTCGTAGCAATATGGATAAATTTTGGCAGAGCTGGCAGGAACTTTCTATAGATCCAAGTAATAATGCTGCCCGTGATGCTGTTGTTGTTAGAGGTCAAAGTCTTACAAACTCAATTAAGCAGCAGAATAATAATCTTATTGCAATTTCTAATCAAGTAAACGGAGATATTAATGCTACTGTAAAGCAGGTCAATGATTTGTCTCGTCAGATAGCAGATGTAAACGGTGAAATTGTAAGAAGTAAAGCTATGGGCGATAATCCTAATGATCTTATGGATCGCCGTGATCTTTTGGTTGAAAAGCTTGGAAAGCTTATTAATGTAACTGTTGCCCGAACAGATCCTGATGAATTCCTTGTACATACAGATGGACAGATGATTGTTCAGGGAAGTGAATATCGTCAGATTGATGAAGTTACAGACCTTGATAATAAAGGCTATACACGTCTTGTTTGGCATGATACAGAGGTTGATGCATATTTTAGAGGCGGTTCTCTCGGTGCTCTTGTTGAATTGCGCGATAAAGATCTTCGCAGTGAATTGCAGTCTCTTGATACTATGGCTCTTAACTTTGCGGACTTTGTTAATGATATTCACCGCAATGCCATTGGTAAGAATAATGTAACTGGACTCGATTTCTTTACGGAACATCCGTTTGTTGAAAATACAAATGGTAACTATGACCGCAACGGTGATGGTGTTGAAGATGCTTCTTATATTTTCCGCATGACAGGAACTAATAGCCTTCGTCCTCATGAGCAGATTGGTTTGCAGGGAACAATGACCTTTAACTCATCTTCAGGAACTGTTTCTGTTGATTATTATCCAGCTGATACTGTTGAAGATCTTGTAAACCGTATTAATGACAGTAATGGGGAAGTAAAGGCTTATTTGGATCGTAATTCAAAATTAGTATTAAAGGCTACGACTTCTGAATCAATGTCTAATCCTGATTTTGTTATTCGTCATGTTGAAGATTCCGGAATGTTCCTTACAGGATACACAGGAATTCTTCGTGAAAGTGGAGCCGATGGAGCTTATGATTTTAACCGTGCAAACGCTGTTAATGCTCTTGCTGATGCTCAGTTTGCTGTTACACCTGTCATGAATCCTTCTGGGTATCTTGTTGTTAATCCTCAGATTGAAAGAGATTCTTCAAGTGTTGCTGCTGCATTTGCTAATTCTCAGGGATTGGCTGATGTTGATGACGGCCGTGCAGCTGTTGAAATTGCTGCAATCCGTAATACAAAGATGATGGTTGGAACTGACCGTACATTTGATGATTATTTTGCAGATACTGTAACACGCATTGGACTTAAAGGCGAGCAGGCAGAAAATCAGCTTGCAAGTAAGAATGCTATCATGAATGATTTGCGTGATTTGCGTGATAGTATCAGCGGTGTAAATATTAATGAAGAACTTGCTGACATTATAAAATTCCAGTATGGCTATGAAGCTGCTGCAAAGTTTATTAGTGTTCAGGATGAGTTGTTGAATACTCTGATTAATCGTGTTGGCGGTTGATTTTAATCGCAGCATTTAATTTTTATATAATAAGGAGAATGATATGAACAGAATTAGTTCTCAGATGAATAATATGGACACTCAGTACTACTTGCGTAAGCAGGAAGTACGTCAGAATACTTTGAATAATCAAGTTGGCAGTCAGAGCCGCTTGGGTTCTCTTCGTGATGATCCTATAGCTGCAGGACATTTAGTTCGCTATAATTCATATCTTTCACGTGTAAATCAGTTTGAAAAGAATGCACAGACTCTTGCTGATCAGTTTCAGATTCGTGAAGGTTATGTAAATCAGAATCTTCAGATTATGCAGCGTGTACGAGAGCTTGCTGTGAGTGGTGCAAATGGCTTGAATACAAAAGATGACCTTAAAAATATGGCTTCCGAAGTTAATGAACTCCTTAAAGAGTTGGTTCAGAATGCCAATGCTGTTGATGCTGATGGTAACAGTCTTTTTGCCGGTACTCGTACAAAAAATATCGCATTTGATGTTTCCTTGGGAAATGTTCCTGGTGCAAGTGAGCCTTTGATTGAATCTGTTCAGTATAATGGTAACATAACTATGAATAAAGTCGAAGTTGATGAAAACCAGTATATGGATGTTGATAACAGCGGTAGCAGGATTTTTTGGGCAGAACCACAGCGTCTTATGGGATCTCGCGATTTAACTCAATGGCAGGCTGGTAATGATAACTCTATTAATCTTGATGGTGTTGAGATTAAAATTAATAGAGGTGATAATATTCATGCTGTTATTGCAAAAATTAATGACAGTGGTGTTGCTGTAAAGGCATCCCTTGATCCTATTACAAACGGTCTTAATCTTGAGACTACTGATGCTCATCAGATTTGGCTTGAAGATAAAAATGGAGCAACTTTGGAAGAATTGGGATATATAAAAGATAAATCTCAGTTGCCTCCATATAATCTTACTGGTAATGTTCGTAGTTCTGGCGGTTCAATTTTTGATACTGTTATTGCATTACGCGATTCAATGCTTAAGGGCGATACCGAAGCTATTGGTTCTCGTGTTCTTGGTTCTATTGATGAAGGCATTTCCAATATCACAACTCGTCTTGCTAAGTCTGGCAGTGATTATGAGCGTGCACAGAATAACATTACTCGTTCTCAGACTACAGCATTAAATGTTACTCAGTTAGTAAGTAGAGAAGGGGACATTGATTTTACAAAGACCATTACAGATATGAAAATGCTGGAACTTGTAAATCAGGCAACATTAAGCAATGCTGGCCGAATGTATTCTACTTCTTTATTGAATTATATGCATTAATTTTGTAGCAGTAACAGGTGATAAAAATGCAGATAAAAACTAAAACAATGGGCTTGGTTGAGATAAGTGAAGAACAGTTAATTAAAATACCTGCTGGTATTTTTGGCTTTGAAGATTATACTGAATATGCTTTAATTGACTGTAGAATAAAACCATTTATCTGGCTTCAGTCATTGGATGAAAGTGCTCTTGCATTTTTAATGATAGATCCTTTTATTATCAATCCAGATTTTGAAGTGGATATTGATGATAAGGAATTGGGTAAAATAGGCATAAAAGATCCTTCTGATGTTCTTGTTATGACTATTGTTACTGTTCCAAATGACGGTTCTCCTGTTACTGCAAATCTTCGTGGTCCTGTTATAATTAATAAGAAGACTCATGAAGGAATGCAGGCTATACTAAATGATCCTAAATGGACTACAAAATTTGATATAGTTTCAGCTCTTTCTGGAAAGGAGGATAAATAATGCTTATCCTTTCTAGAAAGATTGATGAAAAAATAAAGATTGGTGATGAAATTACCCTTACAATTATAGAAGTGAAGGGGGATCAGGTAAAAATAGGTGTTGAAGCTCCTAAAAATGTAAAGGTATTCCGCCAGGAAGTTTTCGATGCTATTCAGAAAGAAAATAAAGTTGCAGCACTTGATGTTTCAGAAGAAAGCCTTGCAAAGCTTTTTAAATAGAGCCTGAATTTTTCAATTGTTTTTGTTCATAGACCAATTCTGCTTCGCTTTTTCTTACATAGAGCGGACCATCGTAATCTTGCATAGGTTCCGCTTTATTTTTTATTAATTCTTCTGCAATTACAAATAAATTCTCTGTGGCATCAATTTCAGGTACATAGCAATGTACAGAATATAATTGACTTATTTCGTTTACTCTGCTGCAAAAAGAACTTGCTCCTGGTCCGCATACTAGGACAGAGGATTCTTGATCTATCTGCTTTATGATTTCTTCTATAGTTTTATCTTCTGGCTCTGAAAGCTTTTTTCCTCTCGAAAAGAATTGGTAGTAATATTCATCTTCCTTAGCTTCTATTACACTTAATACAGATTCTGGAGAGTCTTTGTATGGTAATGCATATGCGTCAAGAGATGGAATTCCATACAGAGGAATATTATGAGAAAGGGTGAGAGCTTTTAAAGAGCTTAATCCCAGTCTTAAACCTGTAAAACTGCCAGGACCTGATGTTATTGTTGTATAGTCAAGTTCAGAAGGTTTAAGTTCTAGTTCCTGCAATACAAAATCAATGGATGGAAGTAGTTTTTCGGACTGCTTTGTGCCAATGTTTAATACTAATTTTGTTAACATCGTGTCTTTTTTAGCTGCGATAGCAATTTTAGATACTGCACAGTCTATTGCCAATGCATTCATATCTGTATATCTCCATTATTCCAGTTTTCTAGAACTATTTCTCTCTCTGTTTCGCTTGTTGGTGTTATTGTAAGCCGTATAGCTTTTTTAGGAATTTCTTTTTTTACTTTCTCGCTCCATTCAATGATGCAGACGCCTTGACCGTAAAGCATATCTTCAACACCAAGATTTATAAAATCTTCTTCGCCTTCCAGTCTATATACATCCATGTGGTATAATGGCATTTTTTCACCATAATATTCACTTATGAGACAAAATGTAGGACTTGTGATTGTGTCTGCAATGCCGAGTGCTTTTGCAATGCCTTTAGTGATTGTAGTTTTACCTGCTGCCAGTGTTCCTGACATGGCTATCACATCGCCTGGTTTTAATAGAGCGCCTATTTTTTCACCTAAGGCAATGGTTTCTTCTGCAGTATGAGTGTGGAAAATCATTTAAAACTGTACCTGTTATGCTAGATTATGGTAACTGATTTGCGTTTTCCAGTTTTAAAATATATTCTTTCAAAGCTATTCGTACAGGAACTAATGGATATTCCAAATCTTGAGGAATATTTGCCAAAGTTAGTGTTTTAACTCCTAACGGACTGACTTCAATAGTGAAACTAAAAGGAAAAGAAATCTGTTTTGATAAAAACTCAATAACTGCAGTAGCAGTATATTTATTTATATAATAAATATATCCTTCTGCCTTTGTGATCGATTTTAGTTCAGTTACCTGCATTATAATATCTTAACATAAAATTGTGTTTAAAACAATACTCATTTATCATATCCATAAACAAATGCTGATATTCTGTTTTTAACATCTAGCTGTATGTCTATGAATTTTATATGAAGAATGTATTGTTTTCCATCTGGAGACTTCTTCGTCATTACAATATATCCGATTGACTGTTCCGTCTGACCTTCTTTTAGCTGAAATTCGACATTCAGATACTGTCCTTCTTTTATCGGCATTTTGCATGAAAGTCTACATCCTGTAGAGGAAATATTCTGCAGTTTTCCATCAAACTTGTTTTGAAGGATTTCATAATTGTCAGATTTTTTATTTGCGTTATATCTGACGGCAGAAAATTTACAGTCTCGTTCTACATGGATACGCTTTGATGTTCGTCTCTGAATTGCTGTAAGCGTGTTGTTTGCAGAAGCAATAAGTATAAACTTACCGGATTTTTCTTCTTCGTAACGGACAACTCTTGTCAGAAGTGTATAAGTTGTTCCAGCTTCTGTCTTGAATGTCAAAATGAATTTAGAAAGCTGTGCTGGTTTTTTGTCGCTCTGAGCAAATGCCTTTGGAATTGAAATTACAAGTCCCTGAGGTTCATTGCGTTCAAGTGTAAGCTTCCAAGTGTTTTTATCGCTGTCAATATAAGTGAATACCTGACCATTTGGCAAAGCTCTTGTTGTGCTGATAAATGTAATGTTATCATGAGCTTTTTCCAGCTTGTACAGTAATTCAAACAGCATTGCAAAAGTTTCCTGATTGATATTCTTAGCCTTGAAATCATCATATCCCTGATGAAACAAATCAATAATAGCTTTTTCATCTCTAATAAGATATTCAATATTTGTCGGCTTGAATTTCTGACATATCTGAGTAAGAATTTTCTTTTCTTCCAAAGAAATATTTGCAATGCGGGCTACATTTTCTATGTTTTTTCTTGTGGTTGCAAGATTTTTGTGAGACTCAATCCATGCAGGTGTAGAATGTAAATCACGAATCTTCTTTAAGATAAGACCAATAATTACAAGTACAACAAATGCTGCTAAAACGGCTAGAATTATTGTATAGAGCAGGGGATTTTGACGTGCGTCTACAAGACTTCCATTATTCATATACAGCCTCCTACTTATATAGCCTTTATAGCATCTACGATACTCTGCAATCTAGGAACCATTTCATATTCTGAAAGGTCTCCCAATGTTACAGTGTCCTTATCTTTTAATGCTGCTTCAAAGTCACCAAGAATAGGCAACAGTTCCTTAAAGAAATCGTCTAACTTAGCACCATTAATTACCAGTTTATCATATACATCAGGGAATAGCATAGCCATTGTTCCTGTATGACAGAAATTATTACAAGTAGTTGCAAGTTCTTCAATAATTTCTGCTGCAACCTTATCTTTACCACTCTGCAATAAAACTGGAATGTTTACAAGCTTTTCTGCCAGTGCTGCTAATTCATCAGAAATAACATGAAGTGAAGAAATGATTTCCATCTTAGATACAACACCAAAATCTATTGTTGTATCATCTGTAAGTTCTTTTCCCAAGATTGATTCAAATTCATTTGATGCAATTTCCTTGCCGTCAAGAACAATTTTGACAGTTGTTGCATCATTTTTTTCCATTTCACTCTCAAACGATTTTAATATGTCACCGACAGTCTTTTCATTTTCAAGTGTTATGTCTATAGCCTGTCCGTTAACTGAAACTTTCATCAATAATCCCTCGTTTATTTCTATTTATTTTGATTTTGATTTGCAAAATTATTAAGCGAATTCTTCTGACTTTCAAGACTGTTCAGAGTTCCTTCCATGTTTGCATACTTATTTTTAAGCTCAAGCTCTTTTTCATCCAGCTGAGCCTGCAAAGTCGCAATTTTTGAGTTGGAATTCTTAATCTGATTTTCAAGCATGGAAATCTTTGTTGAAATAAGACCTCCTGCCTGAGTCCAAGAATTTGTCTGCTTGTCCAGAAGATAACCTAAACCGCTGTCTATAATATGATCTCCGTCACTATCATAGCCAAACAGATTTTTTATATCTTCAAGATTAGACTCCAAAGCGGCATCCAGCTGCTTTTCGTCTATCTCAAGGTATCCCCTCATCTGAGATGCATTATAACCAGACCCTTTGGAACTTGCATTTGTTGAAATTCCAATCTGATTCAGCATAGTTATTTCTGCATTTTCAGTAGTATTATATTTGCTTGCAACAGTCCTCTGCATTGAAGCTTTACCGTTAGTCAGCGTAAAGTCGCCTTGGAACATTCCCAGCTTCTTTTCTGCTGCTTCACGCTCTTCTGGTGTCAGATAATCAAGCTCTGCAATTATTTCAGGCTTATTTGATGTCAAAATATTTATTTCTGCCAATACCTGATTATATGTACCTACAAAAGTAATAAGAGCTTCTTTTGCGCTGTCTTTATCAGGATTAATTTTAATAGTAACAGGCTTTTCTGTTGCAGAATGAAGATGCAGAGTTACATTTGGAATAACATCATCAACATTGTTTGAAGGGCGGTGGAGTGTAATTCCTTCATATTTGAAAGCAGCATCTTCCGCTGTAGTAATTGCATGGTTTGGAGTAAAGCCCTGATTTTTTGATGAATCGCGTGACTGCGGTACAGAAAATGTAAGTTCTTTTCCTGTACTGCTGTTGCGTACAATAAGACTTTCTGCATCTGGATAGTCTTTTAATGAAATAGAAATGTGAACATTTCCATTTTCATCAGGCGTGTATGCACTTATATCCAGTGGAATTTCAGATCCATCTTTATTTTTGATGGCAATATAATTAGAATCATCAATAGGAACAAGAGGTTCGTCCAGTTCAACTTCCTGAGATTCAAGAGCAGTCTCGCTTTGTTCATTTGTAATGACAAGCCCCTGAAATTCTACATATCCAGGAGAGGGCAGAGAAGGCTCTTTTGCAACATCTTTTATTTTGGTTGTAATATCCTCTGTTTGTGCAACTTTAAATGAAAATTCTAAAACCTGATGTCCGTCTTCATTCAAATCTTCTGGAATTGGAATTTCAATAGCGTTCCTTGCAGGAACAGTAATCAGGTTGTTTTCCAGTTTTACATTGCTTTTTGACAACTGAGGCATATTTTTCTGTAAGCCTTCTTCATTTGAAGTCGGTACAGAAATGTTATCAAGTGCAGTAAATAATGCTTCTGTTTCTACAGGTGCATCACTTACCATATCTATGTTTTTGGCAAGTTCCAATGCCTTTTCTTCAAAAATAAGTTTATTATCAGTGCCTGTAACCAAACCTTCTATGAGGAGCGATTTTTTATTAGATGTAACACCGATAAGACTTGCTTTTAGAATATTTGTTCCGCGACGGTTTATTGCCTGTACAAAGTCTGATATTTTACCGCCTTTCCAGTTTAACTCTACTTTTTTAGCACCGACACCATATATATATTTGCCGGCTTCAATCTTCATGTTTTTGTCTATGTTACCACTCAAAAAACGGTCAGCTGTAGCTTCTTTTAATACTGTTATTTTAAATGAACCTGATTCCGCAGAACGGTCTGCATCAGCTGTGAGTGCATCTTCATTTGAAGATTCTGTCAGTTTACTGTTGAATGGATTTTGAAAAGAATAAAGCTTTTTTGAGTTTTCTTTCAGAGTTGAAATTTTCTGATTAACGTCTCTCCAGGCATTCTGCTGTGTCTGATACTTTTCTAACTGGGCTTCTTCTCTTCGTAAAGGCTTTCTTTCAACCTCCATAAGAGAATTTACGAGATCATTGGTTTTGTATTTATCAGTAACTCCAGGTATGCTTAATCCGTCTGCCATTATCCCGCCGCCAAAATAAGATAGAACATCTTATGATGTTTTATATTTAAAAACACAACTACGCTGTTAAAGTAACAGCGTAGTTTGCTTATTAAACAGTCTCATCGAATACCAGCCCCATGGTATGCTTTAAGTTAGCCTGAAGCCTTTGCATTTCTTCAGATGGAATCTCTCGTATTACCTTGTTTGTAGTTGGATCTACAACCTCAATAATAACCTTCCCAAGTTCCTTATTTACAGAAAATTGCAATGTTCGACCATTAATAATATCTGTAATTTTCTTAACGTTCTCAATATTACTCTTTTCAATTGCTATTGATTGAGCAATATTCTCTACTACTTCGGCAGCACTGTTAGGAAAGAGATCAGCTGGGCGGACTGACTCAGCGGTTGGTGCCCGCTTAGGTTTCCCTGCAGTAACGCTTTTTGAGCCATCCTTGGCTGTTATTTGCCCAGTCATACTAACTGTACTCATGGACTTTTCCTCCTGAAAACGAAAAGAGAGGGAAGGTGGCGCACCCCTCCCAGGCTTTTCAAAGTGGTCTAACAAAAAATGACATCCAGAAATTTCTCAATTAAACCACTTATTTTCTTTTGATCGTTATCTGAGCAGTGCCAGTACGCTTTCAGACTGGTTATTTGCCTGTGCAAGCATTGCAACACCAGACTGTGTAAGAATTGAGTTCTTTGTGTACTCAACCATCTCTGAAGCCATATCAGTATCGCGGATTATAGATTCTGCACTCTGAAGGTTCTCTGCTGCAATGCCGAGACCATAAGAAGTTTCCTCAAGGCGATTCTGGTAAGCACCGAGATCT
Source organism: uncultured Treponema sp. (assembly GCA_947166545.1). Lineage (GTDB taxonomy): Bacteria > Spirochaetota > Spirochaetia > Treponematales > Treponemataceae > Treponema_D. The sequence goes on along the minus strand of CAMVEQ010000029.1, from coordinate 8,847 downwards.
GCACGCTGCTTGTTTACAATTTTCAATGCTGCATCGATTGTACCGATGGCAACGTTTGCTGCATCTGGAGTAGAAATGCTGATCTTTTCATCAGTACCCTGTACACCTCTCAAGCCAAGAGCCTGTGCTGTCATTGTTCCTACGTATGCAGTTACACGCTGATCCATGTTTGCACCAATATGGAAAGTCATCTCCTGATTAGAAACAGATTCACGAGCAAAACGTCCTGTAAGCATATTCATGCCGTTGAACTGTGCCTGTGAAGCGATGCGGTCTACTTCTGCTACAAGCTGAGATACCTCAACCTGAATCTGCATACGATCCTCTTCTGTGTAGATACCGTTAGCAGACTGTATAGAAAGTTCACGCACACGCTGCAAGATATCTGTAGTTTCCTGCAAATATCCTTCTGTTGTCTGAATGAAAGAAATTCCGTTCTGTGTGTTGCGGTTAGCCTGATTCAAACCACGAATCTGAGCTCTCATTTTCTCAGAAACTGCAAGACCAGAAGCATCGTCGCCAGCACGGTTAATCTTCATTCCAGAGCTGAGCTTTGAAATATTGCCCATCAATTCAGCATTGTTAAGTCCCAATGTGCGGTTAGCAAACATTGAACTCATGTTGTGATTAATTACCATAATAAGTGTCCTCCATGTTCTATACATAAAGCATCATGCTTTACGCCTGTTTGTACGAGCATTTGCCGTTTTGCGCCCCGGCAGATGTTTTAGACTCTTACAGCAGGAATTGTTATTACTTTGACATAATAACAGTCTATACTGCTACAAACAGCATGAAGAAAACTCTTTTCAAAGAACAATATTCCGTCTAAACACGGAATAAAATGCTTTTGCAAAAACGGATTGAATATTAGAGAAGGGCGTTAGAAGTGCATTTTCAGTCCGCGCAATAAGCGTAAGGAGTCAAAAAGACCCCTTACACCTATTATTATACTACATTATCTCAACAAAGACAATACTGTCTGTGACTGAGAATTAGCCTGAGCCAGCATAGCTGTTCCAGCCTGAGTAAGAACCTGGTTCTTTGTGAACTCAACCATCTGAGCAGCCATATCTGTATCACGGATTCTTGATTCAGAAGCCTGAGTATTCTCAGCAGCTACGTTCAATCCTTCTACAGTCTTCTCGAGACGGTTCTGATAAGCACCAAGGTCTGCACGCTGCTTGTTGATTCTCTTGAGAGATTCATCAAGTGTGCCGATTGCGCGGTTGGCATCATCCGGTGTAGCAAGTGTCAAAATCTCTTCTGTTCCAACGTTGCGGATTCCGAGAGCAGCAGCTGTCATTGTACCGATGTAAACCTGTGTACGCTGATCCATGTTTGCACCAATGTGGAGCCACATAGAAGCTGTAACATTGTTTTCACCTGTTGGGCGAGCATAGCGTCCTGTGAGCATGTTCAAGCCATTGAACTGAGCTGCAGATGCAATGCGGTCTACTTCAGCGATAAGTGAGCTTACTTCAACCTGAATCATTTCACGGTCTTCTTCTGTGTAGATACCGTTGCTTGACTGTACTGCGAGTTCGCGGATGCGCTGAACGATGTCTTCAGTTTCCTGGAGATATCCTTCTGTTGTCTGAATGAAGCTGATTCCATCAGTTGCGTTTCTTGAAGCACGGTTGAGACCGCGGATCTGTGCACGCATTTTTTCTGAAACAGCAAGACCAGAAGCGTCGTCACCAGCACGGTTGATCTTCATACCTGAAGAAAGTTTCTCCATATCCTTCTGAAGTGCTACGTTAGTTACTCCCAAAGAACGATTTGAGAACATTGCTGACATGTTGTGGTTGATTACCATAATTTTTCCTCCATGGAAATGTTTTTAGGGCAAAATCCTTTTTACCCTGTTTGTAAAAGATCACATCTGCATTACAAGGCTACATCTGCAATCTTTTACAATGAAATACCTGACCGTTATCTTCTTCGAAGTTGAGCAGCCATGGCTTTTCAATTTATAGTTTCGGATAAAATATCCATAAACTTTAATAAAATAAATTACTTTTCTGAGAAATTCTTCAAAATACCTGTAATAATTCTTGTTGCTTTTCCTCTGTGCGAAATTAAATTTTTTTCATCAGCAGTCAATTCTGCCGCGGTTTTACCGTAAGAGGGCAGGAAGAACAGCGGATCATACCCAAAACCGCCAGTTCCACGCTGTTCATTGACATTTTCTATTATGGTTCCCTCCATTGTTTCCTGTGCAATGACAAATCTGTCGTAGCCAAAATAGAAAACCATGGAACAGGTATAATGGGCACTTCGAACTCCGTTTTTAAACAAACCGAGTTTTTTACCTTTTTCAATGTCAACTCCCTTTGAAACAGCTTCGTTCAGCTGCTCAATAAGCATGCGGTTCTGCTCCGCCTGTGGAACTTTCTGACCGTCGGGCTTTCCCTTCATGAAAAGAGGACCTGCATAGCGTGATGAATATATTCCTGGAGCACCGTCAAGTGCATCTACACAAATGCCAGAATCGTCTGCAATGACAGGACTGTGAACAATGTTCCACAGGGCTTTTGCCTTTATCATGCTGTTTTCATAAAATGTTGTGCCTGTTTCGTCAGGATCAAAATCAATGCCTTCATCTTTTGGAATGATAATTTTTATTGAAGAATCGGGCGTTTCAAGGATTTGTTTCATCTCCCTCTTTTTGTTTTCGTTGCCCGTAGCCAAATATAGTTTCATGGTTTATATCATAATCCTTCATTTTGATTGTGTCTATGTTTTTTTCTGCCGTAAGAAGCAGCCGCCTTATTTTTCTATCAGGAATATGAAGCACTTTTGAAAGGTCAATATTCGACGGAACTGCTTTAAATTTGCCAGCTTTAATTTGTTCTAGTCGGAGTTTCCAAATTTCTGTGTGACGCTCTCTGTTTTTTTCCAATTTATTTGCCAAATAAGAGTTTACCTCATTGTACTTTTTGATTTTTTCTGTCTGAATGCAATATTTCTGGTAAAAAATATACTGAGCATTCAGTGATTCTATTAACTTTTCATGTTTTTCTATTTTTTTATCAATCTTTTCCTGTACTTCTTGTAAAAGTTTTGTAATGTCAGCGATACTCATCTTTGTTACTGAACTTACTTTATGAATTATGTCAGCATCAACATAACAGCAGGCTTTTAACGTAAAGATAAGACATGCCGCTTTTCTAAGGTTTTCACGCATTTCTATTTTGCTCCATCGTATTCCTTTTTTTGCAACAAGATTATCTATAAAATCCTTGCAGCGCATGGTGTTTTCCGTAAGAGAAAGAGTGTTATAATCCTGACAGCATACCAGTTCCTGTTCATGTGCACTGTAGTCGTATTCATGTTCTTCCTGTACCAGTGTGCTTATGCCGTTTAATACCTTATCCTGTAAATTTTTATTTGCAAGGCTTTTCAAAAATACATTCTTGCAATAATACATTGAGACCCTGCAATAGCTTGCAAATTTACCTTTACTTTCATCATATTGCAGAAAAACCTGTACAAGTTTTTTCTGAACCCACAGCAGAAATGAATGTAGTAAATCTTTGCTGAAACGAGACATCCCGAAATATTGAGGATTTTTATATATCAGAACGATTAACTGATTTTTTGCTTCATCAAGTGAAATTTCATTGTTTTTAAATCGTCTTTCAATATTTTCTAATTCATCTTCATCTAACATGTTGCATAACCTCTGATTTTATAGATATCAGCAACTTACATGCCAGAAAAATATGATGAATTTAGCTGGAAAATATGCAGAAAAGTTTACTTTGTGTAAGAGTTTTTTATGCACTCTTACACAAAGTTGTTGGTTAAGGCATTATTCTTGAAAATTCTTTTACGATTGAAGGAATGAGCGTGTCTATTTTTCCATCGGTGCTGGCTCCAGAAGCATTTTTGTGTCCACCACCGCCAAATTTAGAAGCAACAATGCTTACGTCAATCTTGTCTTTTGAGCGGAACCCAATAGTGCAGCTGTGCTCTGTTTCCTGACGTACAAATACAACCGCTTCAACGCCTTCTACAGAAAGCATCATTGTGTAAAGTGCGTCGCTATCGCGTCCATCCTGCCCGTATTTTCTTGTATCTTCCTGAGTTTCATAAGTAATTACAAGCTTTCCGCTCAAATAGCGTTCTGCACGTGTAAGCATTATTCCCAAAAGTTTACGGGTGTTCCAGCCTTTTCCGCCAGTCATTTCCTGATAAATTTCCCTTGTGCTTGTTCCTGCTTCTACAAGGCGTGCTACAGAATTGAAAACTTCTTTGTCCGATTCATTAAGGAACCTGAAAAAGCCTGTATCTGTCGCTGTGCCGAAAAACAGAGTTTGAGCTTCTTCTTTGTTTGGTGTTCCGACAATCTTTTCAAACAACTGCTGTACAATGCATGCTGCAGCAGGAGAGGTTGAGTCTATAATGGAATTAGGACTTTCTACTGCTGTCTTGTGATGATCTATGATAAAGGTGTCAAAACCTTTTAAGTCTCCGTCAATTTCGCCAAGTCTTGAAACTTCAGAACAGTCAACAATAATCAAACCGCATTTTTTCTGTTCCTCAAGTGTCATAAAACTGATTTCCTGCTTGAAAAGCGGTGCGTATTTTTTAATTTCCGTTCTTTTGAATGGACCTGCATTTAAAAGTCTGAAAGTCTTGTGCAGGTGAGTGAGGATGTAAGATATTCCTATGCTGCTGGCAATACAGTCTCCGTCTGGTTCTTTGTGTCCTGCAATAAGGAATGTTTCATGGTTGTCTAAAAAATTTTTAAATGAATTAATTTGAATTTCAGAGATAATTTTCATTTGAAAATCCTTTATAAATAAAATTTGAAGAAAAAAAAAGGCATGGAATGTATCAATTCCCTGCCTTTTTTTATTGTAAGTTATTGATTATTTAACTTAGAATTCAATAGCAAGTGTTTCAATGTTTGTATCTACCTGAGTTCCGTTTGGAGCAACTCCCCAAACAGCATCACTCTTGCTCAGTGGAACATTGAGAATTACCTTGTAGAATTCTCCGTCTTTGTAGAATACAGACATATAAGAACCGAGATTCTTTACTTTTTCATGGAATACAAGCTTTCTGTCAACGTTGCCAGTTGCCCATTTTTTAGGAATTGCAACCTGTCCAACTTCTGTTGACTGCTTTTCATAAAGTACGATATAAGAGTCCAACTGATCGTATACTCTGTATACCTGTACGTTACGATAGGTGAGGTTAGATACATTGTCTCCCTTATCCCAGATAGGCTTTGCAGCTTCCTGTGCAAGTACTGGCAAAACAACACTTGCTGCCAGAATCAAAGCTAATAAAAGTTTTTTCATAAGTCGATCCTTCCTTGGATTTCCGTTATTTTATAAGAGCCAGCATTATGGCTTTTATTGTATGCTTCCTGTTTTCAGCTTCATCCCATACTTTGCTAGCACTGCTTTCAAACACGTCTTCTGTTACTTCCTGTCCCTTTACAGCAGGAAGACAGTGCAGGAATATGGTAGAATCTTTACCAGTTGCTGCCATCAGGTCCTTGTTTACCTGAAACGGCTTGAGTAATTTCATTCGCTCATCCTTGAGCGCTTCTTCACCCATGGAAACCCATACATCAGTATAAAGGCAATCTGCGTTTTTGACAACTGAAATTTGGTCAGAAATTGTTATTTTTGCTCCCGATGCCTTTGCAAAAGGGGTGCAGATTCTGATTATTTCATCATCTGGTGACAGTTCTTTTGGGCAGAACATTGAGAAATTTATGCCGAATTTTGCACAGATAAGCATGAGCGAGCGTGCCATGTTATTGCGTCCGTCACCACAGAAACATAGTGTAAGGCCCTTTAATGTGCCGAAATGTTCTTTGAGTGTCATTATGTCTGCAAGAACCTGTGTCGGATGAAATTCATCTGTAAGTCCGTTAATTACAGGTACTCCTGAGTATTTTGCAAGTTTTTCTACATGTTCCTGCTTGAATCCCCTGAATTCAATTGCACTAAACATTCTTCCGAGTACACGTGCCGTATCTTCTACGCTTTCTTTTCCGCCAAGCTGGATGTCCTGTGTAGACATGAAAACAGGATGTCCGCCTTCCTCACCAAATGCTGTTTCAAAAGATGAGCGAGTACGTGTGGAACGCTTTTCAAAAATCAATGCGATTGTTTTTCCTAGGAATCGCTGGTGTACTTCGCCATTATGAGATTGTTTTTTGACCAAAAGCGACCATTCAAGAATTTGATTGATTTCTTCTGGAGTCCAGTCTATCCAGTTTAAAAGACTTCTTCCCTTAAATGGACTTTCGAATTTTTCTGCTTCCATAATTATGAGTCTCCAGTAAATAATAATTTTAATATTATTATAATTATTATAGTCAAATTAAAATTATAATCAAGGGATTACTGTATATAAAAGCAAAAGCTCCGCATTTCCTTGCGGGGCTTTATTCGCGGTGTTAAATATTATTTACTTTGTGAATTTGCAAGTTCAGATGCCAGCTCTTCTATCTTTTCCAAAGGCAATCCAATGGCTTGTGAAATCTGTTCATGTGTACCAAGTTTCATTGCAAGCAGATTTCTTGCAGCTTCAATAGCCTTTTCTTTCCTTCCTTTACGTAAACAGGCATTCATGCTGCTTACTTGGTCTATCCTAAAACTTTGATTATAAGCTTCATCAAACCAACGCCAGCCGTCCTCGCTTATTTTATCAAGTGTCTTTTCTGCACACATAATGCCTCCGTCAGATTTTATTAGTTCCCCTATCAAATCCTGCATGTCGGGATTATCTGCCTCTTGTATGAATTTACCCCATTTAATTGCACTTGGCAAGGCATCGATGTCGGTTTTATCATCAATCGGCGGTAACTTTGGAATTTCCAAAAATATGACATTAATCGTGTCCGACATCTTTGCTCCATTATTAATGTCTGCAAGCGTGAAGCGGTGCAGTGGCTCATCATTAGAAAGCTCCTTTAATTTTTATGTCTCTACTAATGAAATAGACGAGATATGTCATTTTTGTACACTTTTTAGAAAAAAAATGAAAAATTATTGTTATTTTGTAAAAGTGTGTACTTTCGAAAAGCGACAATGTACATTGTCGAAAAAAAATAGTGTACACTATCCAAAATGTGTATAATACACTATCTGAAATGAGTAGTGTACACTGTAGGAAGTGAATAGTGTACACTGTTCGAAAAGTGTAGAGTACATTGTCGGAAAAGGAAAGTAATGAACAAAGAACAGGAAGATTTCTTAAAAGAACTTGCAAAAATTCAAGACGAACAAGTAAATATATTACTAATTAAAAATGGTGAAACTCATAATATGGAATTACGGACTGAACTTGAGAATTTCAGTTATGAAATAATGTGTAAAATTATGGAATTGTTAGATGGATATTACAATTCTAAGAAAAAATACGAGGTTAAGAATTTGATCAATAATACAATTCTTAATGATGAGTTAGATTTTCATGATTTATGTGAAAATTTTCTAAAATGTTCTTAAGATACAAAGAAACTTTTTGTTTTTCTTTTTTTGTTGTATTAAAAAACAACAAGCCCCGCATTTCCTTGCGGGGCTTTATTACGGTGTTAAATATTATTTACTTTGTGGAACTGCAAGTTCAGCTGCCAGTTCTTCTATCTTTTCCAAAGGTAACTCTACAGCCTGTGCAATTTGTTCATGCGACAAGACTTTCATTGCAATCAGGTTTCTGGCACTTGCAATGGCCTTTGCATTCATACCTCTCTTTTCTCCGATGAGTATTCCTTCTTTTCTGCCCTCAATTATCTTGTCCTGGTCATGTATACTCATGTAAAAGTACAAGCCCTTGTTGGCTTCTACGGTCTTCTGCTGTTCTACCATGTTCTCTATCTCCCTCGTCAAGTCTGACTCTGGTGTTCCCGTCTGCACGAATCTTAGAAATTCCTGCAGTCTCTCATTCTTTTCGTTTTCGTAAGCCGTACAGTTAAAGACTTTTACGACAGAGCTGTCTTTCAGGTCTACTTTCTTGTTCTCATTGCACCTGTATTCGAAGGTGTAGCACGGCTCGCCTCTGTCAAAAGGATCAAACCTGCACAAGAATATTATAACGCTCTTCTTCAAGTTTGAGTAGTCCTGACCTTTCAAAAGCTGGTCAATGTCCATCATGCCACGGTAATAACGGGAACGCTTGCCAATGTTGCTTTCATTTTTGTTCTGTAGCTCCACATCGTAGATGGTATTTTCGCCCTGTACGTAAACGTCAAGCCTAATACCGTGAGAAGAATAGAACGGCTCAAAAACTTTTTGCGGTTCTGGAAAATTAATTTCCTTTATTTTAATGCCCATAAGACATTCCAACACCTTGCGACACAGTTCTTTGTCCTGCATGACAAGCCCGAACATGAAATCATCATAGAATTCAAGTTCTTCAAATGGTTTTATGTAACTCATATTACACCTCATATATGTAATTGCTTTAGATATGTCATTTTTGTACACTTTTTTGGAAAAAAAATGAGAAATTTACTGTTATTTTGTAAAAGTGTGTACTTTCGAAAAGCGACAATGTACATTGTCGGAAATGAGTAGTGTACACTATTCAAGATGTGTATAATACACTGTCGGAAATGAATAGAGTACACTGTCGAGAATGAACAGTGTACACTGTTCAAAATGTGTAATGTACATTATCGCATTTGAAAAGTAAAAACAGCACATAATATAGAAGTTTTTAGAACAAAATTTCATAAAATGTCAGGGGCTTTAGCAAGTCAGCTTAGAAAAAAGAGTAGAAGTTTTTTGGAACAAAAAACTTCAGAAAGTGGCGTTTCACAGCTTTAAAATTGTATGTCGCAAACACTATTTTTACACGACAAAATACTAAAAT
>CAMVEQ010000028.1:0-29859 GCA_947166545.1 uncultured Treponema sp. | reverse complement strand
AAGCCCCAGCCTGTAAGCCGAATTCATTGAACATTGCACTGTAAGTGGTCTTGCTTCCCGTTCCCAGCCGCCAGTTTATGAGGCTCCTGAAATAAAGGCGGAGCATTCCGTCCTCAGGCGTCAAGCCTTCCTTTACGGGAAAAAGTTCTATTCCTGCACGTGCTCCAGCTATGCCTGTGAGCGAACTGCGCCAGTCATCGTCTGCCGGTGCCCACCATGAAAAGCCTATTGGAATTCTTTTTACTAAACTGGTTTCTTTTACGTTCTTGAATACCTGCGGATGCAATGAGGAAAATGATGACAGGAGTAATACTCCCAGATGTACTAAAAACATTTTGTAATTTTTCATAAATAATTCATAAATAGTAAGGAATACCTTGATAAAAAAAAAATGTTACAGGTAAACGCTGTTTTTGTCAATAGGTGTGTGCCATATATTAAAAAAAAATATACCCCCCTCTTGTAATTCCTGTATTAATATCCTATCCTTATCTCTTTAATATAAGGAAAGAAAATATTCATGACGTATACACTTGCCGTCCTTACGGTGATATGCATTCCCATATCCATAATTGACTGCCGTAAATACATCATCCCTGATGTACTGACAGCACTCCTGTTCCTGTCTCTGATCCTGCATGACGTTCTGACCGTAAAAATCCGCATTCCTTCTGCAGTTCTTACGGCGGTTGCCTCGTTCTGCATGTTCTTCTTCATTTACAGGCTTCACGGCGGACTCGGATTCGGAGACGTTAAGTTTTCTGCCGTACTTGGGTATGCACTGGGCTTTCCTTTGGCATTCCTTTCCTTTACAGCCGCCTCTATTCTCGCAATCCTGTATGCATTGGCATTCCTGAGAAATAAGAAACGTAACCTTAAGATTCCTTTTGCTCCCTTTCTGTCCGCAGGGGCGGTGCTTACGGCTCTATTTAGCAGTATGGGGCTCATATCCACAGGTTATTGACACGCAGTGCCGTTATTCCTATTATTACGACATAGGATTATAAACGGAGAATTAAAAAATGTTCTGTAGCTTAAAAAACAATACCCGTTCCATACGGTGGTGGTAAGACTTCCGCTATGAAGAAATTCACTCATGCCATGTTATTGATGTTCCTGTTTCTCGTCACCGCCATGTATGCACAGGAAAAGAACGATGAGAGGATTGACATAGACTTCAGGAACCAGAAGGTTTCCGACATTGTGCTTTCCGTTGCAAAGATGTGCGGAAAGTCCGTCAGCCTTGACGATACGGTGGCGGGAATCGCAAGCTTTCACTTCGAGGACAAGAGCTTTGACGTTGCGATACGCCGCTTCTGCGATGCAAACCACATATTCATAAACGTTGTTGACGACATCTATTACTTTACGAAGATCCGCTTCGAGGAAAAGCCCGAAGGCTACTTCATTGACTGCGAGAATGTTCCGGTGGAGCCGTTCCTTCGCGAGCTGTCAAGGTTTACGCATACTACCATAATGAACGATCCTTTGCCTAACGTCCAGGTAACGGTACGGGAGAACAGTGCCGGCGTTAAGGATGTACTCCGCCTTGTAATGCTGCGCCTTACAGGGTATTCACTGGACAGGGAGGGAGAAGGCTTTTTTATAGGAAAGAATTCTTCTCGCGGAGGTTCCGGCAGGGGCGAGGATTTCCGTATTGAACTTAAGGATTCCCTTTATACGCTTACGCTGAGGAAAGGCTCTCTTGCGGCCGTAATGGATGCCCTGTTTAAAAAGGCAGGTAATGAATATTCCCTGCTCTTAAAGAATTCCGTTATGCTTGAAAACCTGTATTACTCGGACAAGGACTTTGATTCCCTGCTGAGGCTCATTCTGGAACAGGCTTCGTGTGACTATGCCGTCAACAGTGAGATTTACTATGTGTTTGAGGTTCAGAAAAAGGATGTCCTTAAGAAACTTAAAGACACAACTGCCGTAAGGCTCGTGAACATAAATGCGGATGCGGTAATGTCCCTGTTTCCGACAGACCTGAACGCAGGTGCATTCGTAAAGGCGGACAAAACCACCAATACGCTGTACGTAACTGGAAGTACAGGGGAAACAGCTCCGATTCTTGATTTTCTTTCGGCAATAGACGTTCCTATTGAGGACAGGTACTATCGGTGCTTTACTCTTAAGAACATCAGTGTCGCTGCGGCGGTTCCGCTTATTCCCAAGTCGATGCTGTACGGTGACATAACCGTGATTCCTGATACAATGTCTTTCGTAACGCAGGTGACTAAGGAGAGGGAGCAGATGCTGCTTGAATACCTTGCCCTCATCGATATAAGGAACGAGGCCCGTCCTGTCCGCCTTCGCTACATCAAAAGCGATGAGCTTATGAAATTCCTTCCGCCGTCGGTTCATAAGGAAAACCTTTCCCTGACCGATGACGCCACTCTTATTTTCTTTACCGGGCCGGAAGACGTGTACCAGAGCTTCCTGAAGGAGCTTGCCCTCATGGACAAGCCTAAGCAGCAGGTCTGCTATCAGGTTCTTGTAATACAGAGGCAGCGTTCCCACGGACTTAACAGTAATTCAAAGATAACCATGTCAAAGCTTGCAGGAAGCGAGAACGACAGGAAAGGGCTTGATACCATGAACTGGATGGCAACCCTTGGAAACCTTTTCAGCATAAACTTCGATATTGTCTCGTTTCTGGGCATACAGTTTGCAGCTCTCTTTAATGCAGAGCTCGGGGAAGGAAGGTCTCATGTCCTTGCGGATACGAGGCTGAACGGAATCTCCGGGCAGACGATAAATTTTTCAAATACAAGTACGTTCCGCTACCGCGACATTGTTCCGGATTCAAACAAGGGCGTGTATTCGAGTACTACAAGGGAAATTTCCAGCGGTCTCGTACTTTCCATAAACGGATGGGTGTCCGGCGACGACATGATTACCGTAGATGTAAATGCACAGGTCTCAAATCAGGGAACCGTAAACGGTTCTACGACTGATACAACGAATCCTCCGGGAACGACTGAAAAGAAGGTCTCCACAAACGTCCGTACTGAAAGCGGAACCCCTATAGTCATAAGTGGACTGCTGCAGTCCGACAAGGAGGTTACCGTCAAGAAAGTTCCGCTTCTCGGTTCCATTCCGTTACTCGGGCACCTGTTCAGGAAGGAAGTGGAGTCCGATTCGGAGACTGAATTCGTAATATATCTTGTGCCCTTTGTTGAAAAGCCTGACAACGGAAAGGTTAACCATGACAAGAGGCTGCGGCAGTATTACGAGGAATACGTTGCAAAGGAAAAGTAATATGGAAGGCGGACAGTCTGATGATTTTAATATCTGCGAGTTCAAGGATTACCGCTCGTGTTCGGGACAGTACAGGGATTCATATATCCGTAATTCAGGAGCCGTAAAGGTTTCTGAATCTGACGTTGAGGTCGTAGCCGCCGTCTCCATGGGAAGAAAGCGCGAGGCGGAATCTTTTCTCCGAAGCTTTCATGCTCCGAAGTCCGTACGCCTCATAACCGTAGAGGACAGTGACTTTGCGGAATTCGTAGGAAGCATCGTTGACTCGGCTTCCTCCGGTAGTGATTCCGTCTCTGCTCCTGATGATGGGGAGATGTTTGACCTTGAAGATGTGTCTGATTCCGCCCCTGTCATAAATATAATAAATGCCGTATGTCTTGCTGCCATCCGCCGCAATGCCTCCGACATCCACATACAGCCTGAAGCTGATGCTTTGCGTGTTCGGTTCAGGATGGACGGGGTTCTGAAAGTAGTAAAAGTAATGGATGCGACTCTTGCGGAATCCATTGCCAGCCGCATAAAGGTAATGTCAAACCTGAACATTCTGGAACAGAGGCTTCCGCAGGACGGACGCATGAGGGTTACCCTGGGAAAGAGGGCCCTTGATTTCCGAGTCTCGTTCATTCCCGTTGCACACGGAGAATCGATTGTTTTAAGAATTTTTAATGCGAAAAAAGAAATACAGGGGCTTTCAGACCTTGGTTTTTCAGCAGGTCCCTATGCCATGTTGCGGAAGGCTCTTGGAATTCCGAACGGACTCATACTTGCCACTGGACCGACCGGCTCTGGAAAGACGACGACGCTCCATGCACTTATAAGCGGCATGGACAGGGATTCATTGAAAATCATAACCATAGAAGATCCTGTCGAGCGTATCATTCCGGGCGTTGACCAGATTCAGGTGAATGACGGCATTGGGCTGACTTTTGACAGCATACTCAGGAGGATACTTAGGCAGGATCCTGACGTCATAATGATCGGTGAAATCCGCGACAGGGCAACGGCGGAGCTTGCCATCCGCTCGGCTTTGACCGGGCATGTAATCCTTTCTACGCTGCATACCAACGACAGCATTTCTGCCGTGACAAGGCTCAGGAATATGGGCATTGAGTCATACCTTGTATCATCCGTACTGAAATACGCCGTAGCCCAGAGGCTTGTAAGGAAGGTCTGTCCTTACTGTTCGGAATCTGTTCCCCTTAATGCGGAAATGAAGGCTCTGAGGGATAAATTCAGTCTTACAGGAATGTCCATGAGGATTGCAAGGGGCTGTGACAGGTGCGGTCTTACTGGATATTCCGGGCGCACCGTAGTCTCCGAGGTTTTTGAGCTTACCGAAGAATGTGCGTCTGCCATTGATGCAGGCCGTCCTGTCTCGGAACTGTACGGCATTGCAGAAAAAAACGGCATGAGGGAACTTGCTTTTGATGCAGTCCAGAAAGTCCTCGCTGGCGAAACGACTTTCTCGGAAATCCGAAGGGAGGCTCTGGTATGACTTTCCGATGCGTAGTCTGTAACGGTGACGGAACATCTAGAAGCACCGTCACCGTGGATGCTCCTGATGCGGAATCATTGTTCCGCAGGTTTGAGGGATCTGAAAGACTCCTCATATCTTATGATGAAGTTAGTGGCGGTCACGGCAGCGTCAGGGCAAGATCCCGGGTGAATGCAGGAACCGTCATTGAATTTACTGAGAATATGGCTGCCCTGATGAAGTCAGGCCTTACCGTTCAGGAAGCCCTGAAGGTCGGATCACAGATAAACGGACAGCCGAAGAACAGGCAGCTTTGCGGAGAGCTTTTGTCTGTACTGATGAAGGGTGAGCAGCTTAATTCGGCCCTGTCGCTCTATGCACCTTCCTTTTCACCGCTTTACATTTCCCTTGTACGCATCGGAGAAGCTTCGGGTTCTGTAAACGAGGTGTTCGCACGCCTTGCAAAGTACCTTCGGACAAGGAAGGAAAATGCCCAGAAGGTATTACAGGCTTTCATATATCCTGCCGCAGTACTTGTTACTGCCGTCTGTGTGGCGGCATGCATAATATTCTTTGTTTTTCCGAAGCTAAAGGAGCTGTTCGAGGTGTTTACCGAAAGCAGCAGCGAGGTTGCCGCCGGTATGGCACGCGTCTACCGTTCCATGGCTGTAAGTACAGGAATCTTCTTTTTCCTTTTGTCCTGCAGCATCTTTGTTTTCATCCTGTACCACAGTTCACCTAAGGCTGCCCTTAAGATTGATGCACTGCTGCTGAAGGTTCCTTTCATAGGTCAGTACATAAAGATTTCGTGTACGAGTGACTTTTCGTTTGCCATGGAGCTTCTGTGTTCGTCAGGAATTCCCATCGTGCAGGCACTCGGTCAGTCCGGAGACGTGTCCAGAAACCGTGCCTACAGGAAAGCCGTTACATGTGTCATGGATGACATTGCGAAAGGCGGACGCCTGTCGTCTTCGTTCGCAAGGCAGGGTGTTTTTCCTGAATATCTGGTTACGTGGATCGGTATCGGAGAGACGACGGGAAACGTCGGAGGCGTGTTCTCTCAGATACACGATTATTACGACAAGCAGTCTTCCCGGATTATAGGGAACATGATTGTGAGTGCTGAGCCTGTATGGACCGTCATTACGGGCATAATCATATTTTTCATGGTGGGGCAGTTTGTCCTGCCTGTATTTTCTTTACTTGGAGGATTGTGATGAAAACTTCTTGCAGGAAAACTGATTCCCAGGCGGGATGGACGCTTATAGAGACCCTCATTGTAATTGCCATCGTCATGGTTCTTACTGCCACTGTCGGCTTCATGGCTGTCGGAAGCCTTGAGAAAGCCCGCATCGCAGGCGCACGAGCCCAGATAGACTCGTTCTGCGTTGCACTGGAGTCCTATTACATTGACTGCGGAAATTATCCGACTTCGGAGCAGGGGCTTTCTGCCCTGCGGAAGAAACCGGAAGTGGAGCCGGTGAGCGACGGATGGAGCGGTCCCTATGTCTACAAGGATGCACCCAAAGATCCGTGGGGACATGAGTATGAGTATACGGTTCCTGGTGCAGACGGAAATCCATACGGAATACGTTCGTTTGGAGCTGACGGCAGGGACGGCGGAGAAGGAAAGAATGCGGACATTACGTCATGGGAAAACTGACGGGCAGGATGGCTTTGTCCTTTTAAGGACGCTTGTCTTTACGGCCGTTATGCTCCTTATATGCTGTGGCATGATGTCATCGGCAGCCTCCCTGATAAAACGCGTGGCGGTTCTGGAAGAGTCCGTACTGGCTCTTATTGACGCCAGGAACGGGAGGGTAGAGGATGCGCTTGACTGAGCTGGCTGTTTCCATGGCTGTTTTCCTTATCGTGTGTACCGGCATTGCGGCAGTGTATTCTTCTTTCACGAAAAACAGCGGCAATGCCCTTTCGGCTGGACATGATGCAGTCATCGTACTGCGTACCGATGCAATGATGCGCCGTTACATTTCCTCGGTATGCATACCTTACTGGGAGAATGCAGGTAAATATTACGATACCGTAAGGGACGGGATTCTGAATATGGAAGGTCTGGATGAATCCGTTACGGTATGTTCTGTATCATTGCTGTATGACGCTGACGGCTTTGTAAGGGGGCTTAAGGTTGAGTGGAGGACCGGCGGCGTGAACATGGTGACGGAAGAGCTTTTCGCCTCCGTTCCTGTTGCAGGAAGAAGATCATGAGTCAGGACGGCTATTCTTCTGCTGGTGCACTTGCCGCCGTCATCCTGCTGTCCTTAGGCATCATGGGAATTGCTTTTTTTACGGGAAGTCTACTTAAGTTTACTGATACATACCGCAGGCACTATAAGAGGCAGGATGCCGCTCTTGAAGTACTTGAAAGGCTGACGGAAGCCATGCAGGAGCTTGCCGGTGATGAGTGCGATAACGAACAGTCCCGGAACCGTAATGACGTACTTGATGCGTATTCCGGCTATGGACTTGTCCTTGAGGACGTTTCAAGCGGAATAAACGGCCTGTTTCTTGCGGAGTCCGTCGTCTCTGATCCGGGGGTGGCGGGACTCATCGAGCTTAAGGGAGATGAGGTGATGTCTTCTTACGGGTGGATTCCCATGAACTTCCGCAGCCTTAAGATATCTGATGCAGTGCAGTCGTCCTTCGGAACTTCTGATGCTGCAGCCCTCTTTCCGCTCGTAAACAGGTTTCCTGTGCTTAACCTTTTTTATGCAGATGCAGATTTGATTCCTGCCCTGCTGAATGCCGTCGGGGTAAAGGATTATGAACGTAAGGCCGGCGTGCTTGACATGCGGATTCATGCAGGAAACCTTTCTGATTCCGAGATAGCCTCAATTCTTGGTATTGAGGCATCGGACAGGATCCTTGACCTGTTCGGGCTTAAGACTTCGTTCTGGAAGGCAAGTTTTTCCGCCGGAGGATGTTCCGTAAGGGCAATTTATGCGGCAGTTCCCGAGGATGAGGCTTCCCGTACCGCCGTGCGTTATGTACTTATAGAGAAAGAACTGGAATTTTGATTTAGTGGAGTTTATGATG
Organism: uncultured Treponema sp.; assembly: GCA_947166545.1. GTDB lineage: Bacteria > Spirochaetota > Spirochaetia > Treponematales > Treponemataceae > Treponema_D. The sequence continues at coordinate 22,067 of CAMVEQ010000028.1, read as the reverse complement.
AGAAAGGCCGATGTCGCGCCAAGACTTGAATATTATGTATTTCCCCTTTCGGCACCGACAAGGAACGGGAAGGAGCGCCTTACCCGTGCAAGGATAGAGCTGTCCAGAAAATATCCCTGCGAGCCTGATGCCGGTTCCCTGTTTTTCGTAAGGAACGGAAGGAAAAGGGATTTTTGGATCTGCATTGTATGGGCATCCAGGGACATGCAGAAAAATTATGTCATGAGTACCCTTTATGTAATGGAGAAGTTTCCTTCCCATACAGGTAATGTTTGCCTTGTCAGTAGTGACTTCATAGAATATGTAGTGCTTGACAATGGCAGCCTCGTATCTTCTGTTGCGGAGCGGAGAAATGAGGATGAAAGTGCAGAGTCGCAGATTCAGAGGTTTTACGGCGATGGCATGGATTTCAAGACCGTGTCTTTTCCGCCTGAAAGTGACGTAAGTTCCCGTGTCCTGTTCCGTTCTGACAATAAGAAGGAAAGACTCACCCTGATCCTGCTGGTGTCTGCTGCCGCCGTTCTGTGTACCGTAATATCGTTGAAGTCGTTTTCCTCATACAGCAGGCGGATGCTGGAGGAAGCCGAGCAGAAAAGGCTGTTTGAGGCTGAGCAGAAAAAGAGGGTAGAGGCTGCTTCTCTGCTGCGTAAGCAGGTGGAGGAAGCCAGAAATGCCTATGTAAAGATGGAAGGTGAACGCAGGGGCGACATATACCTTATGGCGTCCGTGATATATGACTGTCTTGGAAAGGATGCAAGGATTTCGAGTTTAAGTATGTCCGGCAGGAAATTTGAGCTGGAGCTGTATACTGATGACAGCGTGGGGCTCCTGTCAAGGTTTGAGAAAAGCAGGTTTATTGATGGCGTAAGAATGAACCGTTCCGTCAAGGACGGCAGGCGTGAATATGTGTCCTTTTCCGGTTCCGTGAGCCGTTACATACCGTTTCCCGATGAAAGCCTGTCCGATGAGGAGAAGCTGCTGTATTACCGTAATGCCCTGAATGCAGGGGCAGAGGAGGCTGAACGGCGTGCCTCGATGTCAGTATCAGGGTATGCTGCGGATATGAGGAAGCTTTTTTCTGAGGCAGACTGTAAGGAAGATTACATGCAGCTGAAACCGAACGGTGACTATGTAGGTCTTGAATGCTTTTTAAAAAGTGGCGGAAGCAATATCTTTGATTTCCTTATGAATGCAGAAAAGCATGATCCTCCGGTCGATTTCCTTTCCGTCAGGATAAAGAATTCAGAAGGTGGAAACGGAGTCTCGTCGGTAGTGAACGTGAATACGGGGATAAGGATGGAATCCTTGAAGGATGAGTTTTCCTATACTGATAAGGAACTGGAAAATCTTTCCTTTACTCCCGTCCAGATAGGCAGGGCTTTCAGTCCTGCATCTGAAAAAGCCGTGCGTCCTGCTGCTTCCTTGAAGTCCGTAAAACCTGCCGTGTCAAAACCTGCACCTGTTTCTCCTAAGGCTCCTGAATTGAGCCTTGTTTATGTGGGGGAGGGAAATACGACTGCAAGGGGAAAGCATGTTTTTTTCAAAGATTCTAAGGATGACGTCATGTATTCGCTTCCGCTGTCTAAAGGAGCTCCTGGAGTTTCCGACTGGTGTTCTGAAAAGGGAGGCGGTGCCTATGAGGTTCATTTGAATGGCCGCGTGTATGAGGTGAGAAGATGAGGAAGCTGTTTTTATTGTTCTGCTGCTGTTTGATGGTGCCTTGTTTCGTATCAGGGCAGACTTCTTCCAGTCAGCAGAGGTTCAGGAAGGATGACTTCATGTACGTCATGGTTTATGATTATGAGAATAACGGTGTCCGTGACGTCAAGGTCTTTGTCAATGGAGATTATGAGGGGTCTACGAATTTGCAGGGAAGGTTCATGCTTCCGTACAAGAGGTCATATAAGTCTGGCTTTGATATTTCACTTAAGAAGGACGGCTACGAGGAGATAATCCAGTCCGTGTATTTTGACCCCGTTCAGGCCCTGTATTTTAAAATAGGCAATGCGGAGCAGTATCTCGCCATAGGGAAAAGCTTTATTGACAATGGGGATTGTGCTTCTGCCCTTGAGTACCTGGACAGGTCTCTTTCCCTCGATCCTTCATGGAATGATACCATGTTCCTTAAGGCTGTTGCCCTTAACAGGCTTCACCGTTACGGGGAGGCACTGGGCGTTCTGGGCGGCATACCGCTGAATTCCGTAAACAGGGAATGCGTTGAGGACTTCATGAAGGAAAACATGAATGCCATGCTGATGGAGAATTCCCGGACAGGAACATCTGATTCTCCCGGCCTTGTTCTTGATACGGAGGAGGATCTGAAGGCTTTTATCCAGAAAAAAACTTCTGAGGCTGATGCCCTGTATGTGGAGCAGAAATTCAAGAGGGCTTATGAGGTTTATACTCAGATTCTGGGTTTGAAGCCGTATGATGCCGAGATCCGCTTCAAGAGGATGAAATCTCTTTTCTTGAGTAACAGGCAGGACTCTTCCAATTATGAGCTGATCCTTGAGGACTGCAGTTTCTTAAGCAGCATTGGATTTGTCAATGAAGAAATGAATGAAATCATGGCTTTCATTTCTGACGGAAACGAAGAAAGCCAGTAAACTATAGGTGAGGTAGCAGCTTTTCATTTTCCCTCCTGTTCTATCAGATCCATCAGGGACATTTTAAGATTATCCAGCCGTACCTTGTATTCATCACTATCTTTCCCCGTAAGCAGAAAATCTACTGAGGTACCGAGATAGTCGGCGATGGTTTTTGCCATGTCTACACGGGGAAATGTCTTTTTTGAGATTGATCCCCTCAATGTCCATATACTGATTCCTGTTCCATCGCAGAGTACTTCCTGAGAAATCTTCTTTTCCTTCAATATATGCATTACATTCTTCCAAAAAATTTCGGCATCCATAAAAAAATCCTTGTAAAAAAGTCAAATTTTCCATTTTTACTATTGCATAATGTCTAAATAGACATTATAGTGATAATTAGATGTTAATTTAGACATATTTGTATGGTATATAATATCATATTTGACAAATGAGGTAAACTCGAGGGAGGTCAGAGAATGGAAATCAGGAGTGAGTACGGAAACTTTAATGAGGTCCTTATGGACGATCAGACCCTGTGTTTTGAGGATAAGGCCCTGTCGTCTTACATTTATGAAAAAAATTATCGGCAGATAAACTTAGGAGGAAGGGAGATGGAAACGGATTTCCTGAAGTCATTCCTGAGCGAAGGAAAAATAGTGTCCATGTGTAACATATATCTGGCCGTATTAAAGGATTCCGACTTAAAAAAATATGAAAGCCTTAAGCACGGAGAGGAATTTGACCTGGAAGAAGTCCTCACTTCCCTGAGCAAAGCCCTGCTTTCTGATTTCCAGAAGAACGGCATTGTCCTTGCCATACAGGAAACAAAAGGCAAAAAAGATTACATGGAGACAAATCCCCTGAAGGAAATACTGGAAAGACCTTACATGCATTCTTTTTTTGAGGGACTGCACCTTTCATATCCTGAACGGGTACTGCTGGTCCTTGCCGTCGCTGACAGGGAATGGGGCTGGCTGTTTCCGGCCTTCAGGGACGAACGGTACAAGGCAGGGCTTTTCTGCCACATCTGCTCAGCCGTGAGGAAGGATGAGGCTGCATATTCCCGCAGGATAAACAGCCGCCTGATTAAGCTCGGACTTTTTTCATCCCCCTGGAAAATTCAGGATTATGTATATTCCTTTTTTAAGAATGAGACTCCTGCCTTTACCATACAGGCGGTACCTGCAGGAAAGGACTCGGACTTGTATGACTACCGGAAAATCATGGAGCTGAACGGAAAAGCCCTTAAAATAATGGGCAAGCTGAACGGCTTTATGACCGTCTGCAGTGAGAGTGATTTCAGGAACAGGAATTTCATTGCCAGTGCGTTCCGTCAGGAAAGAAGGACAGTTTATGAAATGAAAAGGGAATTTAACGGAGCGGGAAAGGGCGAGATTAAATTTTACATCTATGCACTGTCCGTAAAAACGGGGCGGAAGAAATCCTTCCTGTTCGTAGGCGGAGATATTTCAGGATTCCTTTCTGATGATTCTGCGGCGGAAGATTTTTCCATTGAAAAGGAAAGTACCTCATCCATCCTTGAGTACGTCAAGGTTCCCGTAATAATTTCCACCTCAGTTTTTTCAGAAACGGAGCGGAAGGAATTCCTTGCAAACGGAATCGACGTCCTTTACGCCATGAAGCTGAGGCTTCCGGAGGTTAAGAAGTACCGGGAAAATGCCGCAGATTATTTTTTCGGGCAGAAAGTTCCCGTAAAATTCCTTCATGCCGCCGTTGAGGAATGTGAGAGGCTGGGAGTCCCTCCGGAACAGTGGAATTCCGTCGCCTCAGTCCTTAAGGATGCAGAAAGCCTTACCGGAGAGGAAGCCGTTGACCTCATGCGGAACAGGTACGGCCTGGAATCCGAGGATTATGGCCTGCGTAAGAATTCCTGCTACTGCATCGAAGCCCTCAACACATCTGAGCCTGTTGATGAGGTTACGGATGCACTGAGGAATGCAGATGAATTCCAGAAGGGTGAATATGATGCTGACAGCGGAATAAAAATACTCCTGTACGGCATTTCTGGTGGAGGAAAAACCTCCTATGCCGAGGAGGTCTCTAAAAAAATGAACAGGAAGCTTCGGATCTTACGCCCTACGGATGTTCTCTCTAAGTATGTCGGAGAGACGGAGCAGAACATATCAAGGATTTTCAAGGAGTCTGCGGAAGAACATTCCATCCTGCTTATAGACGAGGCTGATTCCTTCCTTCACCGCAGGGGAGATTCCGTGAATCATTTTGAGGATTCTAAGGTAAACTCGTTCCTCATTGAGATAGAGCGTTATCCCGGAATCCTTTTCTGCAGTACGAACATGCCTGACAGCATGGACGGTGCTCTGGACAGGCGGTTTAATTTCAAGGTCGGATTCTATCCGCTTACGAAGAAGGGAGTATCCCTGCTGTGCGGAAGCTATTTTCCTTCCTTTGAGATTAATGACTCGCAGATTTCAATGATATATGGTGCGGGAGACGTTACTCCCGGCGACTTTGCATCCATGAACGGAAAATTAAGGTTTCTTCCTCCGGAAAAAAAGAATGCAGAGTATGTTACGGAACAGCTGGCAAGGATGGTAAGGGAAAAAGGTCACGGCTGTGATTCTAAAAGAATAGGCTTCGGAGCCTGAAACTTTGGGAGGCAGGTATGAGTTATAAGACGGACGTGCAGAGGCGCATGGCTGAGGTTCTGGACGCACTGCACATAAAGGCTGCGTATTATGAGAAAGACGGTTTCTTTGTCATAGGAAAAGGTAAGTTCTTTATTTATGAGGAGGAGCCGGATCTTGCCAGCGGAAGGATTTCCGGGGCACCGGCGGACTGCGGCATAAAGATATGCGGAGACGGAACCCTTGTATTCAGGGACGGTCAGGCGGTTTTCATAAACTACTGCAGGAACTGCAGGCAGTTTTATTTTGACAGGCCTCATGACGGAAATCCTGATTCCTGTCCTGAATGCGGGGGAAACTCCGTAAAGCATTTTTTGAACAGGTCAAGGATTCCGGGCTGGTTTGGAAAGGAAGAGGAATGCCTGATAGATAAACGTGAGATCGGGGTTCATCTGAAAGGTTTCTATTCTTCAGAAAAGAAGGATGACGTTGTGGCGTGTATTTCAAGACTTACGGGAAAAGTCTCCTACGTAACCGTGGATTCTTCTAAGAGGGATGCCGTCATGGGGCTCGGGAAGAAATATCCTAACATGATTGAAGTCATTGACTATATGCTTAAAAACTTTGAAGCTTCATGCATGCGGAAGCACAGGGAGATCGCTTTCCGTCCGATGGTCCTTGTAGGAAACCCCGGCTGCGGAAAAACAAGCTTTGTGAGCGAGCTGTGCAGGATACTTCACGGCAGGCATGCCATAAAGATAGATCTGGGAAACGATGTTCCCGTCTTTGCAATTGCCGGATCAGATCCCGGATATAAAGATTCCAGTCACGGACTGATTATAGCATCAATGTTCGGAAATGATGAAAGGGGACCCCTCAAGAATCCGCTGATTCATTTTGATGAGCTTGATAAGATACATACGAATGAAAGATATTCCATTGAGACTGTATTCTATTCAATCCTCGAAAAAAATACGGCCCGCCGTTTCTATGACAATTTCATCGGAATGAACGTCGATGCATCAGGGGTAAATTATATCTTTACGGCGAATACTCTTGAGAAAATACCGAAACCGATAGTAAACCGTCTGAAGGTTTTCCTTATTCCTGATTATACGCACGAGCAGCTGAAAGGCTGCGTCATTGATAATTTCTACCGGAACTGGCTTTGTAATAACGGTATGGAGCAGGAATACCTGCCGGAGATCCTGTCTGATGAAATCAAGGAATTGATACTCCGGAAATGCAATGATGATCCGAGAAGCATTGAGGATGCCATAAACCTTGTATTTTCGGAGACACTTGCTGACGATGAGAAGACCGGACACAAGATAGCCCTTTTTTCTCCAGAACAGTACTTTTTAGGCTGGGAAAACTTCCGAGGTAAGAAATACATTTCCAGAAATGCCTGGAAATTACAGGATGGATTTCTGAATTCCGGCTTTCCTGATGAGGATGAAAACGATTTTGATGACATGTAGTGAATTCAAGCCTTGTATTGGTTTTAGGTAAGAAGTTATTTTGGAAGCAGAAAAAGGATTTGCAATCCATTTTGGATTGTAAATCCTTTTTTTTATGTTCGGATTCTTTTATGCTTCCGTCTTATTTCCTCTATGGAAAATATATTCTGCCGCTAGGACCGATGTATTTTCCTGACTCAAGGGCAAGCTCCATTCTCTCCACATTTTTTCTTAAAGCTTCCGTTTCTTTGTCAAATGAAAATAATTCCTCATCTGATTCTATGTTTTCATCATTATTTATCGCAGGATACGTATCTTCAATTTGAACAGACCACTTAAAATATTTGCATAGATATTTTAATTCTTTTGAAGATTTTAACTCTGGATAAAGTGCCGCAGTCATGAAATTAAAATCGGAATTGAATAGTTTATTTGCTTTTTGAAGGAAAAGAAAACTTGCAATGCATAGCCTGTCCATCTCCTGTTGCCTGATTTCCATTTCACTGTCAAACCTCTGCTGTGCAATATGGGAAAAATAATTATTCCAATACTGCTGACGTTCAGCTTGTGATAATTTTTTTATCTTGCTGATACTTAATTCTTTAAACATAAAACTGCCTCCGTTTGTTTTATTGTTGAAATTGTAAAATATAAAAAATAATATGTACAGTCATTGTTTTTTCTTAAAATGTGAAATAACAGTTAATGCAAGATAAAGGAGTGTAGTTTTCTTTGCTATGCAAGGAATTACACTGTTCAATGTATCTCAAATGAGATACACGTCTTTTTTGATAATTTTTTGTTAGATTTGGGAAATACTTGATTTATTTTTTCATATTTTTTTGAAGTTTTTTAATGAAATACTCAGGAATGGAAAATTTCTTTTACAGATAAATATTGAAAGGTTTAGCTTGAATCCACATATTTTGTGTTCAGGTTATATTTTTTTTTCTGTTACGGAACTGGCAGTTTTGTGATAAAAAAAATGTTCGGGATTAATGATTTTTTTTCGTGATTCTGTAAAATTTTTATGATTTCATTTTTTGCGTTTTAAGCAGGAACTTCAATTTATGTGATGTTTTTATTTTATGATTATTTGGATGAATATTCGATGAATTTGCATGAATATTTTTATCCGTTTTGTCAGATTTTTTATGAGTTCGAGTTTTTCTTTACGCTAATGAGATATGGAATTTTCTGCTTTTTCTTTGGTTTACGAAAAAATTTAACAAGAGGGGAAGCCTGAAAGTTCAGGCATGGTTTTCGGACGGAATCTTACTCTTCAAGAATGGACCGCGTGATTGCGGCTGCGGTCTGGGTAGTGTGGCTTCGGCTCCGCACTCGCCGCAAAGAGGTGTAATGGGCTGGGAAGTTTTCTAAAGCTAACTTCACCCTGAGATATTTGTAACTTAATTAACTTGCAGGATTAAGTTACATAAGTTACAATAACAATATGAGTGCAGAAGAAATCCTTAAAAAAATTGAATCTCTCCCGTCAGGTGGCCTTACTTCAAAAACAATTAGGGGCAAGGCATATACTTATTATCAATGGACAGAAAACGGAAAGCAACATTCCCGAATCGTAAGGGAAGAAGAGTATGATAATTTAAAAAATCAGATTGAGGAAAGGAAAAAGCTTCAGACTCAGTTGGCTAATCTTGAAATCTATAAAAATAAAGGTGGCACAGTCTCTCAGAATGAAGTTCCTGCCTTTATTACTGATGTAAGAATCGGTAAAACTTTGGAAGATTTTACTGCATCAATTAAAGATTACAAGAAACGGGAGTTATACTCTGCAATTGAACAATATGTGTATGGCGATACGCATGATAAAGTGTTTATTCTTTACGGGTTGCGTAGGACTGGAAAAACAACATTAATCAGGCAGGTTATTTATAACATGAAAGACGAAGACAGAAATAAAACTGTCTTTATTCAGATTAACCATACGAATACCCTTGCTGATGTCAATAAAGATTTACGGAAACTTGAATCGCTTGGATATAAATATGTCTTTATTGATGAAGTAACTATGATGGATGATTTTATACAGGGGGCTGCATTATTTTCTGATGTATTTGCTTCCAGTGGAATGAAAATCGTGCTTTCAGGAACAGATTCCCTTGGCTTTGTTTTTTCGGAGGATGAACAGCTTTATGACAGATGCTTTCTGTTACATACCACATTTATACCTTTCCGTGAATTTTCAAATGTTCTAGGCATTCATGACATTGACCAGTATATGGAATTTGGCGGGACAATGAGCCAGAGTGGAGCCAATTACAACAAGTCTATTTTTGCTACAAAGAAAAGTACGGCTGAATATGTTAATACGGCAATTGCCAGCAACATTCAGCATTCACTAAAAAATTACCAGTATGGAAGCCACTTCAGAAACCTGAAGGCACTTTATGATAAAGGTGAACTTACAAATGCCATAAATAGAATTGTAGAAGACATGAATCACAATTTCACGATTGAAGTTCTTACAAGAACATTTAAATCTCATGACTTTGGCAGTGCGAAGGATATAATACGAAAAGATCGTGAAAATCCTACTGATATTCTTGATGATTTGGACGGTGAAAAAATTACGGAAGAACTGAAGAAGCTTCTAAAGATCCTGAATAAAGAGGAACAGGAAATTGAAATTCAAGATGTTCACAGGCATGAAATAAAAGAATATCTTGATTTACTTGATTTGACCTGCGACATTCCTCTTGTTGACATGAATGATTTAAACAGCAGGAAAGTTACTACTGTCTTCAGCCAGCCTGGTTTACGGTACTCTCAGGCCGAATCGCTTATAAAATCATTAATGATGGATGAAATCTTTAAGAATGTTGACGCACAGGAACGGAAAAGAATTATAGAACGAATTCTTGATGATATAAAAGGTCGGATGCTTGAAGAAATAGTGCAGCTGGAAACGAAAAAAGCAAATCCAAATCTCGAAGTATTCAAACTCCAGTTTGCAGTTGGAGAGTTTGATATGGTTGTTTATGATCCGGAAAATGTCTGCTGCAGAATTTTTGAAATAAAACACAGCAAGGAAAAGTCTCCGTTTCAGTACCGACATCTGATTAATGAAGGAAATTGTAAGCAGACAGAATTCAGGTTTGGGAAAATCCTTGAAAAAGTTGTCTTATACCGTGGTGAAAACTGTGAAGAAGATAAAGGCATTCACTATAAAAACGTGGAAGAATATCTGATTGAGAATTTATGAAGCAACTCTCTTGAAAAAAGCTATAGCTCAAAAAAAAACGGCTTATTAGATTACCAATAAGCCATTGTCATTATGGGCTTTCCTTTTTTTACAGTTGTTCTGGAATTTTGAAAAGTCTCCTTTTGCAAAGAACGTGAAGTTGACGGTAATTAGAATGTTTATCCAGAATCTATAAAACGTCACAAATATATTTGCATTCTTCCCTTTTTTGCTGTATTATCAAATTATACAAAATTTCCAAAACTGTTTATTTTTAACTGCTTTTGGAAATTTTGTATAAGAAGGCATTATGATTGGAAGAATAGAAGAAAAGAAGTATTTACAGTCGTTACTAAATGAAGAAGAACCCCAATTTGTTGCGGTTTATGGCCGTCGTCGTGTTGGTAAAACATACCTTATTAGAGAAAGCTTTGAACACTCTTTTACTTTTGAACACACTGGAGTAAGCAACGCTTCTCTGGATGTTAATTCGCTAAAAGCCGTTCAGCTTGAAAAATTTCAGGAATCACTCGCAGAGTTTGGGTATAGGCCTACAGAAAAGATAACATCTTGGAATGAAGCCTTCAATGGTTTGAAGGAAGTAATTAAAGCTTCAAAAGAAAAGAAGAAGGTTATTTTCATTGATGAACTTTCATGGATGGATACAAAAGAAAGTGGTCTTATTTCTGCGCTGGAAAGTTTCTGGAATGGTTGGGCTACAGCTCGTAAAGAAAAGGATATAATTCTAATTGTATGTGCATCTGCAACTTATTGGATAATGGAAAACATTGTTCATGCAAAGGGAGGTCTTCATAACAGACTTACTGGTAAAGTTCATCTAAGACCATTTAATCTTTATGAATGTAAACAGTATCTTGAATCACGAAAAATTGTTTTTAGTCCTCATCAGATTTTGCTGTGCTATATGATTTTAGGTGGTGTTCCATTCTATTGGAGCCTATTAAAAAAAGGAAAAAGCCTTCCTCAAAATATTGATGAGTTATTTTTTACAGAAGGAGCTTTATTAGCAGATGAATACGATAATCTTTATAAAGCTTTATTCAATAAACCTGCTCAATATTTGAAAATTATAAATGCACTTAGCCAGGCCAAAAATGGACTTACACGCGAAGAAATAATTAAGAAAACTCATATTGCAAGTTCTGGTGCATTCTCAAGAAAATTGGTAGAACTTGAAAACTGTGATTTTATCAGAAAGTACATTCCCTATGGTAATAAGGATAGCAGTTATATCTATCAACTGATAGACAATTATACTTTGTTTTATCATAAGTTCCTAAAGAACAATAATTTTGAAGAACACTTCTGGCAAAATCAGATTAATACTCCTGCTATTAATTCCTGGAGTGGACTTGCATTTGAAAAAGTTTGTCTGGAACACGTACCTCAGATAAAGAAGGCTTTAGGGATATCAGGAGTTTATACAGATGTAAATGCCTGGCACTGTTTACCTGATGAAAAAATGGGAATTCAAGGAGCTCAAATTGATCTGATGCTTGTAAGAAAAGATCAGATTATCAATCTTTGTGAAATGAAATATACGGAAGCAAGTTTTTCAGTAACAAATGCTTTTATTATGGAAATGAATACAAAGATTCAGTCCTTCAAGGCAAAAACAAAAACAAATCATGCAATCCATCCTACTTTAGTTACAACATATCCTGTTGTTCGAAATGAATATGCAGCTGACCTTCAGGCTGTTATAACTGCCGAAGATTTATTTGCAGGATAATTCGTAATGGAAGTCCTTTTATGTCTACTTAAAAGTAATTCATGAGGGGTGCAGAGCAGACTGTAGATGCTGTAGTTAATGTCGCAAATTTATGTCTTTGGAGGGGGGGGGGGATGGTGTTGCTTTTAATAAATGTGACTTAAAAGAATTGGCACAGGCTTGTTCTAAAATTCAAACACCGGTAAAAGATGGAAATGCAGTAATTACACCAGCATTTAATATGAAGAATTCAAAAAACATTATTCATGCAGTAGGTCATGATTTTAGAAATACACCGAAAGCATTTCTTGAGCTTTATAACGCTTATTATAATTCGCTTTTACCTTTGAGAGAGAATAATTTACATAGTATCTCATTTCCGCTAATCAGCTCAGGAATCTTTGCAGGTAATCTTTCCAATCCTGTAGCTGACTCTGCAAAGCAGTGTAATAGAGCTTATAAGAAATTTGAACAAGACTATCCTGACTATGACATAGATGTGCTGCTTTGTGCATTTTGTTCCCAGTAATATAATGATGCAAAGAATGAACTAGTGGTTTAGGAAAGACTTGCTATTTTTTGCTTAAAATTTCGCTGAGGTCGTCGGGTTTTTTTATTGTAGGCCATTATTAAAATAATTATAAATATGAACTGAGGCTGGTGCAAAATCCATTTTGAAAAAATGTTAAAAAGCGTCAATATGATACACTTTCAGCCTCCGCTTTTTATCCCGATGGCTTTTCAATTTTAAGCAGAATTTTTAAGCAATTTATGTATTTTACTGAAGTTTTCTGAATGAAAATTCTTGAAAATTTGTCAAATTTGGGGTAAAATGATACAAATTTGATTAAATTTGTGACTATTTGATACAGTTTGAAGCTAGCTGGGGGATTTGTTATTCCCCTCATAACCCGGAGGCCGCAGGTCCGAGTCCTGCCCCAGCTAAAATATTACACCTTATAAGATAGGGCTTAGCTAGAATTCTGGCTAAGCCCTGTTTATTTTTAAACTATTTCTGTAAAAAAAATGTATTCTGATTTATAAATATTAAAGAATGTTTATTATGAATAAAATCGATAAAGATTAAAGAAAGTTGATATAAAAATTGCATAAATAGGGGGTTTGTAATTTGCATAAAGGCAAATTTAGTGTATAATATAAGAAGTTTTTCAGGAGGTCTCATGAAGAGAACAAATAAAAGATCAAAATTTGCAAAAGTAGCTGTTTTGGCTGCAATTGCATCAGCCTTATTGGCTTCCTGCGGTGGATCCGCCAAATATAAGGCTGGAACATACACGGGTACAGCAGAAGGCCGTAATGGTGCTGTAGAAGTTACTGTAAAATTGAGTAGCTCAAAAATCTCATCTGTTGCTGTTACAAAACACGAGGAAACACCAGGCATTTCTGATGCTGCAATAAAAGACATCCCTGCTGCTATTGTAAAATCACAGTCAACTGATGTTGATGCAATATCAGGTGCAACAATTACATCTGATGCCATCATAAAGGCAACAAAAGCAGCTCTTGCTAGTGCTGGAACTACTGAAACTGGTGGAGCTAAAGCTGCACGTAAGAATGTAAGCCTTAAATATAAGGCAGGAACATATTCTGGTACCGCACAGGGCATGAACGGTGCTCTTGTTCTTGATGTTACATTCAGCGACAAGGCAATCACAGACATTAAGGTAAATTCTTCTAAGGAAACACCACACGTTGGTGATCCTGTTTATCCAATCATGTTTAAGGATGCTATTGAAGCAAACGGTTCTGGTGTTGATGTAGTATCTGGTGCTACATTTACATCTCTTGCAGTAAAAAATGCTTTGAATGATGCAGCAAAGAAAGCAGGCGTTTCTAGCCTTGATGACTTCAAAAAGAACACTGTAAAGCATACAGCACAGGCTCCTATTGAAGAGTCTTATGATGTTGTTGTAGTTGGAGCTGGTGGAGCTGGTATTGCTGCTGCTGCACAGGCTGCTCAGAATGGAGACACAGTTCTTGTAATTGAAAAGAACGCAGAAATTGGTGGAAACACAATAGTTTCTGGTGGTCAGTTCCAGTCTGTAATGCCTTATCTTTGTTGGGATCCTGCAAATCCTGATGCAACAACTGGTGTTTATCCATTTGACGGAAAGACTTATAACAAAGTAAAGTCTGCTAACGGAAACATCACAATCCTTAAGGAAATTCTTGCATGGAATGAAAAGCCTTTTGACGGTTCTAATGCACAGGATTGGTTTGTTGCAGGAGACACAGCAGAACTTTCTAAGCATGGTGTTCATGCTGAATATCTGCCAACACTTCGTGCTCTTAAGAAAGAAATTAAGGAATATCTTGCATGGGCTCAGCCTAAGTTGAATAAGGGAATTAATGAATCTCAGTTGACACTGTTCTCAACTCTTAACCTTCATATTTTCCAGACATATTATGGTGGATTGCGTCCTAACCAGAACTATACAAAGTGGATTTACGGAAACTATGATCTTGTAAAACAGTTCATTGAAGATGGTCAGGATTTGAAGCCATGGCTTGAGTCACAGGGTGCTACATTCGTAGAAGATCAGCAGCCAACACTTATTGGTGCTCTTTGGCATCGTGAAAACCAGTTTATTGGTGCAAACTTTGATGCTGACGGTGATGGAAAGAACGAAACTGCTCAGTGGGGTTCTTACTTTGTACCTCCTCGCAGAACATTGCTTGAAACAAGCTCAACAGCAAAGAGCAACAAAATCTTGCTCCGCACAGATGCTAAAGAACTTATTAGTGAAGGCGGACGTGTTACTGGTGTAAAGGCTGTTATGTATGATGGTACACAGGTTACTGCTCATGCAAAGAAGGGTGTTGTTCTTGCAACTGGTGGTTACGCTGCAAACGTTGCAAAAGTTTTGGCTACAAACGACTACTGGAAGAGCGGAGCAATTACAAACAATACTCAGACAACAAACCGTTCATCACTTCAGGGTGATGGTATTACAATGGGTGAAAAGGCAGGTGCTGCAACAACAGGTCTTGACTTTACTCAGCTTATGCCAATCTCTTGGATTGACAACGGACAGCTTGCATTTGGTGGCGGAAACTATGCTATCTACATAAACCCAACAACTGGTAAGCGTTTTGTAAACGAAACTAGTGAACGCGATGTTCTTTCTCTTGCAGAACTTGCTAACGGAATTGAGCACGGTGGAACAATGGGTGTATTCCTTGAAATTGCAAACAGCGAACAGGCAATTCCTGGACCTTATCCTTATGGAACTCCAAAAACTCCTGAAACATGGGAAGCTGACGTAGACTGGAGACAGTACACACGTACAGTTGACCAGCTTGGTGATTTGTTCAAGCAGCTTGGTCTTTCTCTTGATGCAGATGTTGTACGCAAGGAAATTGAGGAATATGACCATGCCCTTATGACAGGCAAGGAAGATACTCTTGCTGTTGCAAAGACTGGTTGGACAGCTCTCATTGGAAAGGCAAACAAGAACGCTGACGGTTCATTTGATGTAAATTCATATACACTTGATGGTGTTAAACTTAAGATTCGTATCATGGCTCCTTCAACTCACCACACAATGGGTGGTCTTGCAGTAGACATTAACAGACACGTTCTTGATGCTAGCGGAAACATCATTAAGGGATTGTATGCAGCAGGTGAAGTTACAGGTGGCATTCACGGTGGTAACCGCCTTGGTGGTAACGCTATCGTAGAAATCTTCGTTTCTGGACGCACAGCTGCAAATGCAATTAAGGCTGACAACTAATCTTTAGACTTAAAAACTAAGCCTTAAAAATGCAACAGGCTGTCTGCAAAGAAGTTGAACACTTCAATGCAGACAGCCTGTTTTTTTATTGGGGGTAATATTTTATTAAAAATCCTTTGTTCCTGCTTTTGAAATGACTTTTACAAGCTTTATGCCAGAGCTTTTGAAGATTTCGTTAACGGCTCTTTTTAAGCCTGTTGTCTGTCCGCATAATCTGTCAAAAGGGAACGGGGTTGTGCAGGCTGTAAGAAGAATGCCTTTCTTGCCTTTTAAAAGAGGTTTTGGAATTCCGTGAGCTCCTTCTCCCATAAAACGGAAAACGTTTCTGTCAAACAGCGATTTCAAGTGACCTGGCATGTTCCCCCACCATACAGGGGAGGCAACTGCAATAATGTCTGCTTTGGTCATCTTTTTGCCAACTTCGTCTGCCTCGTCTTTGAAAACACATTCACCTGATGAACGGCACTTCATGCATGCTATGCAGTCGTGAAACTTAAGCTCTGTAACGTCTACGCTTTCTGTTTCAAAACCTTTGTTTTTGTAAGTGTCTGCAAGGTTCTGTGCAAGGCTGTGGACGTTTCCGTTTTTCCGAGGAGAAGCCTGCAAGATTAAAAGCTTTTTACTCATTCTACGTACACCTTAATGTCAGAAATAATTTCTTTTGCTGTTGTAAGTGTTGCGTCGTTAGATTTGTCAATTGCTCCAGATTTTCCGTCAATGCTTCCTGTTCCTGCAAAGTTCAGTGAAAACTTATTGAGTTTTTCCTGTGCTGTGAATTGACCTGCGTATATAACTGAAGGCTGTCCGTTTACGTCGGAATTATCTTTTGTCCAGTATTCATTATAATCAAAGCTCTGGTTTACTTCTGACATTACAAAGTATGTCTTTCCTTTTTGCAGTGTAATATTTTGTTCTGCAAGAATGCTTTTCTTTGGTGTTGCGCTTGTAACTGCGTCAAAAGTTTTGTCTGCGGCTTTTTCTGGTGACACACCTGCTTTGTTGTACCATACTGGTAAAGATTCTGGGCGTCCTTCTTTTGGTGAAAACTTCCATGATTTTTTTGATGCCGATTTTGTTACAAAAACAGTTCCTACATACTGATGATTTTCATCTTCAATCCAGACTGCACACTGTGGTGCTCTCTTTTTCCATGAAGCACCAGGTTCTATTCTGACTGTGATTTTTTCAGCAAAGGCTGAAACGCAAAAACTGAGTGCAAGGACTGTTAATAATATTTTTTTCATTATATTCTCCGTTATATTTTTTTTACGTTAAGTGCCCTGATTGCGTTCAAGATTGCAAGTATCATGACACCGACATCTGCAAATATTGCAAGCCACATGTTTGCAATGCCCAAAGCTCCAAGAACAAGGCATATTACTTTTATTCCAATTGCAAATACAATATTCTGGTAGACAATGCCAAGACATTTTTTTGATATATTGATTGCCTTTGAAATTTTTGCAGGATCATCGTCCATAAGAACAATGTCTGCGGCTTCAATTGCTGCATCACTTCCTTTTGCACCCATGGCAATGCCTATGTCTGCACGTGAAAGTACAGGAGCATCATTTACTCCATCGCCAACAAAAGCTAAGGTTTTATTTGGCTGTAGAAGTTTTTCAACTTCGTTTACTTTATCTGCTGGAAGAAGTTCACTAAAGGTTATGTCTATGCCCAGTTCCTTTGCTACTGAGTCTGCAACGGCTTTTGTGTCTCCTGTAAGCATTACAGTCTTTTCTATGCCAGCTTTTCTTAGTGCTTGTATGGCTGTTTTTGAATTGTACTTTATTCTGTCGGAAATAACAATGTGTCCTGCGTATTCTCCGTTTACTGCTACATGAACTATGGTTCCTACTGAATGACATTTGCAGTAAGGAATGTTCATCATCTGCATGAGTTTTTCATTTCCTGCTGCAATTTTAATTCCGTCTACTGTTGCAGTAATGCCTTTGCCACTCAATTCCTGTATGTCGCTTACTCTTGAAATGTCAATCTTGCTGTTGTAGGCATATTTAATGCTTTTGCTAATAGGGTGATTTGAGGCACATTCTGCAAGGGCAACATATTCTAAAAGTTTTTTATCTTCTATTGGAGAGTGGTGTATTGAAACTACCTCGAATACACCTTCTGTGAGCGTGCCAGTTTTGTCAAAGACGATTGTTTTTACTTTTGAAAGCGTTTCAAGATAGTTTGAGCCTTTTACAAGTATGCCTTCATGACTTGCTCCTCCAATTCCTGCAAAGAATGAAAGCGGAATGCTGATGACCAGCGCACACGGACAGCTGATTACAAGGAATGTGAGCGAGCGGTAAATCCAACTGCTCCACATTGGTTCTATATTAAAAAGCATTCGTACCAGTGGCGGAATTATTGCAAGTGCAAGTGCTCCGTAGCATACGATTGGTGTGTATACTTTTGCAAATTTTGAAATGAAGTTTTCTGATTTTGATTTTCTGGATGTGGAATTTTCTACCAGCTCCAAAATCTTAGAAACGGTTGATTCGCCAAAGGCTTTTGTTGTCTTGATTTTTATGAGGCCTGAAATGTTGATGCATCCGCTTATGACTTCATCGCCTGCACTTACATTTTGAGGTACGCTTTCGCCTGTAAGTGCTTTTGCATCTATTGTAGAATTTCCTTCCGTTACAGTACCATCAATAGGAATTTTTTCTCCAGGTTGAATTATTATAATGCTTCCTACTGGTACTTCATCAGGACTTACTTGCTCCAATTCTCCATTTTTTTCTATGTTTGCATAGTCTGGGCGGATATCCATTAGAGCACTTATGTTTTTACGGCTTTTGCCAACAGCAATTCCTTGAAACAGTTCTCCTATCTGGTAAAAAAGCATTACAGCAATTGCTTCTACATAGTCACCGCTTTTTGTGTAGATGGCTAGGGCAAAAGCACCAAGTGTCGCTACTGCCATTAAGAAGTTTTCATCGAATACCTGTCTGTTCAGAATGCCTTTGAAGGCTTTTTTCAGAATGTCACCGCCTATAATTATATAGACTGCGACATAAAGAATGAGCTGCGGTATTCCTTGCAGAACTTTACAGAACGGCAATTCTAGTGTAATTAATGCAATTGTTGCTGCAATGATGCGTGTAAGCATCTTTTTCTGTTTCTTTGTCATAAAAATCCTATAATTCAATTTCGCAGTCTGATTCTACTTTTTTGCAGGCTTTCAGTACTGCTTTCATTACAGCTTTGTCATCTGCACCTTCTGCAAATTCTACTTCCATTTTCTGTGTCATAAAGTTTACGGTTGCATTCTGAACTCCAGCTGTCTTTTTTGTAGCTTCTTCCATTTTGTTTGCACAGTTTGCGCAGTCAACTTCAATTTTGTATGTCTTCTTCATGTTTCGCTCCTTATACTAACATTTAAGCATAGGTTTAATAGATAGTGCAAGTTTTTTTTGCAAAGTATTGCTTTTTGGGATAAAATAATTTCTGAATGGAATAAAATAAGGTAGGTCTGTCTATGCACTCTAATTTTAAGATTGATTTTCTGAAAAAAGAACTTGCAAAAGAAAGTATGTTTCAAGCTGTGGCTCAGATGTTTTCACTGCTTTCTGATACTACACGCCTAAAGATTTTCTGGTTGCTTTGTCATGCTCAGGAATGTGTAAACGACATTGCTCAGCTTATGGACATGACTATGCCTGCGGTGTCGCATCATCTTAGGGTTTTAAAAGATTCTGGGCTTATTGAAAGCTATCGTGACGGAAAGGAAGTTTTTTACAGTGCATCTAAAACAGAACGGAATAAGATTTTGCATGACATGATGGAAAAGCTTATGGAAATGTCCTGCCCTGATTTTGAAGGAAATCATGAGCAGATAAATGAAAATTCCAGATATATGGAAAATCAGGTAGAGGCCATAAAAAAAGTGCATGAACGGCTTACGGAAAATCTTTCAAAGCGAATTACTATAGATGAGCTTGCTCATGAATTTTACATGAATCCTACTACATTAAAGACGGTGTTTAAGGATGTGTACGGAACTTCGGTTGCGGCACATATAAAAAAGCACCGCATGGAAAAAGCTGCCGAATTACTTTGCTCTACAGAATTATCTGTAAATGAAATTGCCCTTGCCGTAGGTTATGAAAGTCAGAGTAAGTTTTCTGCCACTTTCAAGGATTTTTACTCTGTAACGCCCAATGAGTATAAAAAGAACCGGGAGGTTTATTGATGAAAAACTCATTTTTCTGTTTTTTGCGAGTTGTTTTTGCACTGTTTTCAATGACGGCTTTTTTATTTGCTATTACCTCGTGTTCTAAAAAGCACACACAGCATATTAGACAGCCTCTTGAAACAGATATTTTTGAAAACACATTAAAAAGAAGTGAACTGTCAGATGAAGTTTCTGAGTATACTCCTGTAAGGCAAGATCCTGCGTCTTCAGACTTTATCAGTCAGAAATATTCACGGACATCTTATTCTACCTGGAAATGTCATGATCCGAAACTGTTTCAAGATCCTGTTTCTGGTAAATATTATGTGTACTCTACAGGATGGACGGACGGAGTGCAGGTGCGTTCTTCTAGTGACTGCATTCATTGGGCAAAGCATAGGCAGAGTGCACTTTGGAATCCGAAAGATGTTTCTTTGAAATATCGTCATGTTGAATGGGATGATGACTTTTTAAAGTGGGTTGGGTATGCTACAAATGATGGCACTGCATACAGCACAAAATGGTATTCTGCAAATAAGCATCCCAACAGCTGGGCACCTACTGTTGTGTATCAGAATGGAAAATATTATATGTTCCATGGTATTATTACTGATAGTCTTTCCCTTGCCAACGGAACTGTTCACCCTGCCGCCTGCATAACACTTGCAATTGCAGATAAACCCGAAGGCCCTTTTATTCCAGCTTCCCGTTATGATTCTTCAATATATAAGAGTTCAACTCTTGTCCGCTATGTATGGGCAACGGAACAGACTCAGAATTCTCAAATTGGCTATGAGAGCTGCGGAAATTCTGCTGGGGGTGATTGGGAGCATGGCTTTGGGGCGATAGATCCTGAATTTGTATTTGACATTGCCACGGGGGCCTTAAAGGAATATAAGATAGGAAAGAATACATGCTATGCTCTTACTTACGGCTCTTGGAAAGGTGGAATTGCTCTTGTTTATGTAGATTCCAAGAGTTTTAAGCCTGTAAATCAGAAAACAGGTAAGGTTATGGATAAACCGCTGGACAGTATTAAAGATAATTCTGGCATCTGCATTGCAGGCGGTATGGGGGCTGCGTATGAAGGTTCTCAGCTGATTTTTAATAGCGAAACTGGCTATTACTATCTTTTTGTATCGATGGGTGATTTAAATATCCAGTATAGAGTAGGTGTTGGCCGCAGTAAAGAAATTGAAGGACCATATATTGATACAAGCGGACAGAGAATGACTTTTGATACAACGGCTTCTGCAAGTGGCTACCATGCCGTTGGCGGAAAAATTATTGGAGCTTTTCAGTTTGGTGATGGATACGGTTTTTCGTCTCCTGGAGGACAGTCTGTTTTACGTGATAAAGACGGACGCATTCTTTTTGCATGTCACTCACGTACAACCTTTTTACCTGTGTCAGATTTTACACTTCAGGTCAGACAGATGTTCTTTAACAAAGATGGCTGGCCTGTACTTGATATGAATGAATATTATGGCGAACAGGAATGTCCAAAATTTTCGCTGTCAGACATTGCTGGTGATTATGAAGTAATCGTTACAAGGCGTAGCCGTGTTCCCCGCATTGATGGCACTGCAACTGTGTCAAAGCGTATGCACATTTCTGAAAACGGTTTTGTAAGCGGAGCCTATTCTGGTTCTGCTTCAATTGCGGAAGACGGGTGTTCCGTAACTTTTACATTTCCAGAAGAAGGTGTTTTTGAAGGAGTTGTGCTGAAAAGTACTGACTGGACATTGAAAAATGTACCGGATGAACAGAGGTCTACGATTTCATTTTCAACGCTGAACACTACTCAAGGTGAATATTTCTTTGGCAACCGTCTTTTATGATGCTTAGTATGTCCTGTGGGGTTTCTGCAAGAATTTTTGCTCCGTTCTGAATAAGGAATTCTTTTGAACGGAATCCCCATGTAACGCTTATGCAAGGAATCCCCGCATTTTGGGCGGTTGCAATGTCTACATCGGAATCTCCTACATAGACTGTCTGTTTTGGAGTTACGTTCAGAATGTTCATTACTGCAAGAGTGGAGTCAGGTGCAGGTTTTCTTCTTATTCCTTTACTTTCCTGTTCCCCTACGGCTGTGTTACTGTTAATGTAGGGGGAAAAATAAAGTTTTGCTAATTCCTTTACTTGTGCATCAGGTTTATTTGATACTATTCCTGTGTGAATGCCTTCTTTGTTCAGTTCTTGAATAAGTTCAATAATGCCATTGTAGGGGTGTGTCTTTACCTGTGAATGAGAAGCGTATGTTTGTCTTATGTATTCCAATGCCTGATTGTAGAGAGGATTGTTTCGGCCTTCTGGAATTGCTTTCTCTGTGAGAACGCCAAGTCCGTTTCCTACAAATTGGCGTACTTCATCAATTGTTCTTTGAGGAAAATTGAAGTGTTTGAGCATGATATTACAGCTGTCTGCAAGATCGTCGAGTGTATTAAGAAGAGTACCGTCTAAATCGAAAATTAGGGCTTGAATATTTGTTTGCATTTGCATAGAATATAGCACTATGTTCATATTTTTACCATA